>JAEINX010000006.1 GCA_016342645.1 Bacteroidales bacterium | reverse complement strand
CCATTATTTTAAAAGATTATATCTTTGAATTTTTATATCAAAAAAAATTAAAAAGATTTTTATGAGTATTCTTGTTAATAAAGATTCAAAAGTAATAATTCAGGGTTTCACCGGATACGAAGGCACTTTTCATTCAACACAAATGATTGATTACGGGACGAATATTCTTGGTGGCGTTACACCAGGCAAAGGTGGAACATTTCATCTTGACAGACCGGTTTTTAATACTGTCCATGAGGCAATTGAAAAGACTAATGCAAACGTTTCCGTTATTTTTGTACCTCGTCATTCGGCTGCTGATGCAATAATCGAATCAATATTTGCTGAGGTTGAATTAATTATTTGTATCACAGAAGGTATTCCGGTCAAAGATATGATACCGATTAAGGAATTGCTTAAAGAGAAAAAATCTCGACTTATAGGTCCAAACTGCCCGGGAATAATAACTCCCGGTGAAGCTAAAGTAGGGATTATGCCAGGATATATTCACATTCCCGGCTCTGTTGGGATTGTTTCGCGTTCAGGAACTCTTACTTATGAAGCAGTTGATCAGCTAACAAAGATTGGGCTCGGGCAAAGTACAGCCATAGGTATTGGGGGAGATCCATTAATAGGAACTACCACTCTTGATGCCGTCAAGTTGTTTATGGAAGATGATAAAACAGAAGCAATCGTAATAATTGGCGAAATAGGTGGTAGAATGGAAGGCGATGCTGCAAGATGGATAAAGCAAAACGGGACAAAACCTGTTGTTAGTTTTATCGCCGGAGCTACAGCTCCAAAAGGTCGTACTATGGGGCATGCAGGAGCCATTATTGGTGGAAAAAGCGATACTGCCCAAGCTAAAAAACAAATTATGCGAGAATCAGGTGTTCACGTGGTTGACTCACCCGCCGATATTGCTGAGAAAGTCGCCGAAGTATTAAAAAAATAGTCCACTATTAATAATAATTTAATGAATTACATTTTATTTGATAATTTTAGAAGAAATAATTTACTTCCACTAACTTACACAAGGCCTGTTTCCGAAATACGTATAGGGATTTTGACAATTCGTGAAAAATGGGAAAATTATTTAGGCAAAAAAACTTCTACCCTCACCGAAGATTATCTTCGGAAAAAATTTCCTGTCGTAAAAGAAGAAAACAACATACTTATCAATGCTTCGATTTGCCCAAATGAAAAATTAATTAAGGAAATTAAGGCTTTAAAATCAAATGAAGTATTAGTTGCTGCCGACGAAGTTATAATTGCAATGCATCTTGAATCCAAAGAATTGGAAAAAGTTGAAGATACTAAAGGATTTAAAGAGTTGGAGTTTAAGTCAGATTTTCTGAAAATTAATAATGTTTGGGATATTTTTGCTTTAAACAAACAAGCAATAATTGATGATTTTGAATTAATTACAAAAGGACGTAAATCGCTTGAACCGGGAAATAATTGTTCGGTGATTGGGAACGGGAAGCTTTTTATTGAAGAAGGAGCCAAAATTTTTCAAGCAACAATAAATACTACAACCGGCCCTGTTTATATAGGTAAAAATGCTGAGATTATGGAAGGTAGCCTAATACGCGGGCCTTTTGCAATGTGCGATTATTCTACCTTAAAAATGGGTACAAAAATATATGGAGCCACAACTATTGGCCCTTTTTCAAAAGTTGGAGGAGAAATAAATAATTGCGTTATTTTCGGATATTCAAATAAGGCACACGACGGATTTTTAGGGCATTCGGTTATTGGTGAATGGTGTAATTTGGGTGCCGGAACAAACAATTCCAACTTAAAGAATAACTATAAAGAAGTCAGATTATATAATTATCCTCAACAATCTTTTATTCCGACAGATTTGCAATTTTGTGGTATGATTATGGGCGATCATTCAAAATGTGCGATTAACACAATGTTTAATACCGGAACCGTTGTTGGAGTGAATTCGAGTATTTTCGGTTCAGGTTTTCCACGAAATTTCATCCCATCATTTTCATGGGGGGGGCATGCAGGATTTTCAAAATTCGATGTTAATAAAGCTATTGAGGTTGCTAAATTAGTTTATGAAAGAAGAAACCTTAAATTTGATGAAATTGAGCAAGATATTTTAAGGTCGGTTTTTGATATTACATATAATAATTTCTAAGCTTTAAGTTTATTTAAAGAGTTGCTCTTAAGTTTTATAAAAGGCTAAAGGTTACATTTTTTCCAAGTCAATAAAATTTGGTTTTATAATATTTCGGTTTGAGGAATTCTCAGAGATAAGATGGAATTTCGAAGGCTCGTTTCATAAATTTATCAACAAAAATCATAGAATTTATTTGATTTATTTATCTTTGAGAAATTAATTTAAAAATTAGTAATGAATTAAACAATTGTTATTATTTTCTTATAGGTTAATATTAAGCGAGATAACAAAATAAGAAATGAAAAGCATTTGAAATAATTAATTGATCTGAATGAGAAATGCAATATTAATTTTAGTGATTATTTTTTTTCAAACGGATTTGATATTCTCACAAATTGCTGATTTCAAAAGCGATACTGTATGTTATAGAAATTCAACTACTTTAATTAGCACTTCGGTTAGTGAAGATAAAATTATTAGATTTGATTGGGATTTGAATGGCGATGGTAAATTTGATAATGCATCTGGCGATACAATAAAATACGTTTTTCCAAAACCGGGTGAAAATACTGCCGGACTACGAATCATTACAGAAACAGGTTTATCCAAAGCTATTTATAAACAAGTAAAGGTTCATTATCTTCCCGAACCTGACTTTTATTGGGAACATCCTTGCGAATCAGAAGAAACACTTTTTTTTAATGAATCAACAATAAAAGAAGGTAGTATATCTGTATATAAATGGAATTTCGGTGATGTTTCTGAAGACGTTTACGAAGAAAACCCAATCCATGTTTTTGATTATGTAAGCACTTTTGATGTGAAATTTGCTCTAACTTCAAATATCGGTTGTAAAGATTCAATTTTCCAAGATGTTTTAATTCGGTCAGTACCTGTTATTAATATTGAGTTTTCAGGTGACACAACGTTTTATAAGGGTGATAGTTTGATGATGAGGGTTTATGGCAGTTATGATAGTGTTATTTGGTCAAATGGAATGAAACGCTCTCGTATTTATGTTAAAACAAGCGGAATTTATACTGCTACCGCTTATTCAAAAGGATGTTTTAAATCAAGATCAATACATGTTTTGGTTAAAGAAAGAGCCCCACTAAAAGCAATGAACCTTATCACACCAAATGGAGATGGATATAATGATAAATGGGAAATTTTTGAAATTGACCAATATCATCCCTGTCAGGTAACAATTTTTAATAGATATGGAGTCCCTGTGTTTGCAAGCTTTTATTATAAAAATGATTGGGATGCAAAATTAAACGGAAATCCTTTACCTGAAGGAACATACTATTATTTGGTTATAACCGGAACAATGGAAGAATTTACGGGAGCAATTAATGTAATAAGATAGTGGCTTGATTTATGATAAGATTATCAAAAATATTTATTATAGTTGCTTTATTATTAACAAATTATTGTCTCGCTCAACAATTTCCATTAAGTAATCAATATATTATTAATCCCTATTCATTGTCTCCTTCTTATGCCGGCATTGGAAACAGCCCTGAATTATTTGCTAACTTTCGTAGAGATTGGTCAGAAATTGAGGGTGCACCAAAAACAAGTTATGCTTCTTTATTTGTACCTGTAAACGAAAGAGTTTGGCTTGGGGGGAGTATAATAAATGATCAAACAGACATTATTTCAAATATTTCTGCTAATTTTTCATATACTTATCATTTGAAAGCATGGGAAGAACATAATTTTTCTTTTAGTTTGTGGGGTAGTATTTATCATTCAGTTATTGACTTGACAGATGTAATTGTTAAAGATGCAAATGATCCGGTGATTTACGGTAAACAAAAACTTGTAGGCACTTCTCTTAATGCAGGAACAAGCATTTTATATAATTATAAAAAATTATATACAGGTATTGTTATACCGACATTAGTATCGAAACACACAATTACTGATAAAAGCAACAACAACCGCTTTTTAGTAAGAGAGCGATCACTGATTTTTCATGTTTCAAGTATTATTGATCTTGATGATTATTGGTATTTTGAACCATATTTTGTATTAAGGAGTACTAAATATTCACCTTCAGTTTTTGATCTTGCTTTTTTGATCAAGAATGAGGATAAATACTGGTTTGGAGTCCTATTAAGAAAAGGAGGTATTTTGGGAATAAATATTGGTGCGACTCTTGCTGAGAGTCTGGTATTGAATTATTCTTATGAGTTTTCTGCGAAGGGGATGTTAAGTAAATCTTCTGGAACCCACGAATTTTCAATAGGTTATTATATTTATTTTCAAGCTAAAGAACCTAAAGCTCGAAAATGGAAATCCATATACCCTTATATTATTGATTAATAAAAGTATAATATGGATTTAATATTTTTTCAGCCCTTATGTTTTAAGGTTGTTCAGAATAAATTTCAGTAATATAAAATCATCTATAAAATTACTCTATCGGGGATATTGCCATTTGTAAAGTGCTTATCAACCCAGCCCGAAACAACATTTTCACGATTATCAAACTGTTTTACAAAAGGTTTTATATCAATCAAGGGTGTTTTGTCTAACATATCAACTTCCGTGAAATATACCTTGTTTTCTATTATTTTTTTGATTTTTACTATCGATAAACCGATATGATTTGGCCGGTGTGGGCTCCTGATGGCAAAGATTCCATGCTCCTCATTTTCAAGAAATGGTTTGGAAATCAAATCTTCTTTTTGCGATCTATCGAAATGATAAATAAGAATTGCATGACTGTAAGCTTCTAAATCTTTTAATCCTTCGCAGTATTTCTCATTTAAACTTAAAAACCCTTCAATATTATTTTTGAAAATGCCTTGTATTGGAATGTCCTTTGGGGTTTTATATGGAGTGTGAATAATGCCGATCGGTTTGATTATAATATTTTGCATATCAAATTGATTTTTTTTAAAAGTATTTAAATTCCAAATAATTTTGAGGCTTTTGCAAATCTTTTTTGGCCATTGCCGGTTTTAGTGAGTTCTGAAATCATTCTCTTCCAATAAATTTACAATAAGTGAGTGCAGTGAATCTATATATCATATGCCCAAATTTTGTATAAGGTAAATAAACAATTACAACCCAAACTAAAACCAAATGCACAAAATAAATATGGTAAGCAAATTTCCAACTATCAAATCGTGCAATTTCAACTAAAACTCCGGTGATAACCAATAAATAGAGGGAAATTAAGAAAATCCAGTCGAAATACGTTGAATTACCTGAGAGTTCTATGTTAGTTAATCTCTTGAAAATCATTGTTGAAAGCCCTATTAAAAGTGAAACTGCCGCAAGGTTTCCTGCAATTTTTATTGGATTAAAAAATGTCAAAGGATATTGGAAAAATATTACTGAAATTATAGCAAAAAATGTAACAAATAACAAAGTTATAAAACCATAAAAAACCATCAGATGAGCCGAATATCTATAGTTGTTATTATCACATTTATTAAATTTTCGATGGGATAAAATTTCTTTGAAAGCTTCAAAAAAGCTCTTTAAAACCGTATTTTTTATTTTTTTTGGTGGCATATTTTTTTTCAAGTCTTTCAAAAAATTTCTAATGCTAAACATCATCCCAAAAATAGTTAGTAGCACTAAAATTGAAAATGAAATATTAAGCTGTTTATGTGGAAAAAACTTAGAATAAATTATTTCTCCAGGAGGAATTTCCAAACCGGTAACAAAATAAATAATTCCAAGGATGATTATTGTTGGTATTAAAATAATAAATGGAAGGTTTTGAATTTTACTTAAAAATGCAGCGAGAAACTTTGGTTTTGAATAATGCAAATAACTCATAAATCGTAAAGAAGAAAATACATCGCCGGGCTTCACACCACGTGGGCAATAAGTTGTGCAATCGCCACATTGATGACAAAGCCAAATATCGGGGTCTCCCAAAAGTTTTTCTTTCAAACCCCAGCCTGCCCAAATCATTTCTTTGCGAGGAAAAGGATTATCTTCGGGCGAAAGCTTACAAACAACCGAACATGTTCCACATTGCATACATTGTTTTAATGGAGCACCACTATCCTTTGAAAGCTTCTCAATAAAATCTATATCAGGTTTAATTATATCCACAATTTCCAATTTATTTTTTCAACCAGCATCCAGCATCCAGCATCCAGCATCCAGTATCTTGTATCGAATATCCAATATCCTTTACATTTCCTTAAAAGGATTCGGTCCAATATCTTCGATAGTTTCAACATAATTGTTTATAATTTCCGGGATTTTGTTATACTCATTTATTTCAAGGAATTCGGTTTTAAGGCGTTCGGGTTCAAGCATCATTTTTTCGAGGGTTTCGCTGATGTTCTCTCCACGTGTTTCATTAAGTTCGCTTCCATGAATAAAATGACATTGGTAATCATCGCCGGGTTTGCAACCAATCATTAAAATTCCGTCGAAGCCTTGCGAAAGTGCATCAGAAATCCACACTTTATTAACCGAGCCAATACATCTTACAGGAATTATTCTAACGAATGAGCTATAATTTAAGCGTTTGAATCCTGCCATATCGAAAGCGGGATAAGCATCATTTTCGCAAACAAAAACAAGTATTCTGGGTTTTTCTTCAAACTCGTCAGGAATATTAACTGCTTTTATCATTGATGAAACACTATTGATAGAAAAATCACTAAAATTAATTATTCGCTCGGGGCATGCACCCAAACAAATGCCGCAACGCCTGCAACGTGATGGATTTGGAAGGGGAGTTCCTTTTTCGGTTTCATCGTAAGCTCCAAAAGGACATTCTTCAGTACAGCGTTTGCAATCGGTACATCTTTCAAGATAAAGTTCAGGATAGGAACGATCGCCGGAACGAGGGTGGACAGATTCGCCGCGTTTTGTTGCTTCAATACATTGAATAGCTTTCATCGTGGCTCCGCAGGCATCCTCAATGCTTGCCGTAATATCCATCGGTGAGCGCAAAGAACCGGCAGCATAAATTCCTGTTCGCCGCGTTTCATAAGGAAAACAAATGAAATGAGAATCGGGGAAATCATATTTTAAAGACGGCAAACCTTTTCCCATTCTGTAATTTAGATTCAATTCAGCGGAATTAGCAGGAGTCATTCCGAGTGCAAGTACAACAAGATCAACTTCCAATTGAATTTCTTCATTGAGAAGTGAATTATCAATTGTGATTAATAATTTTTCTTCGTTTTCGGCAATTGATTTCACCTCACCTTTTGTAAAGAAAACTCTGTTATCGTTTTGAATTTCTTTGTAAAAGTTTTCGTAATGTCCTTGGGTTCTGATGTCTTTATAAACAATAAAAGCATTTGAATCAATATTTGCTTCACGCAGATATTTAATTTGTTTTAGGGCTGTTCCACAACAATAATTTGAACAATAAGGCAAATGTTCCTGATCACGCGAACCTGCACACTGAATAAATAAAGCACTTTTAACTTCCTCTCCATCCGAAGGTTTTAATATTTTACCTTTTTTTGCGAGGCTTTCCATTTCAAGATTTGTTACGACATTATTGAAATTTCCGTACCCAAATACCGAAAGTTTTGAAGCATCGTAGAGTTTCCATCCTGTGGCCATTACGATTGCTCCGGCTTTTAAAGAATTCTTATTTCCATTAGTATTCAGTTTTACTGAAAACTCACCCGGTTGTCCGCCAATTTCTTTAATTTCTGTGGACTTGAAAACTTTAATTTTCGGATGATTTTCAATTTCTTTTATCTTTTCAAAAACAAGAGGCTCTTCAATTTTTATATAAGGATAGCGAAAAGGAATTTGTTTATGTAGCTTTGCCGAATAGCCTCCCAGTTCATTTTCTTTTTCAATAAGAAAAACTTTATAGCCTGTTTTGGCTGCTTCAATAGCCGAAGTAATTCCTGTGATTCCACCGCCAACTACCAAAACATCAGCACAAAAATCATTAATTATGAAAGGAATAGGTTTAATAATTGAGTTGACTTTTGCAATTCCCATTCTAAGAATATCTTCTGCAAGCATTTGGGTATCTTCATCATTAGCTTCATGTGGCCAAACAACTTGTTCTCTGAAATTTAAGCGTTCGACAATAACATCATCAAATGAAAATGTTTTTGTGTTTTGTCGAGGTGAACAAGCGGCAATAATAATGGCATTTGCCGATGTTTCATTCAGGTCATTTTTTATCAGCTCTATACCGTTTTTTGAACATAGATTTGGATGTTGTTTGAAGTATGTGATCTGAAATTCTTTTTCAGAAATATCTTTAAGTGTATCAATATCGATGGAATTCCCGATCTCGCATCCCGAGCAAATATAGATTGATATTCTTTTAATATCCATTGACTAATAGTGGCTTAAATTATGAAAAAATTTCGTGTGTTTTTGAGTAATGAATTGTTTCATAATAACGGCTTTTAAAACTTAGTTCCCCGGAATAAATTAAATAGCCATCTTTAGCTTTATCACAGATATTGTGAAAATAATTTATCCCTTTAAGAAGCTTTTCATTAAAAGTCATAGCAGCTTTAATTTCTATTGGGATAAGAGAATTTTGTGTTTTGAAGATAAGGTCAACTTCATTGCCGTTATTATCACGAAAGAAGAAAAGGTTAGGATCAAGACCCTGGTTTAATCTTGCTTTAACTGCTTCCAAAACAACCATATTTTCGAATAACCCACCGAGAAGGGGGTCACGATGAACCTGTTCTTGATTTTCAATACTCAAAAGGTATGAGGCCAGCCCAACATCCGTAAAATAAATTTTTGAAGATTTAATAATCCGCTTACCGAAATTTTCAAAATAGGGTTTTAACCTAAAAATAATAAATGACGCTTCTAATATTGACAACCATTGAGTAATAGTTGGAGAAGAAACACCTAAATTATTTGACAGTGAATGAATATTTAAAATCTGACCAACTCTTCCTGCTAATAGTCTGATAAAGTCATCAAAGATACTTAAGTCCTTCAATTTTATCATTTGTCGCAAGTCACGTTCAATGTAGGTTTGAAAATAATTCCTATATGCTTTGAAAGAGTTTTGTTTTTTTTCGTAAATACGTGGTAAAAAACCTTTACAAATTTGTGCATCCCTGTTTAAATTCAGGTTAAATGATTTAAGTTCCACAATTGAAAAGGGTAAAAGTTGTAAAAGAGCTGTTCTTCCTGCAAGCGATTGGGAAATTGCTTCATCTAACGATGATTGATGACTAGCGGTAATTAAAAACATGCCGTTTTCATTTTCTTGATCTACAATTGTTTGAATATATGATAACAACTGTGGCACTCTTTGTATTTCGTCAATAATTACTGGGAATCTGAAAGTATTAAAAAAAGCATTTGCGTCTGTCTCTGCCAGTTTACGAATCTCAGGATTTTCGAGGTTACAATAAATAAAGTTCGGATAAGTGATTTTTGCCAGGGTGGTTTTGCCTGATTGTCTTGGTCCTGTAAGTGTAACAACAGGGTATTCCTTCATTAAACTAATTAACTCATCTTGTATTGTTCTTTTAATTATCATGGTGCAAATATACAAATTTTTATACATTTTTAAAGTTCAACTTTAAAAATGTATAGAAATTTAACTAAATATTATTTTTTGGCAATATTTTTTTATTAAAACAATCACCTTATTACCTTTATTTATAAAGCTTATTTTAAAAATATTATTTTTTCCCTTGAAAGTAATATATTTTATCTCGACCTTTGCAGCAATTTATAATGATTTTAAATAAAGTTTAATAGTAAAAATATATAATTATGAAAATGCAAAAGGGAGCATACACATTGTTAATAACTCCTTTCAACGAAGATCAAACTCTTGATGAAGAAGGTTTAAAGCAAAATGTATTGAAACAAGTAGAATCAGGTATTCATGGAATTGCACCTTTGGGTGTTACAGGCGAAAATACTTTGATGACAGACGATGAAGTAATAAGAGTTTTAAAAATAGTTGTTGAAAATGCAAAAGGTAAAGCTAAAATTGTACCTGATACATGTGCGATGAGCTTATGGAAAGCGAGAGAAAGAGTAAGACAATATGCTGATTGCGGGGCTGATTATGTTTCGGTTTTTGCACCGTTTTTTGTTCTCCCAAAACCTGACGGTTTGATTGAGTTTTACGAAAAACTTGCCGATTATTCCGAATTACCAATTATTTTACATAATGCAAAAGGCAGAACATGTGTTGAGCTAACTCCCGAAATTACTGCAAAGCTTGCAAAACATCCTAACATTATAGGGGTTAAAGACGGAAACAAACAATTAGATCATTTGGCTAAGGTTGTTTATTTGACCAAAGATGACGATTTTGAAGTTTTTACGGGAAAAGACACTACCGCTTTTCCGTTTGTTGCTTCGGGCGGAAGTGGAACTTTTACGGTTGCCGGAAATATTGTCCCCGAAATAATGAAACAAATGATTGATTATTCTCTTGAAGGAGAAATTACGAAAGCAAAAGAAATTCATCATAAATACTATCGACTTTTTGAAGCATTACGCTTTGAAACCAATCCGATGGCGGCAAAAATGGCTTTGAATCTTTCAGGTCAAGCAGCCGGAGGGGTAAGACTTCCCTTAACTCCTCTTAGCGAACCAAAAACAAAAATCCTTAAATCTATTATGGAGGATAATGGATTGATTTAAATGTAAATCAGAGAAGTATCCTTTCGATTAGCTGGAAACTTATTAATTGGATGTATTGTTTCGTAAATTATTGATAAAAAATTTTGGAAAATCCAAAATTTGTACATAATTTTGTACAAAAAACAAAATAAACATGATTACAACAACAATTTCGGATTTTAGAAAAGACATTAAGAAATACCTTGATAGCGTTATTGATAATTTTGAAACTTTAGTAATTAATCGAGGAAAAGACAAAGGTGTTGTAGTAATTTCATTAGATGAATATAACGCATTATGTTCGACACAACACGAACTCTCATCCCGGATAAATGAAAAAAGATTAGATTCGGCAATTAATAAATTTAAGAAGAATTTATCATTTCAAAAAGAACTCATTGAAGAATGAAATATGTATTCGTTGATGAATCATGGGAAGATTACCTATATTGGCAAAAGGTCAATAAAAAGAATTTGAAAAAGATAAATGAGTTAATCAGGGATATTTCACGGAACCCATTTTCCGGAATTGGAAAACCAGAACCTTTGAAACATAAGTATCAAGGTTTTTGGTCCCTAAGAATTGATGAAGAGCATAGACTAATTTATCAAGTGAAAGATGAAGAAATTCGGATAATAAAGTGTAGATTTCATTATGATTAAAAACCAATAAAAAATGAATAAAATAAAACTGAGAGCGCCGGCAAGCAGTGCAAATGTTGGACCGGGATACGATATTTTTGCAATGGCTCTGCAAATGCCTTACGACGAAATAGAAATTGAATTAAACGATTCAAATAAGATTACAATTGAAATTATCAACGACACCCAAAATATACCGACCGATATTAATGATAATACGGCCGGATTAGCCGCATTGGCTTTAGTAAAAAAATTCAATATCAAACAAGGAATCCACATTCGTATAATAAAAAATATGAAATCGGGAGGTGGAATGGGAACAACCGGAGCCTCGGCAGCGGGATGTATTTTTGGTTTAAATGAATTATTAGGATTAAAACTTTCAGATAATGAAATAATTGACCTTGCTCGAATGGGAGAAGTTGCCTCAGGTGGATCACCTCATGCCGATAATGTGGCGGCAGCTTTGCTCGGAGGTTTTGTTTTAGTAAAATCATATAATCCTATCGATGTTCTTAAACTTGATCTGCCCGACTTTCCAATTGCTTTGGCTGCTATTCGTAAAAGCCAAAGAACAACCCGCGGATTTATAACTTATGAAATAGGCCAGGAAAAATTGAAAGAACAAATGGCAAGATGTTCGCGAGTAATTCATGCAATTCATACCAAAGATATTGTTGAGTTTGGCAAAGCTGTAAGTGTTGATTATATTGCAGAGCCTGTTAGGTCGGCTGCCATTCCCGAATATAATTTTGTTAAAGAAAATGTGTTAAAAGTTGGAGCTTACGGCTGCAACGTTAGTGGTGGCGGTTCATCGGTTTTTGCACTTTGCAATGAAAATAATATTGATGAAATCGCCGGAATTATGGAAAAAGCTTTTGCCGAAAATCCACATTTTGTTAAGGTTTACAAAACAAAAACAAGTAATAAAGGGGTTGAGAAAATATAAAACCAAATAAAACATTAATGATTTCATTCACCAAAGAAGATATTGCTGATTATTACAACCAAACCATAAACCACTATAAAAATTGGTGGCAGTTGTCTGAAGTTTTGGCAATTCATTCCGGATTGTGGGATAATGATACTAAGTCATTTAGTGAGGCTTTAATTAATGTAAACAAAAAAATGGCTGAAGTTACCGGCATCAAAGCTAATCATCATGTTTTGGATGCCGGCTGTGGAGTAGGAGGGGCAGCTTTTTATTTGGCGAATAATTTTGGATGTAAAGTAAAGGGTATCACTTTGAGTGAAAAGCAACTAATAATTGCAAATAATGAACTTCAAAAGTCAAAGTTGAAAGACTTAGTCAAATTTGAAATTCAGGATTTCACTCAAACTAACTTTAAGGAAAACTCATTTGATGTTGTTTGGGCTTGTGAAAGTGTTTGCCATGCAAATCCTAAAGAAGCATTTTTTAATGAAGCATATAGGGTGCTAAAACCCGGAGGAAAATTGGTTTTATGCGATTATTTCTTAACCTCTGCCGGAGAGGCTGATAAAAACTCTTACGTTAAAAAGTGGGGAGAGAAATGGGCTGTTGATAATTTTCTTGCTTTAAGCAGTCTTAATGAAACATTAAGTGAAAATGGATTTAAAATTATTAAAAATAGTAATTTTACCAAGAATATTCATCGCTCATCTAAACGATTATATTATTCATATGTGTTTGGTATGATCCCTACGATATTATATAATCTATTTCATAATACTTCAAAATTTTCAAAAACGCATTATCAGTCGGGATATTATCAATATAAAGCTCTTAAGAAAGAGCTTTGGGAGTATCGGATATTATTGGCAAAAAAACATAATTAATCGGGCTCTGGAAATTACAAAAAACTGCGTTAGACAAAAAAAGTAGTAATAACACTTAACAATTTCATATCTTTTAGTTCTTTGTCCATTTTCTTATTATAAAATTTTTTGTAGTTTTGAATAGTTTCAATTGTGAATGATATTTTATAACAAAACAAAAAACTATGAACTCACACAAAGATGAATGCTGCCCAAAGTTTGATCCGACACCCTGGGATGAAAAAACTTTTGAATGGGAAAACAAAAAATTCATTAAAGATAAAGTCTGCACTTTATTCTATATGCCAATGAATTTTGGAAAAGTAATGAAAAAGCTTGATAAAACAGTCAAAAATGCTAATGCAGAAATTCCCGATTGGCTTTGTTTATCCGACCATACATCGAAATGGAATATGGATGTTTATCTTGCTGTTGATAAGGAAATACCGGATGCCAATAATATAATTATCAGCGGGGAATTTTTGTCAAAAGTATATGAAGGGCCGTTTAAAGACACAGGTAAATGGTGTAAGGATTTTGAAAAATTTGCACAAAGTAAAAATCAAAACATAAAAAAAATGTACATGTGGTACACAACCTGCCCGAAATGTGCAAAAAAGTATGGAAAAAATTATGTAGTAATTCTTGGTCTGGTTTAACATAATCTGGAGAACTGTTTAGATAACTTTTTTCTCCCGCAGATTTCGCAGAATAACGCAGATTTATTTCAATCAAGGATAAGTTTAAAAATTAATATTTCATCCTGCCTTTTATATCGTTCATCGAATAAAATTGAATTTTCATGGTTTCAATAGTTATTTTGCCGATTATTAATTAAAAATAAAAATTATGAAATCAAAAAAGAGAATTGCATTTGTGATAGGTTTATTACTTATGATAGGAGGCTGTATCCCTTCCCTACATCCTTTATATACAAAGGATGATTGTGTGTTTGATTCCAATTTGCTTGGCGATTGGGAAGAAGATGGTAATAATAATACATGGACTTTTACTAAGCTTGAGGATGATTCTTATAATCTTGCTTATGTTGAAGATAGCATATTGTCAGACTTTTATATTCATTTAGTAAAACTTGGCGATGACATGTTTATTGATTTTTTTCCAAATAGCGATGATGTAAATTGCAATGTAAACGATTTCTTTCAAACTCATGAAATTTATGTTCACAGTTTTGGAAAGATAACAGTTAATGAAAACGAAGCTGAGATTTCATTATTCGATTATGGCTGGATAGAAAATTTGTTTAAACAACATAAGATAAGAATCCCCCATGAGGTTTTAAAGTATCCATATGATAATAAATATCCTTTTGATAATGATGAACAAATTTTACTTACTGCTTCAACCGAAGAATTACAGGCTTTCGTAAAGAAATATGCCGATGATGAAAATGCTTTTATTGAACCTACTAAACTTAAGAGGAAAAAGCAGTTGATAGAGAGAAGGAGTGAATGATAGAATGATAGAATGATTGAATGCTATAATGATGTAATGCTATAATGATATAATGAGAGAATGGTATAATTAGAGAATGCTATAATGATAGAATGCTATAATGATATAAGGAGAGAATGGTTGAATGGTTGAATGATTGAATAGGATGACAGCTAAAAAACTAATACCTTCTCTGAATATTTTATATTATGTTTGTAATAAGAAAGTGAAATGAATGTGAAAAACAAATACATAATTCGAATTGCTCAACACCTTGCTTTTTGGGCATTATCTTATTACATACTACTTAATTTGTTTTCTTTAACAGGCCGAATTGTTAAAATAGATTTTATATACACTGCAGTTTTTCATGTAAGCCTTATCGTTGGGGTTTATCTAAATCTTTTAATATTAATTCCGCTTTTACTCAGCAAAAAGAAATATGTCTTGTTTTCCATTTTATTTATCATTGATATTTTATTCTCAACGGGTTTAAATATTTTTATCCTTGATAAATTGATGGGTGTGGTTTTTCCGGGCTATTATTTCATTTCCTATTACGACTTTTTTGACATAATGAAATTTCAAGTTGTTTATATTCTTTTTACTTCATTATTAAAGTTATCGAAAGACTGGTTTAGTTTGATGGAATCAAGGAATAAATTAATGTTGCTACAAAAAGAAAAAATAAACACAGAGTTGAAAGCTTTAAAGGCACAGATAAATCCTCATTTTCTGTTCAACAGCCTGAATAATATATATTCACTTTCATTAAAACAATCGACCTTAACGCCCGAAATAATTCTTAAGCTTTCCTCAATAATGAGATATATGTTATATGAAACCACAGAGCAGTTTGTCTTGCTGAACAAGGAACTCAATATTATTAGTGATTACGTGGAGTTGCAGCGAATAAGATCAGATGGGAAGGCGAAAATTGAATTATTGATTAAAGGCGATGCTTCCGATTATAAAATTGCCCCGCTTCTATTTATTCCTTTCATCGAAAATGCTTTTAAACATGGAATAAAAGCTTCGCTTGGTGAATCTTTTGTGAAAATAAATATAGAAATTAGTGAGGATAAAATTTCTTTTCTGTCGGAAAATAATAAAGGCGAAATTGATGAAACCGAAGCCGGCGACTATAAAGGAATAGGGCTGGAAAATGTTAAAAAGAGGCTGGAACTGATTTATAAAGATAATTATTCTTTGGATGTTTATGATAAATATGAGAACTTTATTGTGAAATTAGATTTGAATTTAAAATGAACTTAATTCCCGCAGATTCCGTATGTGTACGTAGAATTTTCAGTGATAATCTGCGTAATCTGCGGGAAACAATAATAAACTTATGAAATGTATAATAGTCGATGATGAACCCTTGTCGCGAGAAGTTGTCGAAAGCTACGTTAATGATTTCCCGCAATTAGAATTAATAGCTATTTGCAGCAACGCTATTGAAGCAATCGAAGTATTGCAAAACCAAAGCATTGACCTTATTTTTCTGGATATAAACATGCCAAAGCTTTCGGGGATAAATTTTTTAAAATCATTAAATAATCCTCCTTTGGTAATTTTTACAACAGCCTATCCCGAATATGCTGTTCAGGGCTTTGAGCTTGATGTTGTCGATTATTTATTAAAGCCTTTCTCATTCGACAGGTTTTTGAAAGCGGTAAATAAAGCAATTATAAAATTAAATACTCTCAAGGATGAGAAAAATCTAAAGCCGGCTGGTAGCAAAGAGCAAAACTATTTGCTGATAAAAGCCGAAAAAAAGATTTATAAAACCGATTATGATGACATTTTGTATTTTCAATCCTGCGGCGATTATGTTAAGATTTTTACTGAGGAAAAAACCTTAATAAGTAATAAAACTTTAAAGGATTTAATCTCCGAATTACCTGAGCATCTTTTCGCAAGAATTCATAAATCGTATATAATCCCCTTAAAACGAATTAGTTTTATTGAAGGCAATTGTGTTTATATTGATAAAGAATCCTTACCGATAGGTTTGTCGTTTAAAGAGGATTTATTGGCAAAATTGAAAAAAGATGCCCAATAAAGTTCAAAACAAATTGAGTATTTGTTAATCAAAGACCAAATTTTGATATTTTCATTATTTGAGTATTAAAAATAATTGTACCTTTAACAACAAATATTTTTTTGAACGAAACCTAATAAATGAAAATATTTTCACGAAATAAAGAGCATGATATAAAATTTGATGACTCGATTGCAGGCATTAGTAGGCAAACCATTAATAAAATAATTAGTGCATGGAATGAATCGGGAAATTCTACCCTAAAAATTAAACCGGATCTTCCTAAAAGTGATGAAGAAACCCTTAGAAATTTATTGGAAGATTGTGTAAATGAAAAAGGTGGGGAAATCTCAATAAAATCAAAGATCATACACTTAGGTATTATTTATATAAATTTGACAGACAAAGGCAAAAGCAAATTTCTCAGAATACTTGCTCGTGATTTTGATATTAGTACAAGTCTTTTGAATGAAAAAATCAATGCTCTTAAAGCATCAAAAGGAGAAAATGAGCGAATCAATGCCGAACTGGAACTAAGCAAGGCTCTTGCTCCTCCACGAGTAAAAATATTAAGGCAGCTTGTTACTTTGCCCAATGGTTTTCTTTTTCTGAAAGATATGCGTCGTGACCTTATCCCATTAATTTCAACAATGCCACGGCTAAGAAAACTTGATGCTGATATTAAGGATCTTTTAGTTACTTATTTCGATATTAACCTTTTAGACTTGAAGGAAATTACATGGAATTCACCTGCAATTCTTCTCGAAAAACTTATGGAATATGAAGCCGTTCACGAAATATTTTCTTGGAAGGATTTAAAACATAGGCTTCAAACCGATAGAAGAATATTTGCGTTTTTTCATAACAAAATGCCAAACGACCCTTTGATTTTCATTGAAGTTGCTCTTGTGCATGGAATACCAAATAGTATTCAAATCCTTTTGGATAGAAATATTCCTCCGCTCGACCCGAATATAGCTGATTCTGCAATTTTTTATTCAATTTCAAGTACTCAAAAAGGATTAAAAGGAATTAGTTTTGGAAATTTTTTAATCAAACGAGTTGTAAATGAGTTGTTAGCAGAATTCCCAAATCTTAAAAATTTTGCCACCCTATCACCAATTCCCAAATTTATTGAATGGCTAAAAAATCTTCCTTCCGAAAATTATATGGAATTAATTACAGAAAGTGAGAAAAAAAAACTTCAGAAGTTCTCAAAATCAAAACAAATCAAAAATATATTGCTTGGCATTTTAGATACGAAATGGAACGAAAACAATGACATTTCAAATGCTCTCCAGAAACCATTGATGCGATTATGTGCCAATTACCTGATAAATATAAAGAAAAGAAATGATATTGCATTCGATCCTGTTGCTCATTTTCATTTGATGAATGGTGCAAAAATGCAACGAATTAATTGGCTTGGAGATACTTCTGAAAACGGATTAAAACAATCTGCCGGTATAATGGTGAATTACTACTACAAATTAAATAAAATAATTGCAAATCATGAAAATTATTTCAACGAAGGAAAAGTATGTTCTTCAAAAGAAGCAAGATCATGGTTGAAAAAATAATTCGCATCTAAAGAAATTGAGCCGAAAAAATTCAAAAAATATACTATTGTAATACTTTAAATCTGCAATTACTCTAATTATTTTTGACCAAATGAGTTAATTAAACAATGAAGCTTCATGTGTTTTAGTAATATGAAATTAGTGTAATTTGGTGAAATTTGTGTCTTTATTTAAATAGCTTACTGATTAATACAGTGTAAGTTATTGCTTTTCAGTGAATGCTTCATCAACGCGAAAAAACCAACAAGTTGCTGTCAAATCCATTTAGGAAATAACAATGAGCCACATTAAAACCTTAAGCCAAAAACTTGAAATCGGAAAAACTTTTCGAACCCCTACTTAATTAATATTCACGACCGTTGACTTGCTTTTACACATTAACTCGGCAAAGTATCAAAAAGCAGATCAATATTTTGAAAAGGCATATTGAATTGATTGCCGATAAAAGGTTTTACAACTTTACCATTATATAAATAGACTCCATTTCTGAGTCCAAAATCTGTTTTAATTAAATTATTAATTCCTCCTTCTTTGCCTATGTTTATTAACAATGGAGTCAGAAAGTTGCTAAAAGCAATTGATGAAGTTTGCGCTATTCGCGAACAAATGTTTGGAACGCAGTAATGAGTAACATTATGCTTGATAAAGGCAGGGTCTTTATGTGTTCTTAATTCCGAAGTTTCGAAGCAACCTCCATGATCTATACTTAGGTCGATGATAATTGATCCTGATTTCATTTTTTTCACCATTTCTTCGGAAACAATGTTTGGAGCTTTTCCTTCCTTGGATCTGATTGCTCCAATAACGACATCTGCGGTTTTCAAAGATTTTCTTAGAATGCTTGGTTGAAAAACAGATGTATAGATTTTATTATTTAATTTTGTCTGGAGTTTTCTAAGTTTTGAGATCGAAATATCGAAAACTTTAACGAATGCACCTAATCCCAGGGCTGCTCGTGCAGCATTTTCTCCGGCTGTTCCGGCACCTAAAATTATTACTTCAGCGGGGTTTATACCGGGAACTCCTCCTAATAATATTCCCTGGCCAAATTTAGGGTTGCTTAAGTAATCGGAAGCAATTATTATGGAATAATTACCTGCAATTTCACTTATTGACTGAACAATAGGAAATGAACCTGCTTGGTCTTTAATAAATTCATTTGCAATCGCCGTAGTTTTTTTTTCAGTTAATCTTTTAAAATATTCTTTCTTTTGGTTAGGCATTTCCAGCTTAGAAAATACTGTTTGCCTTGATTTCAGGCAATTTATTTCATCCAAGCTAAGCGGATTTACTTTAACAATTATATCGGCTTTGAAAATTTCTTCATGATTTTGAATTATTTCTCCACCGGCATTACTATATTCAATATCCGAAAAATTTGCTTCCTTTCCGGCATTTGTTTCTATTAAAACTCTATGATTGTTTTGAACTAATAATCCGACCGCATCGGGAATCAAACAAATCCTATTCTCAAATTCAGAAGCCTCTTTAGGTAGCCCTATAATAAGTTCACTGCGTTTTTTCTTTGTTTCAAGCATTTCTTCCTGAGGTAAGTATCGCTCAAAATGTGAAGGATGTAAAAATTCATTCTTACTATTAGTCATCATATCACGAGAATTAAATTATTTAATTGCTTCCTAACTTCAAATTATTTGCTAAACCTAATCTTTTAATTTTATTATACGACTATTATCATTTTCATTTATATCAATATGCACATATACGAAATTTTCAGGCAAAAGTTCTTCGATTTTTTCGGGCCATTCAATGAAGCAAAATGAATCACTATAAAAATAATCCTCGTAGCCGATATCAAGTGCTTCGACAAGGTTTTTTATTCTGTAAAAATCAAAATGAAATACACTTTCCTTAGATAAAGTTTTGTATTCGTTTATAATAGAAAACGATGGGCTTACAACATTATCTTCAACATCTAATATTTTACAAATATGCTTTATTAATGTAGTTTTTCCAACTCCCATTTTTCCATAGAAGGCAAAAACTCGATATTGTGAAAAATTTTCAAGAATTAAGTTAGCAACTTGACTTAATTCATCTAAAGATTTACAAACAAATAATTTCTCCATGTGTTTATATTTGTTCCTGCAGCCGCCTGAATGACAAAGTCGGGCAGGGATTATGCAAATATACGCAGAAATTGGAAATTTGTCCTTCTTCCTAATTTCCAATTTCAAATCAGTGAATTAGTGGCTTTTTGCTTATTAACTCACTATAAATCAAATACAACTAATTTATTTTGCTTTCAAGGAAATTATCGGAATCATAAGTTCCTCCATCGAAACTCCACCATGTTGAAAGGTGTTTTTGTAATAATTTGAATAATAATTAAAATTATTTGGATAAGCAAAAAAATCATTTTTTTTGCAAAACACGAAAGATGTACTAACGTTATTTTTAGGAAGATATGCTTTTTGTGGTTCACGAATATCGAAGACATCTTTTTTGTTGAAATTAAGGTTTCTGCCACATTTATATCTTAGGTTGGTGTTGGTGTTTTTATCACCGATAATTTTTACCGGATTATTCACTCTAATTGAGCCATGATCGGATGTAATTATAAGTTTTGCTTTTTTTGAGGCTATGAATTTAATGATTTCCAATAATGGAGAATGTTCAAACCAAGAAAGAGTTAGCGAACGATATGCAGGGTCATCATCGGCAAGTTCACGAATAATTTCCATTTCGGTTCTTGCATGTGAAAGCATATCAACAAAATTATAAACAATAAAATTCAACTGATTTTGCATTAGGTTGTGTATGTTTTCGACCAAACGCTTTCCAACCGAAAGACTAAGAACTTTTGTGTAAGAGTGTTTAATATCTCTTCCAAAGCGTTTCAACTGTTCGGTCAATAATTCATTTTCATATTGGTTTTTTGTGCCTTCATCTTCTTCATATTTCCAATATTTAGGATATTTTTTTTCAATTTCGGTAGGCATCAAACCTGAAAAAATTGCATTTCGTGAATATTGGGTTGTTGTTGGGAGAATGCTGAAAAATATTTCATCGGACTCAACATGATAATATTCTTCGATAATGGGTTGAATAACTTTCCATTGATCATATCTTAAATTATCGATCAGAATTACAAAGGTTGTAGTGTTATCGGAAATATGTGGTAGAATTTTTTCTCTGACCAAAGTATGAGACAAAACAGGACTTTCGCCACTTGATGAATTCAACCAATCAATATATCTTTTTTCAATAAACCTTGAAAAAACCTGGTTAGCTTCGTCTTTTTGCATCCTCAGAATTTCTCTAATACCTTCATCGTTCGATAATTCAAGCTCAATTTCCCATTTAATAATTTTCTTATAAATATCAACCCATTCTTTATAATTAAGCTGATTGCCAATTTCCATTCCAATATTCCTAAATTCCTGCTGGTAAGAATGAGTAGTTTTTTCACTTATTAGTTTTTTCTTTTCAAGATTTTTTTTCAAACAAAGTACTATCTGGTTCGGATTAACAGGTTTTATTAAATAATCTGAAATCTTCGATCCGATAGCCTCCTCCATGATTGTTTCTTCCTCGCTTTTTGTTATCATTACAACCGGAATATTTGGATTGGTATCTTTAATCTTTATAAGAGTTTCGATACCTGAAAGGCCCGGCATGTTTTCATCTAAAAAAATTATGTCGAAAGTTTTGGATATTAAAAACTCAAGTGCTTCGTCTCCACTTGTCGCTGTTTGAACCGAATATCCTTTTTGCTCAAGAAAAATAATATGAGGTTTTAGTAAATCAATTTCATCATCAGCCCATAAAATATGTATATTGTCCATTTATTTGTTATTATATTTAAAAAATTAATTATTAAAAAGTAAAGCCATATTTAGAAAAAATTGTATTATTGAAATATAGTTTTTTAACAATAATAAAAACTAAAAAGCTTTTTTTTAATCTTTGATTTATTTATCAATTAAAACGGTAATTTTATATTAAAATTGTTTGAGATGTATTTACAATCTGACGGAAAAAAAAATAATAATTCGAGCCTGACTTTTAAAAGAAAAATATTTAATGACCCTGTTTACGGCTTTATTACAATTCCTGATAATATTGTTTTTGAGATAATTGAACATCCATATTTTCAGAGATTAAGAAGGATAAAACAAACTGCTTTAACACATTTAGTTTATCCGGGAGCTTTGCACACAAGGTTTCACCACGCAATTGGTGCAATGCACTTGATGACGCAGGCAATAAATGCTCTTCGAATGAAAGGAAAAGAAATTACGGATAAAGAAGCCGAAGCTGCCACAATTGCAATTCTTCTCCATGATATTGGGCATGGGCCTTATTCTCATACTCTCGAAAAATCAATTATTTTTGAAACGAGCCACGAAGACCTTTCCGAAATTTTTATGGCCAGGTTAAATGAAATTTTTTCCGGAAAATTGAGTCTTGCCATCGAAATTTTTAATGATACTTACAAAAAAAAGTTTCTTCATCAACTAATTTCAAGCCAGCTTGATGTTGATAGGCTTGATTATTTGAAAAGAGATAGTTTTTTTACAGGCGTTTACGAAGGAATTGTTAGTACCGATCGTATAATAGAAATGCTTGATGTTGTTGATGATGAGCTTGTTGTTGAGGCAAAAGGGATTTATTCAATTGAGAAATTTATTATTGCAAGACGCCTGATGTTTTGGCAGGTTTATTTGCACAAAACCGTTCTCGCATCTGAATATATGTTGATGAAAGCTTTGAAAAGAGCAAAAATTCTTTGCGAAAACGGTGAAAATCTTTTTACAACACCGATTTTTAAATTATTCCTCAAAAATAATTTCACTAAAAACGATTTTTTAAATGATAAGACTCTTCTTGATAAATTTTCTCAACTTGATGATTACGATATTTTCACCTCTCTGAAAGTTTGGTGTAATCATCCTGATATAATTTTGTCGGAATTGAGCAAAAGCCTTGTTTATCGGCGGTTGTTTAAAATTGAATTGCAAAATGAGAAATTTTCGGATGAATATTTGCAAACCATAAAAATGCAAACTTCCAAGAAATTTAGCATCAAAGATGATGAAATTGAATATTTTGTGTTTTCGGATATCACATCAAACTATGCTTACGATCCTCATGGAGGTAAGATTAAAATTCTTTTTAAAGATGGAAAAATTCTTGATATTGCAGAAGCATCCGATCAACTTAATATTTCGGTTTTGTCAAAACCGGTAACAAAATATTTTATTTGCTATCCAAAAACAATTAAATTTGCTTTTTGAAAATTGCAGAAATAATTTAATCGGAAAGCATGGAATTTACGGCTCAAAAAATTGCTGAAATATTAAAAGGCGAAGTTGAAGGAAACCAAGATGTAAACTTAAATAAACTTTCGAAAATCGAGGAAGGGGAGGAAGGCTCATTAAGTTTTTTGGCTAATCCAAAATATAAGAAATTCATTTATTCAACAAATGCTTCGGCAGTTATTGTTGCAAAGAATTTTACTCCAGAAAAACCTATTTCTACGACTTTAATTAAAGTTGATGATCCATATTCGGCATTTGCTCAGTTACTTGATTTTTATAATCAAATAAAATTGAATAAAACAGGGATATCAAAAATGGCTTCCATTCCCGATTCTGCTAAAATTGGAAAAAATGTTTATATTGGAGATTTCGTTGTCATTGGCGAGAATGTTGTCATTAGTGAAAATGCAAAAATTTATCCTCAAACATATATTGGTGACAATGTGAAAATTGGTGAAAATTCAATGCTATTTGCAGGAATAAAAATTTATTCGGAATGTGAAATCGGAAAAAACTGCACAATTCATGCCGGTGTTGTAATTGGTAGCGATGGTTTTGGATTTGCTCCCCAAAGTAATAATAATTATAAAAAAATTGCTCAAATCGGTAATGTTCTGGTTGAAGATAATGTTGAGATTGGTTCAAATACAACAATCGACAGAGCAACTTTAGGCTCAACAATTATCAGAAAAGGAGTTAAGCTTGACAATTTGATTCAGATCGCTCATAATGTTGAAATTGGAGAGAACACAGTTATTGCATCACAAACTGGTATTTCCGGTTCAACAAAAATTGGGAAGAATTGCATGATCGGTGGACAAGTGGGAATAATCGGGCATTTGATTATCGCCGACGAAGTTAAAATTGCCGCTCAATCGGGCTTATCTAAAAATATTCTGAAAAAGGGAAGCATCGTCCAAGGCTCACCTGCTTTTGAAGTCAAAAAATATATGCATTCTTATATACATTTCAGAAATTTAAATAATATTGTCGATAGAATCAATGAACTTGAGAAGAAACATTCGTAATTCTAATCTCAAATATTTTTTACAAAAAGAAAAATTTTAAATTTCTCTGCTTAAACATATTTTATAGACTTTTTCATAATAGTTTTTACAAAACATTTCTTTTAAAAGTTCCATGAAATTTTTAGTGAATTTAATTTAAAAAAAGGTTTTGTTTTAAAAAAATAATAATAATTTTGCAACGATATGCATTCTTTTGCATATCGATAAATTTATTTTTTTTATAAATGAGTTTTAGAATTTATTAATAAAATAAATTAAAAACTCGAAAAATAAAACTATAAAATATGTATTTATTCTCTACCCGATTTTCAAAACTAATTATTTTTGTTTTCGTATTAATTACTTTTTTTTCGTGCGAAAAGGACAAAGACGAAAAAATGCCTCCGGCAATAAATTTCAAAACCAATGAAAAATTTGTTCATAATAATGATACTGTAAAAACTGGCGGGGCTTTGTTGTTTGGTATTCAGGCCAGAGGTTCGGATACTGAGATAACTAATTTTGTGATAAAAAAAGTGTTTCCCGATAATAGTTATAAGGTTGTGATGGATACGGGCATGTATTCAATGTCGCTTGATATTGAAAAAGTGTTTTACCAAAATGTTGAAGAAGTAGTTGAGTGGACATGTGTAGTTATGGATAAAAACAGGCTAAGTTCCGAAATTTCAATGACAGTTTATAAAGACCCGAACTCAGAGTTTGGAGGGATTATATATTATCCTTCGATCACAATGGGATATCAAAACAATACGGAGTTCGGACAATTTTTGAATTTAAAAAACGGTCATACATATTTTGAGGATTCGGCAAAAATATTGCAATCGGATATTGAGATATTGACATATTATATAGAAGATGAGAATCTTCCTTCACCGGTTTTGTCCTCATCAGGCGAGTATGATAATTTCAGTTTGGAAGCCTCAGGATTTTATCCCTCAATCCCCTACTGGACAACAAGAAATTTTACATTATGGGATATTAGTGTTGATACGGAACCTATTTCGGCAAACGATTATAATAACTGCCAGAACGACAGTTTGATAATTGTAAGTTTCAATGAAGTCTGGGGTAAAAAGAAATTCAAATGGGCAACGGCTGGGAAGGTTATTCCGTTTCAAACTATAAATGGGAAAAAGGGGCTTTTAAGAGTTATTCGCGCCGACGAATTTGAGGCCGGCTCAATGGAATTTTCAATAAAAATGCAATTTTAATACAGTTTTAATAATAATCTAAAATTTAAATTTATGAATAAACATTTACTAATTATTTTTTGTGCTTTGTTAAGCACCGGATTATATGCACAGAACGACACAATAACTGCATATACATTTCCAACAGGAGTTGATACTACCGATATTTATCCAAATGCAGGATTATCGTCAAATTCAGGCAGATATATATCTGCAGAAGATACTGTTGCTTGGCCTAATACTGTTCTTCGCCATATTTCAATGACTGAAGGAGTTGGTGGTTTAGGTGATTATGCCGGAACGGTAGATGGTTGGGAAAACGGTGCAAACGCAAAATTATGGTCTATTAAATTCAAAGCCGAAGGTTACACAAATCTAAGAATTTCATCAAAACAATTTTCGGATGAAACTAATCCCGGCCCACGTGATTGGAAATTACAATGTCGTTTTAGTGGTGAAGACTGGGTTGATATTCAGGGAGGGACAGTTATTTGTTCAAATAATTGGACAAGTGGAGTTGTTAATGAATTGCCTTTACCTGCCGAATTTAACAATCCGGGATCGTCATCAATGTATATTAGATGGATTATGATTTCTGACATAAGTACTTCGGGAGAGCCTGTTCTTACCGATGGTATTTCTAAAATTGACGATGTGATTTTATTGGGAACTTCAAATTCAGGAGTTGATGATATTCTTTATTCCAACAATTTGAAAATCTATCCAAACCCCGCTCATGATTTTGTTAATATTGAAAGCACGAACGAAATTCAATCAATATCAATTCATAATATGCAGGGGAAATTAGTGAAACAGATTAATAAAGTTGATGATTATACAAAAATTTATACAGATGATTTGGCACCTGGGAATTATATGATCCGCACAAAATTGATAGGTTTTGATTCAATTCACATTAGTAAGCTAATTGTAAATTGATCAGAAACTTATTTCTGCTGTTTTTATTTTTTCCTCTATTTGCTGTTACGCAAAACTCTTGTAAAATTTCAGGAGTTGTATCAGATAAAACAGAAACATCACTCAGTGGTGCGAATGTTTTTATTGTAGAGTTGAAAAAGGGAAGCTCAACAAATGAAAATGGCGAGTTTTCAATTGATGAATTTAATGATGGAAAATATACTCTGAAAATTTCTCATCTGGGATATTTGCCTGAGAGAATTGATCTTGAGGTTAATGGCGAAAATCTATTTCTTAAAATAAAATTGAACAAAAAAAATCTCACCTTAGATGATGTAACAATTATTGCTGATAAATATGAATACGTAAAAAAAATCCCTTCACGCATAAAGGTTATTCCTGTTGAAAAAATTGAAAATAGTTCGGAGCAAAATATGGCCGATATTCTAAGTAATATTTCAGGAGTAAACGTTGATAATACTCTTGGGATTTTTTCGAGTCATGCTGTTGTGTCCTTACGTGGATTAAGTGGAACCGATCAATCAAGAACACTTGTATTGATTGATGATATTCCTTTAAATAAATCTGATGGCGGTTCTGTGAATTGGAATCTTATTAATAATGAAAACATTGAAGCCATAAAAATTATTAAAGGCCCGGGCTCGGCTAAATATGGCAGCAATGCAATGGGCGGCGTAATTAATGTGATTACAAAAAAACCGATTAAGAAATTTTCTGGCAATATAAAAACGAGTTACGGTACTTATAATACTTTTTCAGGAAGCATGAATTTGTCGGGAATTGTAAATTCTAAAAACGGAGACAGTTTTTATTGGAATATTATGGGCTCGGCAAAGAAAAGCGATGGTTATATCACTGAACTTGATGAATACATTGAAGTTAACGATAGTATTATTGTTCCTGTGTTTCTTGATGAAGTGGGTTCAAGCCTTAAGCTCGCATATTTATTTAATGAAAAACACAGCATAGAATTTTTTGCAAATTTCTTTGACGATAAAAGAGGAAACGGAATAAAAGTTTTTGACGATTATGGTGCTTTCTCCGAGCACGACACTTGGTTTTCAGTATTAAAATATAAATATAAGAATAAAAATTTTAATCTGAAATCCGATTTCTTTATGCTTGATGAACACTATCAAAGGATTTATGAATATATGAAAGAGGGGGAGTATCTTTTGTATGATGTTGATTCAAAAAGGCATGAATTGGGTGCAAACCTTGATTTTACTTTAACAAAAAACAAACACACATTTTCTTCAGGAATAATGTATAAACACGGCAGCGTTGATGCAACCGACACTTATTATACTTCGACTGATTTAATTAGTAATGCCGGGAAAATGAATATTTACGCACTATATTTCCAGGACGAAATTGATTTTAAATCAAAAAACATTCAAATTAATATTGGTTTAAGATTGGATTTTGCTGATTTTAATGACGGCTTATTTTCAGTGAAATATCCTTCATATTCGATAGAATTTATGACCGATTTTCAGGATACGGTAATTAATCCTCATTTTTGGAATTCAATTAGCCCGAAACTATCTATACAAAAATGGTTTAACGACCAAACAAGAGTTTATTTTTCTTATGGAAAAGGTTTTAAAGCTCCCTTGCTTGACGATATGTGCCGGACTTCAAAGAAAAGAAACAGCTTTAGGCTTTCAAATCCAGAGCTAAAACCGGAAACAGTTGATAATTTTGAGATAGGAGTTGATTATTCAATTTTTAAAAATTTAACGATAAAACAATCTGCCTATTATTCTATAGGAAAAGATTTTATGTATATTATCAGCACCGGTGATTCGGTAAATATGGGTTATAAAATATCACCCATTTATATAATTGATAACATAAGCAAAGTGCACATTTACGGATTGGAAACCGATTTGGAATATCAATTGAATGAATCATTTGCCGGATATTTGAATTACACATATAATATTTCGCAAATTAAAAAATTTAAAACTAAAGATTCGGAAGCCGACGAAGACCTTAACAATAAATACTTGACTAATATTCCAAACCACAAACTTGCTGCCGGCTTAATTTGGAAGAATAGAATTGCGAATATAAGTTTGTCAGCTAAATATATTGGCTCAAGATGGATTAACGATTTGAATGAAGTTGATGATGAATATTTGCATACCGATAAATTTTCGGCATATGTTATTTGTAATGCTAAACTAAAGCATGAATTTTATACCGGCTTCTCGGTAGTTGTAAATCTTAATAATATTTTCGATAAAATTTATATAAACAATCGCTTTCAACGTTGTCCCGGAAGATACATAAGCGGACAAATTATTTATAAGTTTTAGTTTCATCAAATTTTTTAAATTTGCAGCGGTTTTTATAAATGTATTAATTTTGTAAGCAATTCTATGATAGAAAAGCAGAAAACAATAAAAAATGAAGTTTCAATCTCCGGTTCGGGGCTGCATACAGGGGAATACGGTACATTGACCTTCAAAGCTGCTGATGTAAACTCAGGAATTAAATTTTACAGAATAGACATTAAAGGAAAGCCGGAGATAGAAGCAATAGTTGAAAATGTTGTTGACACCTCAAGGGGGACAACAATCGGAAAAAATAACGTACTCATTAATACTGTTGAGCATGTCTTGGCTGCTGTTTCAAGTTTTGGAATTGATAATATAATTATAGAAATCAATCAAATAGAAACTCCAATAATGGATGGTAGTTCCAAGCATTTCGTCGAAGCACTAAAAAAAGCTGTAGTCGTTGAACAAGATGCCGAAAGAGAATTTATTCATATTGATTCGGAAATTCGATATTATGATGAAAAGAATGATATCGAATTAGTTGCCATTCCACATGATTCTTTTAGCCTTGAAGTCGATATTGATTACGGATCAAAAGTTTTAAAAAAACAAAACGCATTCTTAAATGGCTTAGACGAATTTGAAAAAGAAATCGCAAAATGCAGAACCTTTGTTTTTTTACATGAGCTTGAATATCTTCTTAATAATAATTTGATTAAAGGTGGAGATTTGAATAATGCCATTGTTTTTGTGAATCGAAAAGTTTCTCAGTTGGAATTGGACCGTTTGGCTGACTTGTTTCAAAAACCAAAAGTAAAGATTTGTGATGAAGGAATTTTAAATAATCTCGATCTTCATTTTGATAATGAACCGGCGAGGCATAAATTATTAGACGTAGTCGGCGATCTTGTTTTGGCAGGTAAGCCGATAAAGGGTAAAATTTATGCAAAAAAGCCCGGTCATTATTCAAATATTGAATTTGCTAAACTGATTAAAAAACAACATAATAATAACAATATTAAAAAAAAGAAAATGACTAAAGTTCGTCAATTTGATTTAAACAAAACTCCTTTGTATGACATCAATCAAATAATGAAAATCCTTCCACATCGGCCACCATTTCTTTTAATTGATAAAATATTGGAAATGGGAGATGAATATGTGGTTGGATTGAAAAACGTAAGCATGAATGAACACTATTTCGTTGGACATTTTCCAGATGAACCAATTATGCCGGGAGTTCTTCAAATAGAAGCTATGGCTCAAACCGGCGGAATATTATTATTGAGTAATGTTCCGGATCCGGAAAATTATTTGACTCTCTTTCTGAAAATCAATAATGTAAGATTTCGGCAAAAAGTTGTTCCCGGAGATACAATAATATTTGAATTGAAACTAATTTCTCCGATTAGAAGGGGTATTTGTCACATGAAAGGTGTTGCTTCTGTTGGAGAAACTATTGTTATGGAAGCTGAAATGATGGCACAAATAGTTAAAAAATAAATGTTTAACCATTGTTAACTTTTTGTGTTAGCAATCCTTATAAAAAAATAGATGAATCAACCATTAGCATACGTAAACCCGCAGGCAAAAGTAGCAAAAAATGTTGTAATAGAACCTTTTGTAAATATTGAAAGAAATGTTGAAATTGATGAGGGTACATGGATAGGTTCCAATGTTACAATAATGGAAGGCTCCAGAATCGGTAAAAATTGTAAAATCTTTCCCGGTGCTGTAATATCGGCAGTTCCTCAGGATTTAAAATTTAAAGGTGAAGATACCTTAGTGAAAATTGGTGATAATGTTACTGTTCGTGAATTTGTTACAATTAATAGAGGTACAAAAGCAAATTATGAAACTATTATTGGAAATAATTGTCTTTTAATGGCATACGTTCATGTTGCTCATGATTGTATAATTGGAAATAATTGTATTCTGGCTAATGCTGCAACCCTTGCCGGCCATGTGAGAATCGACGACTGGGCTATAATAGGAGGTTTGGCTGCCGTTCATCAGTTTGTAAATATTGGAGTTCATGCTATGATTTCTGGAGGTGGTATGGCGAGAAAAGATGTGCCCCCGTTTACAAAAGGAGCACGAGAACCTTTATCTTATGTTGGTATTAATTCAATCGGTTTAAGAAGGCGAGGTTTTTCAAGCGAAAAAATTAATGAGATTCAAGGTATTTATAGAATTATATATCTTAAAGGCTATAATGTTTCTCAGGCAGTTTCAATAATTGAAGCAGACGTTCCGGCAACGGCAGAGCGTGATGAAATTCTTACATTTATTTCACAATCAGCAAGAGGAATAATGAAGGGATATTCACGATTTAAACCCGATCAGGCTTGATTTGCTACTTAGTAAATTTAATTTATCTTTGTCAAAAATTTCAAAATTAATTAAACATTTTTTTTATGGCTTCTACTTCTGATTTTAAAAACGGTTTATGTATTATCTTTAATAAAGAGTTATACACCATTGTTGAATTCCAGCACGTTAAACCCGGAAAAGGGCCTGCCTTTGTCCGAACAAAACTTAAAAACTTAAAAACCGGAAAAGTAATCCCCAATACTTTTACTGCAGGTGTGAAAATTGAAACTGCAAGAGTTGAAAGACGAAAATATCAGTATTTATATAATGACGGTTCGGCCTACCATTTTATGAATTCCGAAACTTTTGAGCAAACTTTTATTGATGAGGGTATAATTTCTGCTCCTGCCTTATTGAAAGAAGGACAAGATGTTGAAATTCTATTTCATGCCGATACAGAAACAGCCCTAACATGCGATATGCCGGCTTATGTGGTCCTCGAAGTTACTTATACCGAACCCGGCGAAAGAGGAAATACGGCAACTAATACTTTTAAAGATGCTAAGGTTGAAACAGGTGCTATTGTGAAAGTTCCTTTGTTCATCAATACAGGTGAAAAAATTAAAGTTGACACACGTTCAGGAGAGTACTCTGAGAGAGTAAAATAATTTTTTTATTGCACATAAAACTATTGAAATGGAATTTAATTCTTTTTTAAAATTAAAGGAAGTTGCAAAAATTATTAATTGCGAATTTATTGGTGATCCTGATTTCATTGTTTCAGGCCTGAATGAAATACACAAGGTTCAGTCCGGAGATATTACTTTTGTTGATCATCCAAAATATTATAATAAAGCTTTAAATTCAAAAGCTACAATAATATTAATTAATAAGAAAGTTGAATGCCCCGAAGGCAAAGCATTATTAATTTCAAAAGATCCGTTTTCTGACTTCTTAACTTTAATAAAGAAATTCAGAAAATTTGAAAAATGTGAGCATCCTATCAGCAAAAAGGCTGAAATAGGAGAGGGGACAATAATTCAGCCTGGCGTTTTTGTCGGTAATAATGTAAAAATCGGAAACAACTGCCTTATCCATGCAAACGTAAGCATTTACGATCACTGTATTATCGGTGATAATGTTATTATTCATTCCAACTCTGTTATCGGTGCTGATGCTTTTTATTTTCAGAAAAGGAACGATGCTTATATGAAATTTGAATCCTGCGGCAGGGTAGTAATTGCCGATAATGTAGAAATTGGAAGTTTATCCTCAATCGATAAGGGAGTTACAGGCGATACTATAATTGGTATGGGTACAAAGTTAGACAATCATATTCAGGTAGGCCATGACACCGTAATTGGTAAAAATTGTTTGATAGGTGCACATTCAGCAATTGCGGGTGTTACAAAAATTGAAGATGATGTTATTATTTGGGGGAGAGTTAGTATTGATAAGGACCTTGTAATTGGTAAAGGAACTGTAATATTGGCAACATCAGGTGTCGGAAAATCTCTTGAAGGAGGCAAAACCTATTTTGGTATTCCCGCGATAGAAGCAGGAAAAAAATGGAGAGAATTAGTACTTATTAAAAGACTACCAGAGTTATTTCAGAAAATATTGAGTTAAATTGTTATATTGTTGTGATATAATAATTTAACAATTTAAGCTATTCATTAATTAATCAAGGCTGTGAACAACCAATCCACTTCTTAATTTAGGCTCGAACCAGGTTGTTTTTGGTGGCATTATGTTCCCTGTGTCTGCAATATCAATTAATTGTTTCATCGAAACAGGAAATAAAGCAAAAGCAACTTTCATTTCACCCTTATCAACTCTTCGTTTTAATTCTCCCAAACCCCTGATACCTCCAACGAAATCAACACGTTTGTCGGTTCTAAGGTCTTTAATTCCAAGAATATTGTCGAGAATTAATTTTGAAAGAATTGTAACATCAAGTATTCCAATCGGATCATCATCATTATAAGTCCCTTCTTTTGCAGTCATTGAATACCATTTTCCGTCAAGGTACATACTGAAGTTATGAAGCTGATTGGGTTTATAAATTTCAGTACCCATTTCTTTTATTTCAAATACTTTATCAAGTTTTTGAGTGAATTCCTCGCTTGAAAGATTGTTTAAATCAGTAACAACTCTATTGTAGTCAATTATAGTAAGCTGATTATCGGGAAAATGAACGGCCAAAAAGAAATTATATTCTTCATTTCCTGTGTGATTTGGATTGTTTTTTCGTTTTTCGTTTCCAACCAAAGCTGCAGCCGCAGTACGATGATGGCCGTCTGCAACATAGGTGTAAGGAACTTTTGAAAAATGATCAATAATTTTTTTAATAATTTCTTTATCCTTTATAACCCAAAAATGATGGCCAAATCCATCATCAGCAGTAAAGTCATAAATTGGGTCATTATTTTTTACAAATTCTTCAACGATTTTATCAATTTCTTTAACAGCAGGATAGGTAAAGAAAACAGGTTCCATATTTGCGTTTGTAATGCGAACATGTTTCATTCTATCTTCTTCCTTGTCTTTACGTGTCAGCTCATGTTTTTTGATTATTTCATTTAAATAGTCATCAACAGCAGCACAACCAACAATACCATATTGAGTTTTCCCATTCATGGTTTGAGCGTAAATGTATAAGTTCTCATTTTCATCCTGAACAAGAAATCCTTTGTTTTTGAATTTTTCAAAGTTTTCTTTTGCTTTATCATAAACTGCTTGAGAGTGAATATCTACATCCTCAGGTAAGTCAATTTCCGGTTTAATAATATGCAACAAAGAGTATTCATTACCTTTTGCTTCTTCACGTGCTTCTTCCGAATTAAGTACGTCATATGGCCTTGATGCTAAGTCTTTAGATATTTTTTTTGGTGGCCGTAGTCCCTTAAATGCTTTTAGTATTGCCATTTTCTTATGATTTTAAATTTTTTAATGATTAAAAAACCCTCAAGGTTTATTTTTGTAAATATTTATACATAATAACTTCTCCAACAATTAGAGTCTTTTAAAACTTTAATTTTAGAAAAATATTATTTATTAAATATTATCCAATATTTTTTTCAGAAAACAATTATCCTAATATTCGTTATAATCTGAATTTTTAGAATGATTATTATTCGAAGAGTTATTGGGATAATTATTATGGTTAGGCTCTCTCGTTAAGCTTTTTTGTAAAGAACTTATTAATGCACCTATCATCTTGGTCATCTCAATTAGAATATTCCTTGATTCTTCTTCGGCAATTTGAGAAATATATTGTCGATTTTTTGCTAAAGTGGTATAAATAAGACATTCGCGAACAGAGCTTTTAGCTAACTTTAAAAAATGAATAAATTGAGTTTTATTCCTTGATGAACCTTCGGCAATTTTGAGAGTAATTGACTGGGATGTCTCAATTAATTTTGACTTTAACCCATCGGCTTCATTATCAGGAAATAATTCTGTATTATCGTAAACCATTTCAATATATTCGATAGATTTGTGATAAATCCTCAAATCTTCAAATCTAAAAAAGGTATAGGCTTTTTCAACTTGGTTTTCAATTTGATCTTCCATTCTTATTGTTTATTTGTTTACCTGAAAAGTAGTATCATCTTTTTCAAGAAAATTGATAATTTGATTTGCTGATGCAATACCTGCATTAATATTAGCTTCTGAGGTTTGTGCACCCATTTTTTTAGGTGTAAAGAAATATCTTCCCTCAAATTTTTCAACAATTTCATCTTTGCAATTTGGTGCAATATCAGAGATATATTTAAAATCGGGTCGGTCTGCAAATATTTTTAATAATGATTCCTCACAAATAACCTCTTTTCTGGCAGTGTTAACAAGAGTAGCATTCAAAGGCATAATTTTCAAAAGATCATAGTTTATAGATTCTTTAGTTTTTTCATTTGCGGGTATATGCAAAGAAATATATTGGCAGGTTTTGTAAAGTTCTTCGACTGAATCCAAAGCTGTTACTCCATCGTTTTCAATTGTTTCTTTGGGGATAAAAGGATCGAAAGCATAAACTTCCATTCCAAAGCCTTTTGCAATTTGTGCAACATATTTCCCAACATTTCCATAAGCATGAATCCCAATTTTTTTGCCTTTTAATTCGGTTCCTGCTTTTCCGTTAAATTGATTTCTTGCCAGATAAACCATCATTCCTACCGCAAGTTCGGCAACGGCATTTGAGTTTTGGCCGGGTGTGTTCATCGCAACAATTCCTTTTTCCGTAGCAGCTTCAAGGTCGATATTATCGTAGCCTGCACCGGCTCTGACAATTATTTTTAAATTATCGGCAGCTTCAATAACTTCTCTGTTTGCGTTGTCGCTTCTGATAATTAAAGCATCAACATCTTTTACAGCTTTTATAAAATCTGATTGATCGGCATATTTTTCAAGAAGAATAACTTCATAGTTAGCTTTTTCAAAAACACTTTTGATTTCATTTACTGCAGCGGGAGCGAAGGGTTTTTCGGTTGCTATTAATACTTTTGCCATTTTTATATGATTTTTTAAATAAGTTTATAATTTCATTATTTCAAATTCTTTCATTGTTTCAACAAGTAACTCAATACTTGATTTTGGCATTGCATTATAAGTTGAAGCCCTGAAGCCACCAACCGACCTATGTCCTTTAATTCCAACCATGCCTTTTGAAGAAGCAAATTCAAAGAATTCACTTTCAAATTCTTCATAACCATCATTCATAATAAAACAAATATTCATTATTGAACGGTCTTCTTTGTTTACAGTTCCTTTGAATAATGGGTTTCTGTCGATTTCGTCATATAAAATACCGGCTTTTTCGATATTGATTTTTTCCATTGCTTCAATTCCACCATTAGCTTTAAGCCATTTTAATGTTTGAAGAGCGGCGAATATTGGTAAACAAGGAGGAGTGTTAAACATTGATTCTTTGTCAATGTGAGTTTGATAATTTAACATAGTTGGTATTTTTCTATCAACTTTACCAAGAATGTCATCTTTGATTATAACAAAAGTTACTCCGGCAGGGGCTAGGTTTTTTTGTGCTCCGCCATAAATGATGGCATATTTTGAAACATCAATTTTTCGGCTGAAAATATCTGATGACATATCGGCTACCAATGGAATTCCAACTTCGAGGTCTTTTCTGATTTCAGTACCATAAATAGTATTATTGGTTGTGATGTGAAAATAATCGGCATCTTGAGGAACTGTGTAGTTTTTTGGGATATAATTGAAGTTTTTATCTTCTGAAGATGCAACAACATCAACTTCGCCAAATAGTTTTGCCTCTTTTATTGCTTTCTTTGCCCAAGCACCTGTATTAAGGTATGCTGCTTTTTTGTTTAAAATATTAAATGGAACCATAGCAAATTGCGTACTTGCTCCCCCTCCAAGAAATAATACTGAATATCCCTTAGGAATATCAAGTAATTCTTTAAATAATGAAGTTGCTTCGTCCATAACGGCAACAAATTGTTTACTTCGATGAGAAACTTCCATAATAGATAAATCCATGTCAGCAAAATTGAGGATTGCTTCCGAAGTATTTTTTATTGTGAACTCCGGTAGTATTGAAGGCCCGGCATAAAAATTATGTTTTTTCATAAGTAATTGAGATTTAGTGAATATTGTTCTTATTTAGATTATTTATAATTTAAAAAAGCAAAGTTAAAAATATTTTTATGAAACATTGAAATTTATTAGATGATATTTTTTATTTATCTTTAAATATTAATTTTTCTATTTTAGCAAAAAAATAGAGTAAATTTGTATTTATTTTAAATTGATAAAAATATGACAAACAGGTCTTCAAGGTTTTTTTCAACATCAATCACAAAGGATCAGGCAAAGGATAGTGGAATGGCTATAATGCTGATTCTAATGATAATCGGATTTTATACAAATAATGATTTATTTTTTAAAATAACATTAGCTGTATTATTAATGAATATGATATATCCTATGTTTTATTATCCCTTTGCTGTTTTTTGGTTCGGATTAGCAAACATGTTGGGGACAATAGTTTCAAAGATTTTACTTTCTGTTGTTTTTTTTATTGTCGTTTTGCCAATTGCTTTGCTAAGGCGATTGTTTGGAAAAGACACTCTATTATTAAAGAAATTTAAAAAATCTAATGAATCGGTAATGAAAACTCGTAATCAAACTTTCGTAGCCGCCGATTTGGAAAAACCATTTTAAAAACATATTTCACATGGAATTTTTAAGAGATTTATGGGCATTTTTGAAAGTGCGTAAAAAATTCTGGTTATTGCCTTTAATCATTGTTTTATTAATATTCGGAGTTTTAATAGTACTAACAAGTGGCTCAGCCATTGCACCTTTTATTTACACCTTATTTTAATGAGAGAATGAGAGAATGAGAGAATGAGAGAATGATTTAATGAGAGAATGAGAGAATGATTTAATGAGAGAATGAGAGAATGATTTAATGAGAGAATGATTTAATGAGAGAATGAGAAAATGATTTAATGAGAGAATGAGAGAATGGAAAATAACACATGCATTTATTTTATTTACGCATTTAAGCATTCTATCATTCAATCATTTTCAGAAAAAAATACAAACATCTTAAAACACAGGTTATGCCAGAAGCAATCTTAGGAATATCAGCTTATTATCACGATAGTGCGGCAGCAATTATTGTTGATGGAGAAATAATTGCAGCAGCCCACGAAGAGCGTTTTACAAGAAAAAAACACGATTATTCTTTTCCTATCAATGCAGCAAAATATGTTCTTGAAGAAACGGGAATTGAATATGGTGATTTGCTTGCAATAGCATTTTACGATAAGCCATTAATAAAATTCGAGCGACTGCTTGAAACCTATCACGCCTTTGCTCCAAAAGGTTTAAGAAGTTTTCTTTCGGCCATTCCGGTCTGGATAAAGGAAAAGCTGTTTATGAAAAAAATGTTGAGAGAAGAATTGCGAAAGCTTGGCAAAGGAAATATACAGATATTATTTCCCGAACATCATTTATCGCATGCTGCCAGCGCATTTTATCCTTCACCCTTTGAAGAAGCTGCCATCCTAACAATCGATGGGGTTGGTGAATGGGCTACCTCGACAATATGTTACGGAAAAAGCAATCAAATTGAGATAAAAAAAGAACTGGATTTCCCACATTCAATAGGATTATTATATTCTGCTTTTACATATTACACCGGATTTAAGGTAAATAGCGGTGAGTATAAACTAATGGGATTAGCTCCTTACGGAAATCCCGATTCCGATCAACTTCGCGAATATAAAGAGAAAATACTGAGTGAACTCGTTGACATTCGCGAAGACGGTTCAATACTTTTAAATATGAAGTATTTCAATTTTGCAACCGGCTTGAAAATGTCGAACGACAAAAAGTGGACAGAATTATTTGGTATTCCACCAAGAACGGAAGAATCAAAATTAACTCAGGATTATATGAATATGGCTTTGGCAATTCAGCAAATTACCGAGGATGTTGTAATAAAATTAGCAAAAACCGCAAAAGAACTCACAGGTAGTAAAAACCTTGTAATGGCCGGAGGTGTTGCTCTAAACAGTGTTGCAAACGGAAAATTATTGGCAAGCGGTATTTTCGATGATATTTGGATACAGCCTGCTGCCGGAGATGCCGGCGGAGCACTTGGTGCAGCTTATGCAGGTTGGTATATTTGGAAAGGCAAAGAACGGAAGGTAAATTCTTCGCCCGATTCGATGAAGGGAGCATATCTCGGCCCCGAATTTGGTGATAATGATATTAAGAAAGTGATTCGAAAATATAATGCAAAATATCAATATTTTGAGGATTTCGATGAACTTACCAAAGTTGTTGCAAAACACATTGACGAAGGAAAAGTAATCGGATGGTTTCAGGGAAGGATGGAATATGGGCCCCGTGCTCTCGGAAATCGTAGTATTTTGGGTGATGCCCGAAGCCCCGAAATGCAGAAAAAAATGAACCTGAAAATTAAATATCGTGAAGGTTTCAGGCCTTTTGCTCCAACAGTTCTCGAAGAAGATATTCAGGAATATTTTGTTTTGGATAAACCTTCTCCATATATGTTATTAGTGATTCCCGTAAAAGAAGACAGATGTAATCCAACTCCCGAAGGCTATAATAATTTAGAATTATATGATCGTTTATATCATGTTCGTTCAGATGTTCCCGCAATTACGCACATTGACTTTTCGGCACGAATTCAAAGTGTTAAGAAAGAAACAAATCCAAGATACTGGAAAGTAATCAATGAGTTTAAAAAACTTACCGGCTATGGTGTGATCGTAAATACAAGTTTTAATGTCAGAGGTGAGCCAATTGTTTGCACTCCCGATGATGGCTTTCGCTGTTTTATGCGAACCGAAATGGATTATCTCGTTTTGGGTAACTATCTGTTCGATAAAACCCAACAGCAGGAACTTGCTCACGATTCTAATTGGAAAGAAGAGTTTAAGTTGGATTAAAGAAACCTCCTACTTTACCCCTCTTTGCTTTTTAATTTCCTCATAAGCAGCATTTAGTTTCTGAAACTTTTCTTTGGCTGCGGTTTTAATATCTTCACCAAGATGAGCTACTTTGTCGGGATGATATTTTACGGCCATTTTATGGTAAGCTTTTTTGATTTCATCATCACTTGCTTCGGAAGAGATTTCAAGAATTTTATAGGCACTATCAATGTCTTTGACAAACATTGCTTTAATTGAATTATAATCATTATTGCTAATTCCGAGGTACGCACTGATTGAGTCGATAGTGTCAACTTCTTGTGAATGAAATTGTCCGTCGGCAGATGAAATTCCAAACAAAAAATGAAGCAATTGCAATCGGGCCGGATAGTCCATATATTGCTTGATTTGTGAACTAACATCCTGGACGTTAATTTCCTGCTTTAGGATTTCTTTTAATAGTTTAATTTTTTGCTGTGCTTCGTAAGCTCCGAATTGGCGAATAAAAAATTGTTTAACATATTCTAATTCCGAGCGCATAATACGTCCGTCTGCTTTCATAATTGCAGCAGATAGAATCAATAAACTGACACTGAAATCACCTGATTGCGTGGGTTTGTACTCATATTTTCCTGTTTGCATTCCATCGTACATCGAACCGAAAGCGAAACCCATAATTGCTCCTATCGGGCCGCCGAAGGCCCAACCAAGCCCTCCTCCTATCCATTTACCATATGACTTCTTAGGTGTTGCTTTCGCTGAATTTTGATCATTGTTTTTGTTTGATTCTTCATATGGATGTTCTTGTTTTTTATTATAATTCATTACAAGATAAACTATGATACCTATTACAAAGATGATTATTATATATGTCATATCTTTTTTGTTTATGTTTTACATTAACTAAGTTTTTAAAAATCAATGTAAAAATACTAAAAAAAATGCCATTGCAACTTAAGACGAGCAAATTCATTTTTTAATTTTGAATAGGCTGATTTTACACAGCTTAGCTTTGCCTCAATAATGTTGCAATGACATCAATAATTAGATAATACCTCTTCCCAGGATTAAATAATTAAGAAATATTTTCACTTATAGGTAAACCATATTCTTCGATCATTTTTATGTCCATAGTTTCAAGATGATCGAGAATTGGATTATATATTTCAGGAATCACCGGAATATGAACACCTGTTGTTTTGATTTTTCCTTCAAGTAACATTTCAACGGCACAGGCAGCAGGCAAAGCTACGGTTCTGGCAATTGAAGTATCGGTTTTTAAAGTACCAAAATCAAGCATTCTTGATTTAATAACTTCTTGTTTTCCGTCAGGATATTTGGCCAAAAAAGTATGTTGCATAACAACCATATCGCGTTCATCTTCGCCAATCATCATTTTTTCGATCATAAGATCGGAAACGATCTCAAATGCCGAATCTTCTTTTCTGTTCATCGGTTCTTTTGAGAATAGGCCAAGCCACTCCATTGCAATTATCGGAGAAGAATCAATTTTAATATTTAACTTCTCGGCTACTTTTTTCTTAATGTCATTTGAATTACCTGCTCCAATCATTTTTGCCATAAAATCGGCAAAAGTCATTCCTTCAAAATCATATTTATCATAAGATAATAATTTGATAGCTTTCAAAGCATCAAGTATTTCGCACCATTTATCATAGCGGAATGTTCCACGGAATATTGTTTCGGTTTCGGGAATGCCGTAAAGTTCGGTGTATGGTAAAGAATCTCTGTTCGGATAAACCTCTAATTCTCCAACTTTAGGAAAAGTTAATTTTATTGGATTTTTAAATAGGTCTTCGGTTGGAACATAATGCACTTTTCCATGACGTAAATAATTTCCATCATTGTTTCCGGCCATTACAACTCCTTTAGGTGCCCATGAAAATTTATATCCGAAAGGATTTTTTTCAACCTCGGGAGCTACCAAGGCACCACAGAAAGAGTAAAATTCTTTTATTTCCCCATTTTTATTATGAACATTGTCAATAATTCGCATTGCCGACATATGATCAATTCCCGGATCAAGTCCTATTTCGTTTAAGATAAGAATACCCGCATTTTTTGCTTCTTCGTCCAAAGCCTTCATTTCAGGTTTTACATAAGATGTTGTTACCATATTCTTTTTATGTTTGATGCATTTTTTTGCAACCATAACATGATAAGCATAAGGCAATAAACTAACTGAAAGATCGTGGCCTTTTACAAGCTGATCTAAGGTTTCTTCATCATCAACTGTCCATTTTAAGGCGGTTCCGTTTGGATGTCCGGCTATCATTTTCTCTGCTTTTGATTTTGTTCGGGTTGCAACAGTTACGGCATATCCTTGTTTTAGAAGATATTGAACTATTGGTTTTACAACCATTCCTGCTCCAAGAATTAATACTTTTTTCATATTTCTACAATTTTTAATTTGATTTTATTGAAAAAATCTTTTTTATTAAAGCTTCTTAATTTTCTTATTAATAATTATTTTGTTTTATAATTCTATTATATTTTTCAAATTAGCCTAATGAAACGAATTCGATAAGCAAGTTATTATTTTAAGTATTCAGAAATATATTTATAGTTGGGGGTTAGTTTTCCTTTATGAAGAATGAGTGCTTTTTTAATCGGGTTTGGAAGATTTATTGATTCAAAAGGAACATTATAATCAGCAGTAACTATGTCTTTTACATATTTCAGCATTGCATCGCCAAACGAAATTGATGATTCGCGGGGCAATTCACTCGGTAAAATATCAACAGGCATAATTAATAAGCCTTCGCCTTTTGCTCCCATTTTATAAGTGTCTGAATGTGGGTTGTAAACAAAAATAGGGTCTTCTATTTCAGTTCCCTTGTGGGTGCATTCAATTGAGCCGTTAGGATCGCAGGTAATATCACCGATTACAGTTAGTTTGGGCTTGTTGTCTTTAAATAATACTTTTAAATATTTTTTTGTAACAATTCTCGGGTATCGGTCATTCCAATACATACAATTCATTAGAATAGTTAGGTGAGGTATGTATTTTTCAAATTGACTTTTGTACATTTCGGGATGTTGATAATAATCCTGTAAATCGAATTCATATTTATCTTCAATAGGTTCCGAAAGGTCTTCTTCTTTAAAGATTATTTTATATAAAATATTATTCGGTAGATTTTTATTCTCTTTTAATTCAAGAAGTTCAGTTGGCGAAACTTCCTTTATCGGCAAAAGATGAGCAATTTCCTGAGCACCGATTGAAACATTACCATAACCGGTGATTCCTATTGTGAGAGGACATAACTCTTTCGGCAAACCTTTTTCTGCAATTTCAAAACCAACTTCAGAAATGTCATTTTTAGCTTCTTCGAGCGAATTATATTTGTGTGATTGTTTGAGTTTTAAGAAAGGGGTTTCGTATCCGAATTCTTTTAACCTTAATCCTAACGACCATAATGAATTTATCATTCCTGCCAGTCCAGCATATTTCCCGAAAAAGATAAGCCGCTTTCCTTCTTCGTTTTCAATTTTTTCGTAATCAATTAAATTACACTCCATTTCCATCATTTTTTTTAGCATAGGCATATTATATTCTTGCCCTTTAATTACATGCGAGAAAAAGATGTATGTCTTTCCTTTTTCAAAAAAAGAAATTGGCATTTCTTTAACACCAAAAATAACTTGAGCCTTTGTTAACTCACTAACGATTTCTGCTCCTGCGACTTCAAACTCATTATCACTAAATATTCTTTTTGGTGAAGTTTCGACTAAAAACTTCAAATTATGTTCTTTTATTATTTTTTTAACATGTTTTGGTGAAATTGCAACGCGTCTTTCCATTAGATATTTATCCTCATGCCTGATACCAACTGTCTTATTCATTTGCTAATAGGTATTTTATATTTATATAATTTCTTGTGCGAAATTAAATAATTTAAACCACAATTATCATTAAGGGAATTTATTTTTTCTACTATTTGTTTTTGATTTTTTTGGTATGCTAAAAAAAATCAAAAAATACTATTTTACTATTCTTCGATTCTTATTATCGACTCTTTAGAGAAGGTTCCACTTTTAAGTTCGTTACCTTCAAACCATTGGCAAATTATATCGCCATCTTTAAAGCCTTTCATCATCTTAATATAATCGTCGACCATTTGAAATGAGACTTCGTGTTCAACTCCAATAAATCTTTGAATAGTCATTTTCGGGCCACCTGTTTTTAATTGCACTATATCACCGGTTTTTAACTTTTCCATTTGTTTTGTTTTTAATAAAATTTCTTTAACAAATATATTAATAATTTTGTTTCTGATATTATTTCCACTAAAACAAAAGTAGAACTAAAATATTTAGTAATTTTACACTATAAAAAATAAAATACTTATTTAAATAATTAAAACATGAAAAAAACTTTACTTTTTACAATTTTATCAATCTTCTTATTATCGGGGGCATTTATTGCTAAATCACAAAATCAGGTTTTAAACGGTAATTTAGAAGCATGGACAGACCCAAACACTCCCACCGACTGGACCAAAGCCGAAAACATCACTCAGGCAACTGATTTGGTTCATGGCGGAACATACTCAGCTATGCATACTTCTGCAAGCTCATCAAAAGATTTACAACAAAATGTAATGACTATTACCGGAGGCCAAACTTATGAAATAAGTTACTGGTATTACGACAATGACCCTGAGGCTAGTACACGAATTTGGTCATATTGGTTGGAAAATGAAACCACTACACTAACTGATAATGCAGACGAATTACGCTCATCTGAATATTCTGTTGACAATCCTGATTGGATTAATTACAGCGTAACTTTAACTGCACCTGCAAATGCAACCGGTTTTAGGTTTGAGGTAAGAGTCTATAAACAAGGTACTGTTTTCGGAGGATCGGTTTATTATGATGATTTTTCTATTACCTCAAGTACTCCTGCCCCCGAACCGACCAATTACCCTACAACTTTTGCTGCTAATGCTTCAGGTGTCACAATCAATCTGTCATGGGTTGACGCAATTGGCGAACAATTACCTACTGCTTATTTAATAAAAGCAAGCAATGAAGATAATATTGAATTGCCTGTTGATGGTGTACCTGAATCTAACGATGCCGATCTTGCTGATGGAAGCGGTATTATGAATATTGGGAATGGAGTTGAGGCATATTCATTTCTAAATCTTTTGGCAAATACAAGCTATTATTTTAAAATTTTCTCTTATACTAATGGAGGAGCTGCAATTGATTATAAAACAGATGGAACGCCTCCTGCTGCAAATGCAACAACTGCCGACTTAACAATTATTAACTCCGAAAATTTCAACGATCAAACACTCGGTTCATGGAGCCAATACAGTGTAACAGGAACTCAAATATGGTATGCCGACAGTTATGGTAGTGATGATTTTGCTAAAATGTCTGGATATGAAGAAGGAGAAAGCCACGCAAATGAAGATTGGTTGATATCACCGGCACTTAATTTTGATGACTATATTAATGAAACCTTTAGTTTTGTTACTGCTATGAGTTATACAGGCCCAGACTTTGAAGTTAAAATTTCAAATGATTATGATGGCACCGGTGATCCTAATACTGCAACATGGTCAAACATTGAGGCAGAATTATCACCAGGATTTTTTGAATGGACTCCTTCGGGCGAAATTAATATTTCAAGCTATAACGGAACAGTTTATCTTGCTTTCCGATACCAATCTACTGATACCGAATCTGCAACATGGGAAGTTGACGATATTTTAGTTTTAGGAAATGCATCACAAGGAATTGGCGATATTGTTAATAACGAAAATATTAATGTTTATCCAAACCCTGCATCTGAACATTTCTATATTAAAGCTAATTTAACAAATAGTTTGACCGTTAACATTTATTCAATTGTTGGAAAGCTTGTTTTAAAAACCAATATAAATAAGCAACTGAACGAAATCAATATTGATAATCTTTCCGAAGGTGTTTATTTCGTGAATATTATCAACGAAAAAACCGGAAATGAAGTAACAAGGAAGCTTATTGTTCAATAAATCTTATTAACAATATACATTACTTTTATTTACATTTAAAAATTTATAATAGTTAAAACTTCGCTCAGACTAAGTTTATGGTCTGAGCGAAGTTTTTTTTTACGGACATATGTTTGAATTTAGTGGATTTATAGTAAAAAAAGTTAATTTAGCGGACTGAATGTTCCTGTTCCAAATATTTTTAATTTTTGCAGGAAGTAAATTTTAAAAATTTTTGTTTGAAATGAAATATATGAAAATATTTTTAAATATAACAATTATATTTTTCATAGTAAATAATGTATTCGGCCAATATATTAATAGAGTTAATTATTTCAATCAGCCCAATAATTATTATGAATTAAATCAAAATGATACGTTAGGTTTATTTGATTCTCTTGAAAAGAAATTAAAAATTAGATTGGAAGTTGGTGCAGGCTTTGGTTTGGGTTTTCAAAACACAACTTTTTCGAATTCTTTTATTATACCTCAATTTTCCTATATTGTTAGTCCGAAGCTTAGTTTTAATGGAGGCATGATACTTGGAAGGAATAATTTCCTTAATTCATCAAATGAATTGTTAAACTACTTTCCTGAAAAAGGGAATTTTACATACACTTGTTTATACGGTGAAGGGCAATATTGGATAAACGATAAGCTTTCAATTAAAGGAATGCTGTTTCGTGAAAGTAACTTGCAAAATGATCCGAAAATTAATCCACGTGCATTTGATATTGAAAACCAAGGAATAATGTTGGAGTTTCAATATTTTATTAATGAAAACTTTTCAATTGAAGGTGGATTTGGGGTTTCAAAAGGAAACTCTCGATATTTTAATAATGGAAAGAGATTTTCGAATAATTTTATGTTTAATAAAAACAAGCAATTTGGAGAATAAAATAAAATTTTAAAACATTTTTTATTATTTTTGAGCTAAAAACGAAAAATTATTTCAAATATCAACTTTGGATTCCAATTTTAGGATTTCTTAAGCAAGGAATTACACCTGAAAAACTATCGCTGACAATTGTTTTTGGTGTTGTTTTTGGGATTTTTCCCATTATAGGTTTTACTACAATTTTATGCTTACTTGCTGCATTTATTTTCAGGCTTAACAAAGCTGTAATTCTTCTTATAAATTTCTCATTATACCCTCTTCAAATACTTCTAATTATTCCATTAATAAGGCTGGGGAAAATTATTTTTGGCTATTCCTTCGTTTCATATTCTGTAAATGAAATCATTAATATGTTCAAGGAAAATTGGATATTTGCAATTCAACATATATGGTTCCAAACTTTACTTGGAATTCTGGCATGGTTAATTATTTCAATACCACTTTCATTTATATTGTATTATTCTTTCCTCCCTGTTTTTAAGAAATTTATTAAAGAAGATAAACTTAAACCTGCAAGTAAAGGATAGTTACACAAAAACATTCAAAATTCCGTCAAGAATAATCAGGATATTGCTGTTTTCTTTTAATTAGACCGTTAATTCTAAAATTTAACAAAAAATTAACCTTCTTAGGAGATGGATTTTTACTCGGGAAGGATTTATTTATCAAATTTATTCATACCTGAGCGATTCGATAGGATCAAGTTTTGATGCTTTTGTTGCAGGAAGAAAACCTGAGAGCAAAGCAACAGCGAAACATAATGCTACACCAAGCAATATCCAAAGCCAAGGAATAATAAAACTACTTCCGATAATCATTGAAACAATATTTCCAATAAGAATTCCCAAAACTATACCAAAAATACCTCCGAATTGTCCAATCACGATAGCTTCAACCAAAAATTGGTTTCTAATAGTTTTTCGTGTTGCTCCCATGGCTTTTCTTATTCCAATCTCTCGGGTTCTTTCGGTAACCGAAACCAACATTATATTCATTAATCCGATTGCAGCTCCAAATAAAGTTATTAAACCTATAATAGTAGCTGCAAGAGTAATGTATTTAATATTATCAATCAACATTTTAGCAATATTGTCGCTTTTTGAAATCCCAAAAGTATCTTCATCGCCAATTCTATCTTTTCTAATGATACGGAACAAACCGGTTGCTTCGCCAATTGCAGGCTCAAGTTCTTGAGGGTTTTTCGTCATAACATTAATTGTGTAAGTCATATTGGGCCGGGCGAAATAATGTCGCACATTAGTTAATGGCAGTAAACAACTTCTGTCTCCACTAAATCCTATGCTCGAACCTTTTTCTTTTAAAACTCCAATAATTTTATATTTTCCTGGCCCTATTGAAATTATTTTCCCAATCGGGCTTTGTTTATTTTTAAATAAATTATTAACTAATTGGCTACCTATAATTACTACATTCGACCCATAAAAAACTTCATTTTGTGTAAAATTCCTTCCTTCTTCAATCTCTAATCCTGAAGTAATTAAATAGTTTTCATCAGTGCCCAATACTCTTGTGTTAGGATTAGTTTTCTCTGCTTCATATTTTAGTGTAGCCGTGCCGGTTGCCCAAACATAAACTGTTGTATAGGCCGGAAACTCAAATTCTTCTTTAAAACTCATTGCTTCATCATAAGTAATTGGAGAGAAGCGTTTTGCCTGATTTCTGTTATTTCCTATCCTAACAACTAATTCTCTGTTTCTAATTGTAAAAGTATTTGCGCCCATCATTGTAAAATTTTCATTAAGAAAAAATTTTATAGAATCGATGGCTGTCAAAATACCAACCAATGCCATTATTCCTACCGCAATAATAAGAACAGTCAAGATTGTACGAACAATATGACTTTTAATTGATTCGATTGATATTCTAATATTTTCAATTATCTTGGCATTCATAATAATTTATTTATTTTTTACTACCAAAAGCCAGATCACCGGCATCACCAAGGCCCGGAACAATATATCCCTGAGCAGTTAATTCATCATCAATTTCTCCAACCCAAATCGTGATATTATCATCAGGAAGCTTTCTTTGAATATAATTAATTCCTTGTTCGCTTGCTACAATTACGGCTAAGTGTGTATGAATAGGTTTTCCTCTTGTAATCAATTCTTTGTAAGACAGCACCATTGAAATACCGGAGGCAAGCATTGCATCAGCTAAAATCATAACCTTATCGCTGAGATCGGGGCTTGAAATTGACTCAACTTTTGTTTCTGCTTTTCGACTTTTGTGATGCTTACGAAATACAGAAACAAAGGCATTTTCAGAATGATCAAAATAATTTAACATCCCACGATGGAATGGAAGTCCGGCCCGCATAATAGTAGCCAAAACAGGTATTTGCTTTAATTCCAAACCTTCAATTTGCCCGAGAGATGTAGTAATGTTTTCTTCATTATATTCCAATGTCTTACTTATTTCGTAGGCAAAAATTTCACCTATTCGTTGGAAGTTTGCTCTGAATCTCATGCTGTCTTTTTGTATGTTAACATTACGAATTTCAGAAATATACTGATTTAGCAACGAATTTTGTTTTCCTAAAACTTTTAACATTATTTTAATTTTATTAAAACAGTAACAACTATATAATGCAAATATACAAAGTCTGTAGTAATTAGCAAATTTATTAGGAGGTCACAAAAATTAAAACATTGTTATTTTAGGGCTTTAATAAGTTTCATTCCTATTTTAATGAAAAAAACCAATGAATTTTTTCTGATTTGTAAATACTTACATTTTGTTGAACCAAAACTTTTATAAAACCTTGCTAAATTTGCATCCATTGAGCCTTCGAAATCGAGAGTCAAAGCAGTTTGAGAATTGTTTTTAATAAAGCGATCAATCAATAAAGACATGGCACCGTTTTCTCTTGCTGTTTTATTTACGCCCGAAAACAGGAAAATTACCTTCTTATTACTTTTTACGAAAAAAACACCGGCACATAAATCATTTTGTTCTGTATATGCTCCATAAGCATATCCGCATGATTTAAATAGACATAAATACATCAACCTTGACAAAATTTGATAATCTGTGTCTTTTAAATCATTAAAATCTTTTCCACGATGTTTCCTAAAAATTTTTATTATTTCCTCCGGTCTGACATTTTGAGAAATTGTAATCTTAGATTTTATGGCTTTCTTAATATTTCGTTTTGTGTTAGTTGAATATTTTGTGTAAATATTTTCATACGAATCAATCAAGTCAAGCTCATAAGTAACTCGCTGAAAACATTTGAATTCAGTGTTATTTGTTTTATTATGGGTGTTTAAGTTTATTTCAATAAGTTTGAATTTCGAAGGAATGGCATTCAAAAACGCATCAACAATTTCCTCAGACAGAAAACTCCTTGAGAAAACTCCTAATTGCTGTGAAAAAACAGGCTGAAAAAGGTAAAATATTTTATTTTTTCTTCGCCATGTCAGAGGGAAGATTCGCTCATAATCACCTTCAACAAGAGCCTCCCAATCAGGGCAAACCACATCCAAATACCACGAATAAGCATAAATAATTCCATTGACGGAACATCTGATACAATCATCCCATTTTCTTTTATCAATTTCTTTATGCTTCAAATATTTAATCATGATTTTATTTTTTCATTTTATTTTAAGCATTTCCAAACTTCAAATCAAAAATCTTAAATCTCAATTCTTACTAATTTTAATCATTTCTTCATAAACATTTCTCCATCCTTCCCAACGTTTTTTATTACTTAATGATTCGTTGTGCCATATACTTATAAAAGTTCCATTAACTTTTTTTATTTCTTCAATTAATGATTTAATAATTATTAAAGATTCTTTGTCAGAAAGTTGCTTATAATCCCTTAAAGTTCCATCCATAAATGCGAATGGATGGATTCGCAGGTTTGTTTCTGTTTCAAGGTCAAGATCATAAAAGTAAAATGTATCGCAAATACTTGCCCTGAAACCGGGTTCGGACGCATAACCCATTGTATAATCATCCGTAATATCAAGGTTTAAAAGATTACGATAAGTTGTTGGCAAGCTAAGTTTAAGAAAATGTTGACGACTTTTAGTGATTTCTTTTTTGAGAATCTGAGAAAGTTTTTTTACTTCTTTTTTCAGTTTTTCAGTATTCGAATTCGAACCATATGAAGGGTGAATTCCAAGCTCGGCATAATCACCAAGTGATTTGACTAAAGTTTGGAACTTAAAATTATTAACCGAAATATTTTTATCGTTAAGGCCGTAATCGGCAAAAAGGATGAAATAAATTGGTTTTAGTCCATATTTTTTTTGAATCTTAAATTGAAAATCATAAGAGTCGAAAGGATCTTTTTTTAGCCCTAAAATAACCTCTGTTCTTTCTAATATTTCTTGAAAATCAAGTTTAATTATTGATTTATAATATCCTCCCAAACTCCTAAAAACGCCTTTACATTTATATGAATAAGCAGCATCAATATCAATGGTTGGGAAAAAAGAAAATTTTCGGGTTTTTGGTTTAAATTCTGGAAATTTATTTGAAATAATTTGAGCAATTTTATGAGCATAAATATTGACGAGTGGTTTTTGCAAGAAACCATTTTTAAACGCAATGCTTTCTTTGGCCTCAAAACGGCTGTATTTATCTCTAACATAAGGCAGGTATTCTTCATAGCGGCTTACGAGGTAAAAACTAACAGCAAATGGATCAAAAGTTAATGCTGATTTCTTTTCATTATTAGGGAAAAATGCTTTGGTATCTTCAAAATCAATAAATTTTAATTCTTGCTCGACAATACCGATTTCGAATAAAAAATTTGAAGAATAAAAAAATATTTCATCTTTAAATGATTTTGTTGAATAATTTATTTTTATTCCTTCAAAAAATTGAAATTTCTCTGAATTATTTGTTATTTCAAATTCAGTTCCAATGATATCTTTAAAAATCAGTTTAAAAATATATTTTAAACGTTTACTTATCTTTGGAGAAAAAATTAACAGCATATTTGATTATATTATGACCGGGCAAAATAAGTAAAAATTTGCAACTAATCAGGTTTAACATGCACGAAAAATTAAGAACAAGTATTATTGTGGATGGGGAAAGTAAGGGAAATAAAGGAAATAGGAGAAATAAAGGAAATAAAGGAAATAAGGGAAATAGTGGAAATATGGAAACTACCGAAATTCATTATATACTTTTATACTTCATCAGAATCAACCGGTGAACCAATTAATGACCAATTAATGACCACTTAATGACTATTAGATGACAATAGAATGACCACTTAATGACCATTAAATGACAATCCATTTTTTATTAAAAATTTTTCCAATTTGATTAATAATATTTCTTTATCGACAGGTTTAGTAAGATAATCGACTGCTCCAAGTTGCAAGCCCTTTAACTCAGATTCTTTGTCTTCCTCTCCTGTGATAAAAATTACGGGAATTTTAATGTTTTTTGAATTCAGGAATTTTATTAAGCCAAATCCATCCATGTCAGGCATTAGTAAATCTGAGAGAATTATATCGAATTTTTTCTTTCCAATATATAGTAACGCATCTGCTCCATTATCAGCAACTTCTACTTCGTAGCCCTCTTGAACAAGAAGCTTATAAAATATTTTTTGTTGAATTAAATCATCTTCAACAATCAAAATTCTGAATTTATTCAAAGGTTTTTCTTTTTTCTTAAAACTCAATCTCGAAGGAATCAAAGCATTGAACAATTCATTTAAACGCACGCTGGCAAAAGTCGATGCGTAATCCGACATTGCATAAGGAATAATTAACTCATTATTATGAATTATCGATCCACACGAATAAACTACATTAGGTACATAACCTTCTCTTTCTTCTGTATTTGGCGAAATTAAAGGTTCATCTAATTTTCCAATAATTTTTGAAGGATCCTCAAGGTCGAGGAGAATGGCGCTGATACAATATTTTCTCATATTCCCAACTCCGTGAGTAATAACAAGCCAGCCGTGTTCGGTTTCAATAGGGGAGCCTGAATTCCCGATTTTAATTAACTCCCATCCTTGCATCGGTTTTTGAATTATCTTGGCATTTTCCCAAATATTAATATCATTCGAATACATAATATAATTATTAATACCATCAATTCTTGAAAGCATTACATATTTCCCGTTGATTTTTCGTGGGAAAAGTGCCATGCCTTTGTTTTGGGCATATTTTCCATGTAAGGGCATTATTCTGAAATGATAAAAGTCTTCGGTTTCAATTAGTTTAGGTAAAATTGCATATCCGTTATAGGCAGTATAAGTTGCATAATATTTAATTTTTCCGTCATCATAAGTAAATTTTACAAAACGTGCATCTTCAATTCCGTTTCTTTCATCCGAAATTATTGGGAATATCACCCTTTCGGAAATTGCCGTATCAAGAGAAAAACTAATTTCGTAGTGAGAGCTTGCAAGCCAGTTAATTGCTTGTAACACTTTTTTCTTTGTATAAGAAAGTTTTGTTTCTGCGGAGACCTTCTGTATGGTTTTTGTCAGTTCTTTATAAGTGAAATTATCATTCAATTGATTCATTACCACCGAAATAATATCCTTTTTGATATTCATTTCGTTCAACTTATTAATAAATTTCTCTTTATTATAAATTTGCTTTTTAATGAATTCAGGCTCATCAAGATAAATTCCTTGAGGATTAAAACTTAAATTATTTTTCTTATCAATAATTCCTCCTCTAAAAACAACCGATGAAATATGTCCTTCGCCTGTTGCTCTGAAACTTACTATTATACGCTTTTCATTAGGACCAAGATTAGTCTGATCGGGGTCTTCAACTATTGAAGGATTGAAAAATGCCGCCGACTCAATAGAATATTCTCCTGCAAAATATGATCCTATTAAAAGTTGACGTTCATTGGAAATAGAATTTGGATCAATTTTTAATTCATTAATAATGTTTATTGATTTGTCAAAATAATTTTTCAGGGTTCTTGAAATATTCCTATGACGACTCGAGAACTCCCTTAGAGTTTGAGTTAATAAAATATCACATTTTTTATCTGGAAATTCCATAATTTCTTGAATTAATCTTTTTGGTGATTCTGGAATACAATATCTTATGATAACACGGGATGCGTCAGGATGTAATCGGTTTGATTTTCGCTTTACAGTTATTTGCATAGAATAATGATTTTAAAATTATTTGCAATATAAGAAATTTGTTACGGATCTATTAAATTGAAAGTGATAATTTCTTTTTGAGTATGTAAGGGGAACATGGGAAATAAGGGAAATAAGGGAAATAAGGGAAATAAGGGAAATATAGAAAATAACTTATACTACTGAAATGACCGTTGAATTACAATATAATGATAATCAAACGACCAAAGATTTTTTTTTATTTTTAATTATGATGGTATAAAAATTGTTATTTATTATGGCTTTTGAATTAATTTATTATTATGATAGGAAAACCAATCTACATAATTTTTATTTCATTTCTTATTCTGTCCAAAGTGCTTATTTCTCAGGAAAATGATAGTTTACAAAAAGCAAAATTTCTTTCGGAAGATGAACTAAATTTTGAATTATTAAATGCCGCATATGAAGGAAATGAAAAAAAAGTTTTGAAACTTTTGAAGCTTGGTGCAAATGAAAATGCAAGTACTTATGAAGGAATTACACCTTTGATGTATGCGTCTCAGGGTGGATATTTGTCAATTGTTAAAATTCTAATCTTCAACGGTGCTGATGTTAATGCAACACCTAATGAAGGAACAACGGCATTAATTAGTGCAGCGAAAAACAATTATGAAGAAATTGTTGAACATTTGATACTAAATGAGGCCTCAATAAATGCAATCGACTTTGTAAATCGCTCTTCTTTATGGTATTCCGTTGCTAATAACAAATTTATATTAAGCGATATGCTTATTTTTTATGGTGCGAATATCGAACAAAAGGATTCTCAGGGCAATACGCCTTTAATGATTTCAGTAACGAACTCCGATTATGATATTATTGAACTATTAATAAGAAATGGTTCTGATCTGAACGCTTTTGATAACGAGGGCTTTACTCCACTTATGTTTGCTTCTCAAATTGGTGATTTTTCAATAGTTGAATTATTAATAGATAAAGGTGCCAATGTTTTGCAGAAAAATGTTTTTGGAATGGATGCTTTATCTTTGGCAATAAAAAACAATCATGTTGAAATTGTAAAAATCCTAATCGACAATGGTGCAGACGTCAACGTTGAAATAAATCCTTATTTGAAACCTTTGTCACTTGCAAAGCTTAATAAAAACAAAGATATTATTGAAATTTTAAAATCGAATGGTGCATTTACAGTTAATAAATTATATGTTAATAAATTTGTAGTTAATTTAAATTCTTCGGGGAATACAAAAGATTTTATGACAGGCCTTGAAATAGGCTTTGCTGAAGAGAAAACAAGGACAATTTTGCTTTTTGGCTTTCATGTCAGGCCTTGGACAAGAAATGTTTTGTTAGAAAAAGAAAAGAATATTTTTTATCAATTTTGGGAACACCGATCGATGATAACCCTAAGTCTATCAAAAAGTTTTTCACTTTATTCATTTAGTGAAAATTGTAATTTTGGTTTGGATGCACAATTAAAAGCGGCATATACATTTTGCAATTATAGGGGTTCCACTTTAAAACCTAAAAATAAATTATTAGCTGCTCCGGGTATTAATTTTTTTTATAAAAAAGGCTTTTATAAAATTTTTCTCGGCTACGAATATTTGAATTTTCATACGGAGCCTATTTCGCCGCATCGTTTAAATTTTGGAATAGGATTTTATTTGAATACAACAAAATACAAAGAAAAAAACAAAGCTTTTATTAGTTTATGATGATTTTATGTCTAACAAAAAAGATACTATTACATATGAAAATAGAATTCAAGAAACACTTTTATATATTTGTTTTACTGTTAATTGTAATATTAATTTCCTGTGAAAGAAATACAAAATTTTCATTAGAAAAATTTGATTGCTCGGAATGTTATCAGATAAAACCGGATTCGGCCGACTTAAGCGTTAAAGTTACAATCAACAGCGAAAACCCATGGGTTCCTCTTGTAATATATAAAGGAAAAATTGAAGACCAGAATATTGATTATATTGACACTGCAATTTGCGAGGATTATTATTTATGGGTAAAAGTTGATGAATATTATTCGGTTGAAGCAAAATATAAAAGCGGGAATAAAACAATAATTGCAGTTGACGGTGACAAAATAAAAGCCAAAAAAAACTCCAGCGAATGTGATGAAACTTGCTATTGGATAAAAGGAGGATATATTAATGTTAGACTTAGAACTAATAGATAATTAAATATATGTTGTTTATAGAATTCGATTTTTTATCATCGAATTACGCTAATGGAACGAATTAATTTAGATTGTTATTAAAAGATTAATTGTGATAATTGGATAAAAGATTTTCTGATTCTTTTATTTTTCGTTTCTTGGATTTTCTTCTTTTTGAAGTTTTAATTGAGGTTTAACTAAATAGTGGCTGCCCTAAAACGCCAATTTTTCACCTGAATCCCTTTCCCCACGAGTATCAATGCCAATGGCTAAAAAACTTTTTTAATTTTGCAAAAAAAGTAAAAGTAGAAAAATACTAACCAACAAAGAAAGACTTCTGGTTTTTTGAACTCAATAGAAATATCGCCAATTCAAGCAATAATTTACAAATGATTTTATCGGAAAAACATTTTACTTCAACCATTTATCTAACCAATCAAAAAATGTTCTTTGCCAAAGAATACCGTTTTGAGGCTGTAATACCCAATGATTTTCATCGGGGAAAAACAGGAATTCTGCCGGAATGTCTCTTAATATCGCTGCATTAAAAGCTGTCATACCTTGGGTGAATACAACTCTGTAATCCAGTTCACCATGAATAATAAGTATAGGTGTATCCCAATTTTGAACAAATTTATGTGGCGAATGAGCATATGCTTCCCGAGCTACGCGATTTTTTTCTTCCCAGAAAGGCCCCCCTTTGTCCCAATTTTCGAACCACATTTCTTCTGTTTCAAGATATTGGGCTTCTTCGTTGAAAATTCCGTCGTGAGCTATAAATGCTTTAAATCTTTTGTTATGATTTCCGGCAAGATAATAAACAGCATAACCTCCTGCACTTGCTCCTAAAGCCCCAAGCCGATTTTCATCAATAAATGGTTCTTTTGCAAGTTCATCAATAGCTGTCAAGTAATCCTGCATGCTTTTGCCATGATAATCACCACTGATCTGTTCCTGCCAAGCTTGGCCGAAACCAGAAACCCCTCTACGAGCAGGTGCAACAATAATATAATCGTTAGCAGCCATAATCTGATAATTCCAACGATAGTGGAAACTTTGACTTAACGGACCTTGAGGCCCTCCCTTGCAATAAAGTATTGCTGGATATTTTTTATTCTTATCGAAATTTGGCGGATAAATCACAAAAACTTGCATATCTTTGTTATCATGGGTTTTTATCCAGCGCTCTTCGGTTTTTCCCATTGTCAGCTTAGCGAGTAAATCTTTGTTTGTAAAAGTAATTTGCTCAGCCGAACCGTCTTTTTCGTTAATAGAAAATAATTCAGTTGGAAATGACATTGTCTGTTTTGCCGAAATAAGTTTCCCGCCGGCAATTGTTACGCTGCGATAATCATGTAAACCTTTGGTTATTTGATCAATTTTCTTTGTGCTTAAATTGAATTTATAAACCTGAAATGCTCCATGCCAGTCGCTGGTAAAATAGATCGCTTTACTATCAGCCGACCAACATATGCTTCCGGCATTTTGATCGAAACCTTCGGTGGCATAAGTAAGCTTGCCGTTTTTCAAGTTCATAATGTATAAACGATTTTTATCAGATTCATAACCATCTCTTTCCATGCTTTCCCAAGCCATGTAATCTCCATTAGGCGAAAAAACCGGTGCAACATCAAAACCCATCATTCCTTTGGTCATGTTCTCGGTTTTTCCGGTTTCTGTATTGTAAAAATAAATAGCCGAGTTAGTAGAAAGTGTGGCCGCTTTGCCGTAAAGTTTCTTACAAGTATATGCAACAACTTTGCTATCGGCTGACCATTCAACTTGTTCTATGCCACCAAAGGGTTTTAAAGGCGATTGATAAGGTTCATCTTTCATAAGGTCTTTGTCGTTAAAAACTTTTTTGCCATCATAATCAGCAACAAAAACATGGCTATATGAATCAACCCACTGATCCCAATGCCTGTACATTGCGTCATTCATCAAACGGCCTGTAGCTTCAGGTAAACCTTTGTATAAATTTTTGAATTTATTTTCAAGAACAACTTCTTTAGTATAAACAATTTTTTTCTGATCGGGAGCATATTTGAAGCCTGTGATTCCTCCCTCAATATCTGAAATTTGGGTCCGGCCCTCGCCGCTGGTATCCATTTCCCATAATTGATAAGAACCGCTCTCGGAGGTCAGAAATCCAATTTTTTTACCATCGGGCCTCCAAATAGCATTATATTCACTATTTGGTGATTTTGTAAGTTGTTTGTAGTTTTTTCCATCTACGTCAACGGAATACAATTCACGGTTACCCTTGTTTTGATCAATTGAATAATAAGAAACTCCATATAAAACTGCTTTTCCATCAGGCGAAACCTGTGGATCGCTTACTCTACCGAACGACCATAAAACTTCAGGGGTCATCCTGTCGCTTTTTAATTTAATATCGGGTTTTCCGATTAATGGAGCGCTGTCTTTTGTTTTTTTGTGTTCATCTACTGCTTCACAACTTATTAATGAAAACAATGCAATTAACAGTACGAACGATAAATATTTTTTCATTTTTCAAGTATTAATTTGTTATATTTTTTATTGTTTAAATTTTCTCAAAAGCGAATTTATAAATTATTCCTATACATTGTCGTTTATTTTAAAAAAAATCATAAACTATCTTATCTTGATTAATTCATAAAATTATTAAAAAACCATTAAAATAGTTAAAATACAGGCATTTCTTATTAGAAACACATTTATTCAAACTCGTTAAAATCCTTTCTGGTTTTAGGTCGTAGTAAGGCTTTGCTAAAAATATTAAAAATAATTGAATTATAAAACTACTATTTTTGTCTAAAAATTTATAATCAATATGAGCATGCAAAGTTTTTTTAGGTGCAGTTTGTAAACAAATTCAATCAGAAATGATAAGTAAAATATTGCAAGACAATTTATTTCCTATTGAGGATTTTATTTATGGAACTGCCGATTTGAGGGGATTGATTAATAAGAAATTTTCAGACCATCAATTTGGAATTTCTATTGGAAAAAGATTGGATGATAAAATAATTGATGCAATTAAAAATGGCCCCACTTTAGAATATTTTGAGCACTACCAGCTTACAAATTCACAATTATTGGAGATTGCTGAAAAAATTAAAAATGAGTTGCAAAAAAACAACATTAGCTCGCTTATCATAAAACCAACTACATTAATAACAGAAAAGGAGTTTAAGGGAAATTTTAATACTCTGACTTATGAAGTTTCTCACAAGATGATTGCCACGAGAGCAGGATTAGGCTGGATTGGAAAAACAGCTTTGTTTATTTCCAATGAATTTGGGCCGCGTCTAAGATTAGTAAGTATATTGATCAATAAAAATCCCGGTACAGAATCCATTCCTATTAATTATAGTAAATGTGGGGAATGTAATATTTGTGTTGAAAAATGTCCGGCAAAGGCTGCAAATGGGAAATTGTGGAATATAAACATTCATAGAGATGAGTTTTTTGATTCACATAAATGCAGGGACAAATGCGGTGAATTAGCAAAACAAAAACTAAATACTGATATAAAAATATGCGGTTTATGTGTTGCGGTTTGCCCAATTGGAAAAAGAAGAAGAATAGAAATTAAACCGTAAGGGTGGGGTGAGTTAAATTAAATTAATTTGAAAAAATGTTAGTTCATTTATGAACCATTAAAATGCTTAGTGAAATTACTCGACCTAAGCAGCCCACGACTTAAGTCGTGGGTTACTAATGAAATATGAAATAATGAACCGTTTTAACGGTTTTATAAAGTAAATATCAATAAAAATATTAGGACGGATTAACACTATTTCGTTCACCCCACCGTAAGGGAAATATACTACTGAAAATTGACTTCCATAAAATTAAATTAATAATTTTTAACAAAAAATCATTCTCAGTAACAAGATAAAATACTTTTCTTTGTTTTTAGAAATCAGGAAAAGTCCGAAATTATGAAACCAAGCTCAATTAATGAAATAAAAAAAGAATACTCCTCCAGACTTGAAAAATACAATTTTAAATTACAGAAGATTAAAAAACAACTTGCCTGGATTTCATTTCTGCGTTTATTTGTGTTTCTTGCCGGGATTGTTTTGGTTTATTTTGGGATAAATTCCAATGCTTTATTTTTAATTGTTTCATTAAGTGTTTCCTTAGTTCTGTTTCTGTTTCTCGTACGAAAGCACACTTTTGTTTTTAATAAAAAGAAATATTATGAAAACCTTGTAAAGATTAATATTGATGAAATAAAAGCAATTGATGGAGATTTTAGCTCGTTCGCTGATGGCAAGGAATTTATTGACCATAATCATCCTTTCACATCCGATCTTGATATTTTTGGAGAATCATCAATTTTTCAATATTTTAATAGAACTACAACGGCAATCGGAAAATCTAAACTCGCTCAAGAGTTTTCTCAACCCGAAAAAAAATCAAAAAGAATTAAATCGAAGCAAGAGGCTGTTTCCGAACTTTCGAAAATGATTGATTGGAGGCAAAATTTTATGGCGAAATCTTTTACTATTCATGAAAATAATGATGAAAAAGAACAAATTATTGACTGGCTTAACGGAAGGAAAATGTTTGATAAAGGACATTTTAAATTCATAATAATTTTTGTGCCAATTCTTACATTTTCAATGTTTTTTCTATATTCTTTTAATGTTATAGAGCTGGCATACTTGATTTTATACTTAATGCTTCCAATGGGAATAGCAGGTTTTTATTTAAGACGAAGCAATAAAATCCACAATCAAATAAGCAAAAAATCACAATTGTTGTCGAAATATGCAACATTATTGTCGGAAATTGAAAATTATGATTTTGGTTCGGAATTATTAAAAAGAAGCCAAAAGATTCTTTATGACAAAAAACATTCCGCAAGTTTTTATATTAAAAAATTATCGAAAATTACAAATGCTTTCGATGCACGCCTGAATATGTTGGTAGGTGCAATCCTGAATATTTTTTTGCTTTGGGACCTTTTGCAGATTTATAGAATGGAAAACTGGCAAAAAAAACATAAGCAAAATCTTCCGCTTTGGTTTGAAGTTATTGCAGAATTTGATGCTTTAAGCGCTTTTGCAAATTTCCGTTTTAATAATCCCAATTCTGTTTTCCCTGAAATTTCAAAATCCGATTTTCAGATAATTTCAACTGAACTTGGACATCCTTTGATTGATAGAAAAGAAAGAGTTGATAATGATTTTGTTATTAATGACTGGAAACAATTTTTAATCATTACCGGAGCCAATATGGCTGGCAAAAGCACCTATTTGCGTACAGTTGGTGTAAATCTGGTTTTGGCTATGACAGGCTCAACAGTTTGTGCTAAATCTTTTAAATTCACTCCGGTTGAAATTTTCACGAGTATCCGAACAAAGGATTCCTTGCAAAAAAACGAATCCTATTTTTATGCTGAGCTAAAAAGGCTACAGATAATAATTAGCAAGCTGAATAATGGTGAACGATTGTTTATTATCCTTGATGAAATTCTAAAAGGAACAAATTCAAAAGACAAACAAGAAGGATCAAAAGCACTCCTTAAACAACTTATAAATTTGTATTCGTCGGGAATAATAGCAACTCACGATCTTGCCCTTGGAAGTCTCGCAGATATTTACCCCCGAAATATTGTTAACCATTGCTTTGAAGTTGAAATTGAAAATGAAAAACTAATTTTCGATTACAAACTTAAAAACGGAATTTCCAAAAACCTGAATGCTACATTTTTAATGAAGCAAATGGGCATAACTATGTGAAATTAATATAATATGTAGATTTAGAAATAAAATATATTCTATTAAAAGCCATAAACATATTTTTTAATTTCTATGCTTAGTGTTTTACAATAAAAAAGATGAATTTTTTATTCTTCGTCTCTAAACTCTAAAATATCTCCGGGTTGGCAATCTAAAGTTTTGCAAATGGAATCTAATGTAGATAATTTAATAGCTTTTGCCTTCCCTTGTTTTAATATTGACAAATTAGGAACTGTTATACCTACTGATTTCGATAATTCATTTAGCTTCATTTTTCTTTTTGCCAGCATTACATCCAAATTGATAATTATAGCCATTTTGCTTATATTTAAATAGTTAAATCCGATTCTTGTTTTAAACTAAATCCTTCTCGAAAAACCACCGAGATTACATAAAATGCAAAAGCTGCTATAAGCATATTGAAATTAATAGAAAATAAGAAGGTTAAAAACAAATTCTTATTTATAGGTACATAATTTATATTTTCAGCAATTATTGAAAGAGGAATAAAAAATTGAATGCACTGATAAATAATAAAATCTGTAATTACCCATAAGAATAGCAAGTATGAAATTCTTTTAACACAAAAAAGATTTTCTTTAAGAAAGAATGTTTTGTTTTTTAGTGAATAAAAAAGGGATTTCAATTGAAGCATTATCAAAATAAAAAATATCGAAAAAACAATACTTGTGATGGCTTCAAGTAGTAATTCATTTTTTTGTATTTCTTTAAATAATTCATTATTGTTTTTTAAAACTTCTGATTTTAAATAAAAAAACACATCATTAAATGGCCTGATAATAGGTCGTTCAATATTTAAATCGTCCAGTTTTTGGGGATTAATTGCAATTTTGTCTGTTGCATCCCAAATTTTAACAATGATTCCAAAAATTAAACAAATTAAAGTAATATAAATTATTACATTAATTGTTTTAAAACGAAAAGATTTTAATGTTTTCATAATAAGGGTTTTAAATTTATAAATTAATTAATTATGTGATAATAACGTAAAACAATATTTAAATATTGTACAAAGTTAAAAAATTATCGTAAAACAATAAATAAACATTGTAAAAAAAGTATAAAATAAAAGAAAAATAAATATACTGACTTTTAATTTATGTCAGCCTACCTTAAAAGATTTAGTATTTTTGCTTTGTTAATATGAAATTTTATACAAATGAGAATATTCACTTTTAAAACAATAGTTTACATTTTTCTTTTCATTTTAATATTATTTTCTTGCAATAATAATCCACAAAA
>JAEINX010000005.1 GCA_016342645.1 Bacteroidales bacterium | reverse complement strand
TTACTTTTGTTGAACATTTAAATTTATAATATCATGGCAAAAGGTAAAGACGCAAAAAAAAGCAATAAAAAAGCACCTGCTAAAACTCCAAAAGAAAAAAAAGCAGAAAAGAAACTCAAGAAATTGAAATGAGATTAATTATTTTTCGTGAAAACTTTGTATAACGAATTTATAAAACATGCGATTAAATGGAATACACAAAATGAAAAAAATAGTTTTATTGATTCTCGTTCTTGGAGTGGTTTCCTGTAATCGTGAAAAAAATAAAAATCATGTGTCAGAAAAAATCACAGATAATCTTGAACTTTTACAGATATACCAAAAAGACCAATCCGAAAGACAAAGTGAAAATATTGACTGGGAAATCTTATTAGTCCAAGATAGTTTGCGGCAAATCAGAGTTAAACAACTCTTAGACTCGAATAAAGTTCGAACATCAATTGATTATTACAATGCTGCTATGATTTTTCAACACGGACTTGATACTTTCGCTTCCGGTATGGCAGTAAAATTAATGAGAAAGTCTATTGAATTAGATTCAACCGCAGATAAGTGGTTATTAGCTGCTGCAATAGACAGAGATTTAATGAGAAGAAACCAACCTCAAATTTATGGTACTCAATATTTGAAAATGGGAGATGAACCTTGGGAATTATATAAACTCGATTCAACTAAAATTACTGATTCTGTTAGAAAAGAATACAATGTAGAAACATTGGCACAACAAAGAGAAAAAGTAAAAGAAATGAATCAAAAATAACAAGGCATAATTACAGACTGGCTTGTTCGGTATTCGATATTATTTTTTGTTACTTTTGTTGAACACTTAAATTTATAATATTATGGCAAAAGGTAAAGACGCAAAGAAAAACGTAAAAAAAGCACCGGCTAAAACTCCAAAAGAAAAAAAAGCAGAAAAGAAACTCAAGAAATTGAAATAAGATTAATTATTTTTCGGGAAATCTTTGAACAACGAACTAATAATAAAGGCAATTTATATAAGAAAATAAAGGACAATGGAGAAATAAACACTATTAATGTGCTATAGCATCCCAAATCGGGCGGATATACGCAATAGGGGTGTGGTTATTTGAGAGTTCTCGGCAATATAAGAGAAAGGTTGAAAGAAATTCCAAACTATGAAAAAATCAAGGTAATTTTGCAATTATGAATACTAAACATAAAGTAATATTTGGAAACTGTATGAGTATGGAAGAATTACCTGACAGTTTATGTCATCTGATGGTAACTTCACCACCATATTTTAACGCTCCTTTTGATTATGATGGATTTTTCAGAAATTATGATAGCTATCTCGGAATGTTAGAAAAATTTGCATCAGAAACGTATAGGGTTTTACAAGATGGACGAATTGCAGTTTTAAACATTGATGATATGCTTGTAAATGGTGTGAAATATCCAATAACAGCAGATGCAATTAAGATATTTCAAAACGAAGGTTTTAGATATAGAGATAAAATTATATGGAAAAAGCCAGATGGTTATTTGAGAATTAGTAGGAGAAGCGGAGTTTTATTAAAAAATCCATATCCGATGTATTTTTATCCTGATAATTTATTAGAAAGTATAATCATATTTCAAAAAGGTAAATTTAATTATTACTCAATAAGTAAAGAGATTAGACAGAAATCTAAAATTGACACCAAAGAATTTCAAGATAATGGTTGGTATAAAACAATTTGGGAAATTACAAATGTTTTGCCTGGCTCAAAACTTGAAAAAGGAGTTGCTGCATTTCCTGACGAACTTGCATATAGACTAATAAAATTGTTTTCCTACAAGGGTGAAACCATATTAGACCCTTTCCTTGGTAGTGGAACAACTATGAAAGTTGCGAAAAAATTAGAAAGAAATTCTGTTGGTTTTGAAATTATTAGAGATTTAGAAAATGTGATACGTATAAAGACTGACTTTGAAAATGAAGTTGATAATAATATCTTTCAAGTTATTGAACGAGGGACAGGAAAATACAGATTTGTAACATTAGATTTTATTGAGAGAAAGAAGAATGGAAATTAAAGCTAAAATAACTGGTATTGAATACCAAAGTAAATTGACAAGTGAATTAAAAGAATTTGATATTAAAGATTTTAATATTAATAATTTTCCTGCAAGTTCTATTGTAAAAGACGGTAGTTTTTCTTTTGGAATATCTAAATGGGTTACCCCTAAAAGAACACGTTCTTATCCATACGAAAGAATATACAACACACTTGGTAATTCTAAAAAGATAACGGTAATCCCAATCATAAAAGATGAAGGAAAACGTGGCGATAGAGATTTTATACAATGGGACACTGTCTCATTAATGAGTTTACTTGATGTTTTTGTAGTTTTTGCATACTATGAAAATGCTGATAAACACTCAACAAGAGAAAATAAAATTACGAACCAACAGTTTGACAATGCTTTGGTTAAATCAAAAATCAAAGAAATAAAAAGTTATCACAGTTCAGCATTACATTGGAATTTAAAAGAAATTGAGTATTCATTTCCCGAATTAATTCAAAAAGTAAAATCTTCATATAAAAAAATTGGTAAACATTTGAATGTTGAATTTCACAATGAGCAAGGGATTGATAGGTTTGCTAATCAATTCATAAACGGAGTTAAAAACTTTATGGATACATCACGACAGAAAGCAAAAGATGCACAAAATCGTGAATTGCAAACAATTCAACCGAAAGAAGCCTTATCAACACTTACAAAAGCAACAATTACAATTGAAAATTATTTGGGTGGGAAATATTATTTTACGACTGATGAAATAAAAATTGAAGGTAAAAACATTTATCTTATTGAAGGCAAGCATTCTAAAAATTCATTACTGCCTAGTATTGGTGATATTAAAGATGGATTACTTAAAATGATTTTATACACAAATTTAAAAGAAGTGAGAGTTGATGATGTTGAATATAATCCAATACCTGTCATCAAGCTGACTTCAACAAAACTAAAAGGTAGTATTTTATCATCCGACAATACCGATAAAATTAGTAGTTTTATTTCAAAACAACCATTCTCAAAAAAGCAAAAATCAATAATTGAAAATCTGCTTATCGAAGCAAAAGAAAACAATTTACTTATTAACATTGAAAAAGCTGAATAAATGATAAAAAGTCCTTTAAGATACCCTGGTGGCAAAAGTAGAGCAGTAAAAATTATTTCACCAATTATTCCTGAATTTGAAGAATTTAGAGAACCTTTTGTTGGTGGTGGTTCAGTTTTTGTATATCTAAAACAAAAATATCCAAATAGAACTTATTGGATAAATGATTTATATCCTAACTTGTATCATTTTTGGAATCAAACACAAGAAAATCTTGATGAATTAATTAAACAAGTTTTTAATTGGCGAAATGATTTTAATAACGGAAAAGAATTACATAGGTATTTATTGGATAATATTGACACATTTGATAAATTGAAAAAGGCATCTGCATTTTTTGTGTTTAATAGAATTACTTTTTCTGGAACAACAGAAAGTGGCGGTTTTTCAAAAGCTGCATTTGAAAAGCGATTTACGATTTCAAGTATAGACAGAGTAAAACTTCTTTCATCGATTTTAAATGACACAATCATTACAAATTATGATTATCAAAAAGTAATTGAGAAAGAAGGAGAAAATGTATTTATCTTTCTTGACCCACCTTATTACTCTGCGACAAAATCAGCATTATATGGAAAAAATGGGAATATGCACAAAACATTTGACCACGAAAGATTTGCTAATGTTTTAAAAAACACAAATCATAAATGGTTAATCACATATGATGACAGTGAATACATTAGAGAGTTGTTTTCATTTGCATATATTAACGAATGGAGTTTGACCTATGGCATGCGAAATGTAAATGAGAGTAGTAATCAAAACGGGAAAGAATTATTTATCAGCAACTATGAATTAATTGAAAAATCAGCGGAAAAAGAAAGAACATTATTTGACGAAATTAACGAAATACTGCCGAGAACAAAGGCTATACGTAATACGGGGTTAGTAAATAAATCAAAAGTTTATGCAATAAAATAAAGTAGGTGGAAAAATGAAAGTTAATCGTTTCAAAATCCCGCAATATGCATAGCCAAACCGTTAGCGCAAAGCCATAATGTACCTTTTAACCAAACTTTAAGGAGAATAAAATATTTCACTAATTTAACCAACAATAAATATAAACGGACATGATTGAAATTCAAAAAGAAATAGAACAAATAATAAGCAAAGCACAAAAACATATTGGACATATTGTTCGATTAAATGAGTTAATTCTGTTTTCTACAATGACTGGAGATGCATGGATATTAGACACAGATGATAATTTATCAATTTGTCTTGTAAAAGCTGGAGACAAACAGAAATATAAAATTATGAAACAAATAATCAATTTGGTTTCGATTGGGACTATAAATATCTGAATTAAGTGAATTTATAAAGCACCTCTTTCATTAATAATGGCACTGTGACAGATTATGTAAAATCGAATATTAGTTTGGTTAATCAGAAATATTCCAAGTATGAAAAAATGGCTATGCGCTAACATTTTAGATTTAAAGGCTCAGTTGAGCCCCCAAAAACACTTTAATTTTTTCTAATCTCATCTCTTAATCATGTTGAATTAACTCGCATGAAAACCGCTTATTATGCCAATAGGCTTTAAAGTTTAGGATTTGCCGATAATCCAAAATATTTGCAATGTTTGCTTCTTTCGGAAATATAAACCTGCATAAAAAAAACACTTCTGTTAAACATATATTCAAAACCAAATATAGCCAAAAAATGGATTATTTTTCCCTTCCTAATCCAAGCATGGCCATCCTTTTTACTTTAGCCCTTAGCCTTTTAATCCGATTCAATACATTATTTCTCAACTGCAAGACACAATTTCATTATTGTAAGATATAGTTTGTTCACTGTAAGACATCATTATTTCACTGAAAGCTATAATTATGACATTGTAAGACGCAATTATGATAGTGTAAGATACAATTATTTTACTGCAAGACACGATTATTTCACTGTAAGCTGTAATTATGTCAGTGTAAGATACGATTTTTTCACTGTAAGCTGTAATTATGTCAGTGTAAGATACGATTTTTTCACTGTAAGTCTCAATTTCTTCTCTGTAAGATATAATTATGGAAATGTAAGATACATATTCTTTATTGTAGCCTCAATTTCACTATCGTCGATCCGGGGCTGTTCAATTATATTGGAATATCTATAAACTTCCTATTCAATTATTGCAAAGTCAAGTTTATTCTTTCCATTATTCCAAATATATTATTAATATTTAGACTAATAATATTAAATAAACCACAAAATATATTATCATTGCTTGAATTATCAATCCCAAATATTACCTTTGCAAAAAATAACAACAGTTTGTTCTATCGCTGCGGTTTAATGCCGGAGAGGAAAGTCGGGACAACACAGAGCACCATACTTCCTAACGGGAAGGTGCCTCGGAAAGACGAGGTAACAGATAGTGCCACAGAAAATAACCGCCCCGATAGCTATCGGGGTAAGGGTGAAAATGTGAGGTAAGAGCTCACGTTCAGGCCGGGCGACCGGTTTGAAGGGTAAACCTTATGGGTTGAAAGGCCATGTACACCGGATAAAAAGGCTGCTCGTCAATTTCCGGGGGGTAGGCCGATTGATCTTGGCAGCGATGTCAAGACTAGATAAATGATAGAAATCCTGCTTTTGCAGGATACAGAATCCCGCTTATAGAATTGTTGTTTTATTATTTCCCTCAGATATCGCAGAATTAAATTTGCGTTTATCAGCGATATCAGCGGGAAAATAATCAAAAATTAACCAATACCCATTTACCGATTACCGATTACCTCTTTTAAATATTGTGCAGTATAGCTTTCGGTATTTTTAATAATTTCTTCGGGACTACCTTCTACTATTATTTTCCCACCTTTGTCGCCACCATCGGGGCCAAGGTCAATAATATAGTCAGCTACTTTAATAACTTCCATATTATGTTCGATAATCAAAACAGTATTTCCTTTGTCAACCAGTTTATTTAAAACATCAAGCAAAACTTTAACATCTTCAAAATGCAATCCGGTTGTGGGTTCATCGAGAATATACAGGGTTTTTCCGGTGTCGCGTTTTGAAAGTTCGGAAGCTAATTTTACTCTTTGTGCCTCACCCCCCGAGAGTGTTGTTGATTGTTGCCCGAGTGTGATATAACCCAGCCCGACGTCTTTAAGAGTTTTTATTTTCTGAATTATTGCCGGAATATTTTCAAAAAAATCAACGGCTTGATTAATTGTCATATTCAAGACATCATTAATTGATTTCCCTTTAAATCGTATCTCAAGGGTTTCACGATTATAGCGTTTTCCGTTGCAACTTTCACAATGAACCTGAACATCGGGCAGAAAATTCATTTCAATAACTCTCACACCTGCACCTTTGCAGGTTTCACATCTGCCACCTTTTACATTAAATGAAAAACGGCCCGGTTTGTATCCGCGAATTTTTGATTCCGGTAGCAAAACAAAAAGTTTTCTGATCTCATCAAAAACTTTAGTATAAGTTGCCGGATTTGACCGTGGAGTCCTACCAATTGGCGATTGGTTGATCTCAATAACTTTATCGATGTTTTTAATGCCTTCAATTGAATTATATTTAAGAGGTTTTTTTACTGAATTATAAAAATGAGAGCTTAAAACAGGATATAAAGTTGAATTAATTAAGGATGATTTTCCGCTACCTGAAACACCCGTTACACAAACCAATTTCCCGAGAGGAAGTTTTAGGTTTATGTTTTTAAGGTTGTTTCCTTTAGCTCCTTTAAGTGTTATATGTTTTGAATTTCCGTTTCTTCTGACGTCTGGAATTGTGATTGCTTTTTTCCCGCTTAAATAATCACCCGTAATTGTATTACTGTTTTTAATTTCTTCGGGTGTGCCCTGAGCAACAATTTCCCCGCCAAGCCTTCCTGCCCCGGGGCCAATATCAACAACATGGTCGGCTGAAAGAATTGTTTCTTGATCGTGCTCAACTACGATAACCGAATTACCGATATCACGTAAATTTGACAATGCTTTAATCAACCTTAGATTATCCCTTTGATGAAGTCCGATACTCGGCTCATCTAAGATATATAAAACACCTACCAATTGAGACCCTATCTGTGTTGCCAACCTTATCCTTTGGGCTTCACCACCCGACAAAGTCCGAGAACTACGATTTAAAGTAAGATAGTTAACACCAACATCAAGTAAAAAACTAATTCTTGTTCTTATTTCACGAATAATTTCATGGGCGATGGTTTTTTGGTTTTCGCTAAAACTTTTTTCTGCGGATGAAAACCATTTATCAAGATGCGAAATGTCAAGATTTGAAAGTTCGGAAATATTTTTTCCGTTAATTTTAAAAAATAAAGATTCTTTTTTCAATCGACTGCCTTTGCATTCGGGGCATTCAATTTTATTCATAAAACTATTGGCCCATCTTTTAATTCCGTTAGTTGAATTCTCATTATTTTGAGAAATAATAAAATTTACAACTCCTTCAAAATTTATTGAATATGTTGAAGTTATTCCAAGATATTCTTTTTTAACGTGAAAAGTTTCGTTTGAACCGTAAAGAATGGTTGTGATCGCATCTTCCGGGATATCTTTTATTGGAGTATTCAAATCAAATTTATACTTTTGGCCGATGGCTTCCATCTGACCGAAAATCCAGTTGCTTTTATATTCACCCAAAGGAGCAATGCCTCCTTTTTTAATTGATAATGAATCATCAGGGATAATTTTTTCGTAATCAACTTCGGAGATTACCCCTAAACCTTTGCAATTCTGACAAGCCCCGTAAGGTGAATTGAACGAGAAAGTATTTGGTTCGGGTTCATCGTAAGAAATACCGCTTATGGGGCACATCAACTTACGGCTGAAATGCCTTAACTCACCTGTTTCATGATTGATTATCATTAGAGTATCTTTACCCTGTTTCAGTGCAGTTTGAATCGACTTATTTAATCTCGTTAAAGAATCTTCCGACACTTTAATTCTATCAACAACAACTTCAATGTCGTGAACTTTATATCTGTCTAATTGTAATCCGAATGAAATTTCTCTGATTTTCCCATCAATTCTTACCCTTAAAAAACCTTGTTTTCGGATTTGCTCAAATAGTTCTCTGTAATGGCCTTTTCGTCCTTTTACAATCGGAGCAAGGATAATAATATTTTGATCTGAGAATTTTTCAATAATTAAATCGGTAATTTTTTTTTCGGTGTATTTAACCATTTTTTCGCCACTAACATAAGAATATGCTTCGGAAACACGTGCAAAAAGAAGACGAAGAAAATCATAAATTTCAGTAATTGTCCCAACTGTTGAACGTGGATTTTTACTTATTGATTTTTGTTCAATAGAAATTACGGGGCTAAGTCCCGAGATTTTATCAACATCGGGGCGTTCAAGATTACCGAGAAAATGACGTGCATAAGCCGAAAATGTTTCCATGTATCTGCGTTGGCCTTCAGCATAAATGGTATCGAATGCGAGAGAAGATTTTCCGCTTCCGCTTAACCCTGTTATTACAACCAATTTATCTCTTGGAATAATCAAGTCGATATTTTTCAGGTTGTGAACCCTTGCACCGAATACTTCGAGGTATTTTTCATTTAGGCATTTGCTCATTTTATCATTCACACATTTACTCATATTATCATTTCTCAATAAATTCCCTTTAGAACTAAGATTATTCAAATATTGGAATTTTTATTTCGTAAGTTTTGTGTTTTTTGTTTTTCAATTCTCCATTTCGCAGCCATGGGTTAAATTCTTTTAAAATTCTATAATTTATTCCATTTTCAATTGCAAAATCAGCAAGGTTTTTAATAGAAGATTTTACCTCGATTGTTTTAGTAGGTATTGGTAAATATAAATCATCTTTTTCAAGGTAAAAATTATATTTCTCTGGATTCTCAAAAATTGCCTTTATTGCAAGTATCCTAAAAACATATCTTTCGGTTTCATCGTCAAGCAATAAAGAATAATAATTATTTACTTTTTGTTTTTCAATTTGCCTATCGATTCCTTTGTTTCCAGCATTAAAAGCAGCGGCAACCAAAGTCCAGTTTTTATATTTTTCATGAGCCTTATTGAAATATTTACAAGCTGCCCGAGTTGCTTTTTCAACATTATATCTTTCATCAACTTCATTGTTCACTTCAAGGCCGAAATCTTTTGCTGTTCCTTTTAAAAATTGCCAAAACCCTTTTGCTCCAGCCGGCGATGTTACATTTTCCAAACCACTTTCAATCAACGCAAGGTATTTAAAATCATCGGGAATACCATTATTTTTCAGAATAGGTTCTATAACAGGAAACCACCTTGCTGCACGTTTTAATGAAAGTAAGGTTGATGAATGCCAATAAGTATTTACGATAAGTTCCCTGTCAAGGTTTTCCTGAACATAATATATATTCAAAGGAGCGGCTTCACCGGCAAAATCAATTTTTTGGGGTAAATCAATTGCTGAAATTTTATAAATAGTATCAGAAATATTTGACGAGGTTTCTTGATTTTTATCCGGAAATCGAAATGTTATAATTAAAAATAATGCAATTGCAATTATTATAAAAATAAAAATAAGAAATATTTTTCGTGGCATATTTAGTTTGGTAAAAGGGGAATAAAGGTATAAAGGAAATATTGGTTCTTAAAGAAAATGGTCAATAATTGTCATTAAATAGTCATTCAGTAGTCATTTTTCATATAACTACATAGTGTCAGCATGAATTTCCATTTTATCCCAGTTCAATAATAATATTTATTTAGAAAATTTCAAGGTTAATTTAATTCGTGTTAATTTGTATAATTCGTGTCTTTACACTAATTAAAATTGGCTTTTAAAATCTTTAAAAAAAGGAGCTGTTTTATCTTTTTCAGAAAGAATTGGTTTTGATTTTCCCCAGTCAATAGCCAGGTTCGGATCATTCCATCTTACACTTCCTTCCGAAGCTTTGTTATAAACATTTGTACATTTATAGAAAAAAACAGTCTCGTTTTCAAGAGTTAGAAATCCGTGAGCTAATCCGGGAGGTATCCAATACATCATTTTATTCGATTCGCTTAATTCAATTGAATCCCAAATACCATAGCTTGGTGAATCTTTTCTCAGGTCAACAGCAACATCCAAAACTGCACCTTTCATCACCCTGACTAATTTACCCTGAGCGTAAGGTGGATTCTGGAAATGTAATCCCCGTAAAACATCTTGTTGTGATTTTGATTCATTATCTTGTACGAAATCAAGTGATATTCCGGCATGAATAAACTTTTCTTTATTATATGATTCGAAAAAATATCCCCTTTCATCAATAAAAACATCAGGTTTAATTATCAATAAACCTTTAATTTTCGTTTCAATTATTTCCATCTATTTCGATTTTTTTAATAGAATATTTAATTTCGCAAAATTAGTAAATATTTCGCAGTTTAAAGTATATAACCATTGCTTTCTTTTCTAAAACCGGCTAAACAAATACCTTTATTTAATCGTTATTTTTTCTATTGTTAAACCCTCATTTGTTTCAACCTTAATTATATAAACACCATGTTTGAAGTTATTAGTATTTATTTTAATATTATTTCCCTGATGGACTATTTGACCGATAAAATTAAAAATCGTAACATTTTTTATTTGGCTTTGACTGGAAATATTTATTACATCTTCGGCAGGGTTTGGATAAATAGTAATTAAATTCTCCTTAAACTTTGATTTTTTAAAGTTAACAAGGCTAAATTCACCATCTCCGGTCGGATAAACGTCTCCTTTGTAGGCATCAGAAATATTTTCCATAGAAAATTCTATATTTTCAACATCCTTTGAAACAGAATTCCAGACTTTTAATATTATAGGATTTCCTTCAATATAACCCTTACCTTTGGATAAAGTACTGAAAACAGGAAGTTCATTATCAAAATTATAAGTCGATGATATTTTCATTGCTCCAATCATTTTAACTCCATCAAAAGCTGCAACTTCATCTCCAATTTCCAAACCTGAAATATATAAAGTATAAACAGCATCGGCCGGATTACCACCTTCAAAATTAAAATGAACAGGTAGAAGTTTTTCATTAGAAGATGTTTTGGTTTTTTCGGAAACATTATAAATTAAAATATCATCGGAAAACATATTAATTAAATATCCTTCACCGGGATTTGCATTTCCGATGCCATTTACCCAATTTGGGCCTATTTTCCTTAAAACATTAGCATTTGAACTTCTGATAAAACCAAGATTATCATTTAGGATACTGCTAAATACGTCCATAGCATTCAGCGATACGTTTGGCAAATAACTGACAAATTGATAGCCTGAAATTAATTCAATAGGAGTTTGTGGATCAACGGCGTCACCATGAATCAATAGAACATCAGGATTGATCATTCTAAAAAGATAAGCCTCGGTATTTATCCAATCACCGATTCCGTTTACCCAAACTGGGCCAATTTTTCTGAACATATTACCTTCCGTATTTCTAACAAAATCAAGATTATCGTTAAGATTATTTTCTAAAATATCAAGCATATCGGGCTCCTCTATCGAACGATTTGATGAGACAAATTGATAGCCTGTATTTAGCTGAATATCTTGTAAAGTTGATGCCACAACTTCAATTGTATTCTGATAAGGAAACACATTTCCACCACGAATAGTCATCGTTAATATTTCTTCAACTTCTGTAACCATATCAATTGTTACCACACCTGATGAATTAGCGGTGTAGGTATTAAATAGATTTTCACCAACTATACATACTTGAGCATCAGCAACGGGCAAAGCTGTTGATTCAAAAATGACTTCAATTTCGAGATGATTAAATCCAACTTGAATAGTTGCAGGAAAATCAGCGACAACCTTATTTGGAACATCTTTCCAAATATGCAGACTGGGATCACCCAAAACACAAAAAGTCTTGTAATGATATTCTACCCATGAATCACTTCCATACACTTCATACATACGAAATTTCCCACGAAGCAAAGCCTGGCCCGGAGTATCCATTCCTTCTTGAAACATACCCATATAAATACCTTTATCAATCTGGTTATTATATGCTGTATGCGTATTGGTAACGGGGCCAACAAAGGCACAGCCACCCCCAGGATCATCTTCCAATGAACCTAACTCAATCCATTCTTCGCCAAAACAATTTCCTCCTCCCGAATCAAACATCGCAACGCCACAACCAATACTTGTCACAAAAGTAAATTTCGGACCATTCTCCAATTCATGAACATTTGATTGATAAAAACCATAGCAATTAGCATTCCATCCTGAGCTCCAACCTTCACCCCTATAATTTAAATAGCTTCGTCCATCATTAATGGCATCAAGAACATCATCTAAATCCATTGTGCATTCACCTCCCCATTGAGACCCATCACTCATTAATGTATCCACAGATGTAAAATCACCATCCTCCATCAACAAACCTGCAACAAAGCGTTTGGTTTCAACTTGTGATTCATAAGCATTATTTGAACAACAAATTGCTTTTTTAAACCAATTAGTATCACCTGTATAAGGAAACTTTTCGTACATCAAAAATTTATTTATCATCACTTGCAAGCGATAATCACTCTGATTTGTGAAACGTCCTATCATCAATTCGGGGAAATGATCATCTCCCTCTATCTCAACAAAATAATCTTCATTAGCAAATGTCCAACCCGCTAATGTTATATTTTTTTGTGGAAAGACAGCATGGTCGCCAATTATTAATACATAAGTTGGAGGATGCTCCCAATTATAGTATGCATCGGTGATATGATCTTTGATGATATTGGGATTTGTTGAATTTGCATCAATATCAATAAATTTAGTTATATGTATATCCGTTCCACTTTGGCGGTTCCAATCGGCGTATTGTTGGAAACTCTCGGCAAATTCATCGGGCATAATACACAACATTACCTCCCTGCCACTTTCATTACCATCGTAAAGATTGTCCAATACATTCTGATAATTAAAAATGAAACTGCGATATAATTTCCCGAATGAAAGACTAATAGCTTTTCGTGCTGTTGTTTTAGGACTCACAATTTCTCCTTCTCCATAATTAATTCTTACCGTAATTGAAGAAATTGTTTGTAATTCCTTTTTTGCAGGAAAATAACGGATAGGAAAAACAGAAATACGGGCAATGCGAAAGTCACGAAAAATCGAAGGCGGGTCTATTGTAACCGTTTCTTTTGGATATACATCCGTTGAAGTGTAGGCATCCGAATTTTCTGTATATGAAGATTCAGGCTGGCCTTCAAACCAACTTACTCGAGCAGGAGGCAAATATATATTTTTAAATGTTTGAATATTGCCTGTTTCAATAACTTCAACCGAAACGCCTGATTGATCAGGTATAGCCAATATTTTTGAAATATATGGTATATCAGGGAAACCGGATTCTGTTGAGGAAATCTCGGTCATTAAGTCAACAGCCTGATAAGTTTTTCCTTCTGTATTAATTTCTTTTACATTGAATCCTGATAACTCAATTTTAATTATTGTGCTGTTGTTATCATCGCTGATAAGTGTAACTTTTGGAGGCGTTTTCGACACTTTATTTTTATCGAGCGATATCCATTCTGCGTTCATTTTAAAAGGAATGAGTACTGATATAATTAAAATGATTATGATTTTTTTAAACATTGGTATTAATTTGTAACTAATTTCTTATTCTGCTAATTAAACTACCATTTAAGACAATTGGCTATATTAAAGGTTGCATAGAATTTAGGCTATGAATTGTTCTTTCATGATAATTTCATGTTTTTAATTAAGGCAAAAATAACCATTCCGATTGAGTTGAGAAATTATTAGTTGAAATATCGAAAAACAATTAATTTTGCAAAAAATCAAAATATAATTCTATGACTTTAATAAAATCAATATCAGGAATAAGAGGAACAATAGGTGGAAATCAGGGTGAGGGTCTAAGCCCCTTTGATATAGTAAAATTTACAGCGGCGTATGCATTATTTATTAAAAAGCAATGCGATAAAGAAAAAATAAAAATTGTTGTAGGCCGTGATGCAAGGATATCCGGTAAAATGGTAAACAATCTTGTTTGCGGTACTTTAATGGGAATTGGTGCCGATGTTATTGATGCCGGACTTTCAACTACTCCAACAATTGAAGTAGCTGTTACCAAAATGAATGCCGATGGTGGAATAATCCTCACAGCGAGTCATAATCCCAAACAATGGAATGCACTTAAGCTTCTGAATAATAAAGGTGAGTTTTTATCAGCTGCTGATGGAGAAGACGTTTTGAGAATCGGTGATTCTTCAGAAATTATTTTTTCGGAAGTTGACAGTTTAGGATCATATTCTGAATATAAAACTGCCATTGAGGACCATATTAAGGAAATTATTAAATTAAAATTGGTTGATGTAGAGGCAATCAAAAAAGCCAACTTCACAATTGCAATTGATGCGGTGAATTCAACCGGAGGAATTTCAATACCTGAATTGCTTGAAGCATTGGGGGTGAAAAATATAATAAAACTTTATTGCGAACCAAACGGGCATTTTCCTCATAATCCCGAACCATTACCCGAAAATCTCAGGGAGATTTCTAAACTTGTAGTTGATAAGAAAGCTGATCTTGGTTTTGTTGTTGATCCCGATGTCGATAGGCTTGCAATAGTTTGTGGAGACGGTTCAATGTTTGGTGAAGAATATACATTAGTGGCTGTTGCGGATTATGTTTTACAAAATACAAAAGGAAATACAGTCTCGAATATGTCGTCAACGAGAGCTTTGCGTGATGTAACCGAAGCTGCAGGTGGAGAATATTTTGCATCAGCCGTGGGCGAGGTAAATGTTGTTGAAATGATGAAAGCAAAAAATGCCGTAATTGGTGGCGAAGGAAACGGTGGCGTTATCTATCCTGAAATTCATTATGGCCGTGATGCACTGGTCGGAATTGCATTGTTTTTAACACAATTGGCAAAATCCAATAAAAGCTGCCTTGAACTTCGCAAATCATTTCCGGATTATTTTATCTCAAAAAATAAAATCCAATTATCACCTGAAATGAATGTTGATGAGATTCTAAATAAAATTAAAAACGAATATAAAGGTCAACCGATTAATACAATTGACGGGGTGAAAATTGAATTTGGTAAACAATGGGTTCACCTGCGAAAATCAAATACCGAACCGATAATCAGAATTTATTCGGAAAGCAATTCAATAGAAAATACCGATAAACTGGCGAATGAGATAATTGAGAAGATCAAAGAAATTGTGAAATAAAATGTGATCGCACATATACTACTCTGGCTTTTTAATGGATGAGTGAATGATAGAATGATAGAATGATATAATAAAGGGGAGAGAAATGCAATTCCCTTTAAGATATTCAACTTTTCATTTTTACAGGATTTTGCCTTGTATCAAAAATATCCGTTATATAAATATGCTGTTCTGTTAGCCTGTATATGATTTTATAATTGTCTTTTATAATCCTACGATGTTCTAATTTCAGGTGTTCAAGATATGGCTCCTTTTGTCCTACGAATGGATTATCTTTCAGGGATTCTGCTGCATCCAAAATACTATCCCTTATTTCAATTAATTTCTCATAAGAAACTTTATGAGCTATAAATTTCAGGGCTTCTTCAAGGCTTTCAAGTGATTGTTCAGTATATATTAACTTCATCTACCTATCCGGTTTGTTCTTCGAATAATTTCTTCTTTTGTAAATATCCTACCTTCAGCAATATCTTCTTCAGCCTTTTTAGCCCTATTAGTTAGTTTTGTTATTAAAACCGAATTTAAACTTGTTTTTTGTAATAATGTATAAATTGCCCGGAGTACATTTATATCATCTTGTTCATCAATCATTTTTTGTAGCTGCGATTTTATTGCAATTGTATCCATTCTTTTACTTTTTGTGTCAATTTTCAAAAGGTATTTAAAAAATACCTGAAATAAAATTATTTTCAAATTTAGTAATTTTTGGTTGATAACGTTACAGAAAATTTTGATTAAAGATTCCATCTTTTGAAAAGATGGAATCTTTTGCCTGCTCACACCTGACAGGTTTTTAAAACCTGTCAGGTGTAAAAACTCAGCTGGGAGTTATACCAAATCTGCCTTCCTCCTGAAATAGGTCGTCCTTAAGGACTACATGGATTTTGTTATCTTTGTCCCTGAACTTCCGTTCAGGGTTACAAATAGTAGATTCCTACGGAATTATTCTGAAAAGCATACATTAGCACCCATACGGGCTAACTTTGTGTCGCTTGCTTCGCTTCGTCCATACGGACCCATGCGGGCTAACTATGTGTCGTTTGCTTCGCTTCATAAACTTAGCGGTTTTCAAATAGTTTGAGTACGTGGTTTTATTTAAACTGCAAACAAAGAAATTATTATTCCGGTTTAGGTTCAGTTTAACAGGCCAGATAGTCCCGTTAGGGACAAACTATTTGTAGCAGCGGGCGGAAGCCCGCTGAAAATAAAACAATATAAGCAAGCCTCGTAGAGGCGGCCTGTTAATCAATGTATATTAAAAATATAAAAATGCCCAGGCATTGCATTATGTTGAAATTTAAAATTTCTCAACAGAAGAAAAATATTCAACGACCAAAGGGAGTCCGTACGAAGCGAAGCAAGCGACACATAGTTAGCCCGTATGGGTCCGTATGGGTGGATGGATTAGCTTATTAAAAGCAATACACCGTATTGGTTTCCTATCGAAGATCAAAGTTATTTGCAAACCACATGATACAATAGTGCGGTAGCGGGGGGATTCCTCCTTTTTTAGTATGCTTCATTTATAGCATTATCAATTTCATTAAGAATAGTCTTTTTATTTTCATGGGTTTTATTTTTATAAATAAGATTTACTATCAACAACAATAAGGCTAACTGAAGTTCCTTCAACTTTAACAGATCAATATTTTTTCTTTTGCCATGATGTACCATAGCACTTCGTATTTTGTAGAAATAAATAATCAATTTCTTTAAGCTTGTTCTTTCTTCAGGTGTTTTGTAAATTAATTTTGATCCATATTTTGTTAAAGAGTTTTGAATGTGAGCATTTTCATTTGGAAGAAGTAGTGATTCATATATGGAAAAAATTTCTACTATTCTCCAGTTTAAGTCCTTATTGGATAATGAAAATGCAAATTTCTTTATTGCATTTACAATTAAGTTCGATAGCTCATTATCAAATGAATCCTGAGATATGAAATTTTCTAAAACCTGAAAATATCTTTTATTAATCCGTTTTAGATATTCATCATCAATTTCATGATGATTTGGTAACACTTTTAATTTTATTTCTAGATTATTTAACGAGTTTGATTCATATGTTAGACATTCACTACACAATTGTTCTTTTAACCTATTGCCTATGTCAAAACTTAAGTTTAAATCAGGTATTTCAATAGTATCGGAACAAATTTTTAAAATATCTATTGCTAATAAACAATTTTCAAGAGCTAATTCTTGAGCTTTTTCAGGTTGTCCATATACCTCTGAACTAGCCACAACCATACCTTGATATTTTTTTCTTAGCGATTCATAAGTATTTTCATTTTTCCTGTTGTTTTGTTGAAATGAACGAAAAAGTTTATCAAAATCTTCTTTTGTTAGATATTTAATCACAACTTTACCGATTTTAATTTTTTGAGAAATATCTAAATTAAGGATTGGGAAGCAGTATGTCTGTTTAACAACATTGTTAATTATAGTTTCTTCAATATGCTGTGATAAATTAGTTCTTGACCTACTGTTTTTATAGGTATCAATTATCCATGAGAAAATTTCAGTATCAAGAAAATTAAAAGTAACAAGCTTATTTATATCAGTTTGTTTATGGATGGATTTTATAAATTTTACATATTCCTTATATGTTTCATAACCATATCCTAATTTGATACCGTTGTATCTAATCCATTTATTAAATTTCTTATTACAATAAGATGTGATTGACCAAATCAATGGTTTAGAATTGTCAAACTTATCTGTCCAATTGACAAATACTTTCTCTCGAACAGAACCACTCATTAGCTCTTTTCTGTTTTGTTTAAAAATAGGAAGTTTTTCAACTAAATTTACTAGTTCAATGGATTTTTTATCAATGTATTTTTTACAATCTGTATTAATTTTCATTTTTCAAATTACAGTTAATGCCTAAATAATCAAAAAAAAACTAATCCAGCAAACATCGAACACTCCAACCTTGAGCATTAAAAGCATAGTTGCGATACACGTTTTCATCAAAGTAGAATAAACCGCGGCACCATGCTGTATTGTTATCGTCCTTTGTTGAAGTCCAAATGTATGTTTCTTTTCCGATTGAACTAAAATTACCACTATTATGATTGTAGAATCCGCTTGGTAGAACAGAAAAGCCATATAAATCTATTCCATTTCCATTATTATACCAACCATTAACTGATTTTAAATTTAAGCCTACATCATATCCTCTTCCACCAATGTTGTTCCAAATCGGGTCACCAACTAAATATTGGCTATCAACAGTTCCTTCCAGAATTTTCCATTCATCATCGGTAGGAATATGCCAGCCTTCAGAGCATATACCCTGAGTACCTTCGGTGGTTACGTATTGCATCATTTCATCCCATTGGTATAAACCACCATATTCATCACAATTATCCGAGTCATCATCATAACAATACTTCTCAATTATACTGTTATTGTTCATTTCTTCAATACCGTTTATCATTTCTCCAATATTAAGGTTTTCCGCCATCCAACATTGGTTTCCAATTTGTACTGTATTATATATTTTACCGTCACGTAAATCTGTAAATGGATCGCCACAATTTGTAAATGTATAAGTTAAAACATCATCGGCATTCATTTTAACTAAATATCCTTCGCCGGGCTGCATATTTCCTATATTATTTACCCAGAAAGGGCCTATCTTTTTTAACATAAAACCGCTTGTATTTCTAACAAAATCCAGATTATCCAATATAAATGTAAATACTTCTTCACAATCTCTGGGTTCAGATGGCAAATAACTTATTATCTGGTATCCTGTATTAAGCTCCTTTGGCGTTGATACATTGACTGGTTCACCGCTAATAACAAAACTATCGTTAGCATTCATTTTAAATAAATAGCCTTCAGTAGTTACCCAATCACCTATACTGTTTACCCAGTTAGGGCCAATTTTTCTTAACATAAAGCCTTCAGAATTTCTAACAAAATCAAGATTATCTAATATTCCCTCAAGAATATTTTGCATATTCGGCTCTTCAGAAATTAAACGTGATGAAATCATTTGATATCCTTCTACCAAATTATAGGTTTGTGTTTGAATAATTGGTTCCAATACAAAGTCAAGTGTTGTTGTTTCACCGGCAAGTATTTCTTCACCATTAATAGTTTTCGGAAAATAACCCTCGGCACTTGCAGTAACACTATAAGTACCAACTTCAATATCTTCAATTAAATAATTACCGTTAGCATTTGCTGTACCGCTATAAGATAAGTCGCCTGTTACTTCAACAAATGCTCCAACAATGGGTTGAGAATTTATTTCATCAGTTATTGTACCGGCAAGGTTTCCAGTATGTATCCATTCAAAATCCAAATGTATTAGACTATATTCCCCATCATCGGCAGGAAATACACTTTGTATCCATGCATCTCCGTAAGGATTATCAAAGTTTATTTCAAAGTCCGTAATTTCAATTTCGAGGCTTGCATCCCAGCATTTAAATAAAACATTATTTCCGGTTGTGTATCCTGTGCTTCCGCTTGCAAGTGTGGAAAATGCTAATAGAACATTATCGAATTGGTTTTCGGGAGTACAAACTTGTGTTAAGGTAAATGCACCAACCATAATTTCGCTATCGAAAACAGCTATTTCATCTCCGGCTTCAAGGTCAATACTATTTACTGTTGCTTCGGCAATATATAATGTCCAAAACGGCTCTGAGGGATTTCCTCCTTCAAAGTTAAAATGCTGTGCATTTATGTTTGTTGATAATATGCTAAATACTACCAAGCAAATTATCATTAAATAATTTTTGTAAAGTTTTTTCATAATTCCTCCCTGTATTTTTGTTTATTATGATATCATTTAGATTTAAGGTTTCCAACCCCTTTGGGGATTTGAAACCTTAACAATTCTTTGCGATTCGTCTGCGGGCTTTGCGTGAATCATTTTATTTTTCTTAATATTTGTTTTTTCTTCTCTACAAACCGACATAAATTTTTTCATATAAATATACACAAACATATGAAAAAATTTATACGGAGGTTCCCTTTGACCTATTTATTTAAAGTTTTTTTTCAGAGGAAATATAAAAAATATTTCAATATCGCAAGTGTTTTTTCTGAAAAAAAATCATAAGGATGGAGGAAAAACGACTCGACAAGCCTCGGAAGTAACAGATCAAGACTCGTATAAAGCTGCGCAAGTGTCGGAAGAGGTCGCGCAAGTGTCGGAAATGGTCGGGCAGGTGTCGGAAATGGTCGAGCAGGTGTCGAAAATGGTCGAGCAAGGGTCGGAAATGGTCGAGCAGGTGTCGGAAATGGTCGCGCAGGTGTCGGAAATGGTCGGGCAGGTGTCGGAAATGGTCGGGCAGGTGTCGGAAGAGACTTATCCGGTTTTATTAGCAATATTCAAGTATAAAACAGAAAATGATAAAAAGAGAATGGGTGAATATTTAAAACATTCACCCATTCAATCATTCACTCATTCTATTATTCATTCATTAACTATTTTATTGTAATCTTTTCGGTTATTGTACCTTCGTTTGTTTCAACTTTGATAATGTAAATACCGGATTTGAAATTATCGGTATATATTTTTACATCATTTCCGCTATAAAGCTTTTGGCCAACAAAATTATAAATTGCAACATTTTTGATTTTGTTTGTACTGGAAATATTAATTACATCTTCAGCCGGATTTGGGAAAATCGTAATTGAATTTTCTTTAATAGTTGATTTTGTAACATTAACAATGCTAAATTCACCGTCTTCACTTGGGTAAACATTTTCGGCGTAAGCACCAAAAATATGATTCATTGTAAATTTCACAACTTCAATATCATTTGAAGCGTTATTCCAAATTTTCAGTATTATCGGATTTCCTTCAACATAACCTTGTCCATCGTGTAAAGTACTAAATACAGCAAGCTCATTATTTAAATGATATGTTGAAGATATTTTTGTTGCCCCTATCATTTTTTCTCCTTCGAAAGCTGCTACTTCGTCTCCAATTTCAAGGCCTGAAACATATAAAGTATATACAGGATCGGCCGAATTACCGCCTTCGAATTTAAAATGAACAGGTAAAGGCTTGGTATAAGAACTGGTTTTTGTTTTTTCGGTAGTATTGTATATTAAAATATCATCGGAAAACATATTAATTAAATATCCTTCACCGGGATTTACATCACCTATGCCATTTACCCAATTCGGGCCAATTTTTCTTAAAATATTACCTGCCGAATTTCTGATAAAACTTAGGTTATCATTTAAAATGCCGCTAAATGCATCCAATGCATTCATTGTTTCATTTGGCAAATAACTGACAAATTGATAACCCTGATTTAATTCGATTGGAGTTTGAGGATCAACTGCAGCTCCGGTAATTACTAAAACATCAGGCTCGTTCATTTTAAATAAATATCCTTCGTCAGTTATCCAGTCGCCTATACCGTTTACCCAATTCGGCCCGATTTTTCTAAACATATTACCTTCGGAGTTTCTGACAAAATCGAGATTATCGTTTAGATTATTTGCCAATACTTCAAGCATATCGGGATTTTGGGGCGAACGATTTGATGAAATAAACTGATAACCCAAATTTAATTGAAGATTCTGAGATGTGGCCTCAACGACAACTATGGTATCCTGAAGAGGATAAACATTTCCTCCACGAACCGTTAAAGTTAATATTTCTTCAACTTCGGGTGCAATATCAATAATTACCATACCATTTTCGTTGCTGTTATATGTTCCAAAAAAGTTTTCTCCAACTAAGCAAAGTTCTGCCTTTTCAACAGGTAATCCCGAGGCATCAAATGTAATTTGCATTTCGAGATGATTTAAACCAACTTGAATTGTATCAGGAAATTCAATATTCACTATTTGTGGAATATCTTTCCAGATATGCAGGCTGGGATCACCTAAAACACAATATACTTTAAAGTGATATTCAACAAAGTAATCTGTTCCGTAAACTTCATACAAATAATATTTCCCTCTCAAAAGTGCCTGACCCGGATCATCCATACCTTCCTGGAACATTCCCATATAAATCCCCATATCAATTTTGTTGTTGTAAGTTGTATGCGTGTTTGTTGTTGGGCCAAGAAAAGCAACTCCACCTCCGGGATTATCAAAATCACCCATTTGAATCCATCCTTCACCAAAACAATTATCCGTACCTGAATCAAACATTGCAACACCACAGCCAATACTTGTTACAAAAGGCATTTTCCGGCCATTCACTAAATCATATACGTCTGATTTATAAAAGTTATAGCAATTAGCATTCCATCCAGAAGTCCATCCTTCTCCCCGATAATTTAACCAACCGCGGCCCTCGTCAAGTACAGCCATAATATCTTCGACGTCCATTGTGCAATTACCTCCCCATTGTGATCCGTCGCTCATCAAAGTATCAACGGTTGTAAAATGGCCATCTTCCATCATAATTTGAGCAGCAAATCGTTTAGTTTCAACTTGAGACTGATAAGCATTATTTGAACAACAAATTCCTTTGAGATACCAATCGGTTTCTTCAATATAAGGAGTTTTTTCGTATAGCAAATATTTATATATCATAACCTGTAAACGATAATCACCCTGGTTTGTAAAACGGCCAATAAATAAGTCAGGGAAAAAGTCGTTACCTTCAATTTCTGTAAAATAACCCTCGTAAGGAAAAGTCCAACCATCCATAGTAATAGTTTTTTTTGGAAAAACCCCATTGTCACCAACTATTAAAACATAAGTTGGCGGATGCTCCCAATTATAATAAGCATCGGTTATATGATCTTTAATAATATCAGGATTACTGGAATTAGCGTCAATGTCGCTAAATTTGGTTATATGAATATCAGTACCGCTTTGACGGTTCCAATCGGCATAAAGTTGAAAACTTTCAAAAAAATCATCCGGCATTATACATAACATTAATTCCTGGCCATCTTCAGTACCACCATAGAGTCGATCTAATACATCTTGGTAATTAAAAATAAAGCTTCTGTATAATTTTCCAAATGAAGGGCTTATAGCTTTACTTGCGCTTGTTTTTGGATTTACGACTTCACCTTCACCATAATTCACCCGAATTGTTATTGAAGAAGCAACTTCAATTTCATTTTTTGCAGAAAAATAACGGACCGGAAAAACAGAAACACGGGCAATACGAAAATCACGAAGAATGGATGGGCGATCAACCATAGCAAACTCTTCAGGATAAGGCCCTGAGGAATTATATGCTTCAGGGTTTTCTATGTAGGGTGTTTCAGGATGCCCTTCACTCCAACTTTTACGAGCAGGAGGTAAGTAGATATTCTTAAAAGTTTGAATATCTCCTGTTTCCAACACTTCAACACTAATACCTGATTGATCAGGAATTGCCAATACTTTCGCAATGTATGACAATGCAGGAAGGCCAGGTTCGGTTACAACACTTTCTGTCATTAAATCAATAGCCTGGTAAGTTTTTCCTTCAGAATTAATTTCTTTTACATTGAATCCCGATAACTCAATTTTAATTATAGTGCTATTGTCATCATTGCTGATTAAGGTAACTTTAGGAGGGGTATTTGATACTTTATCTTTATCAATTGATACCCATTCAGCATTCATTTTAAATGGAATGAATGCTGCAATAATTAAAACAATTAGTACTTTTTTAAACATAATTTTATCATTTTGTTAATAAATAATTTATTACCCAATTAATTATAATATTTAAGACAACCAGCTCAAAAAAAGGTTGCATTAGTACATGCTAAAGCATTATGAAGTAGTACTTATAAAAATATTTTATCCCACAATCAACTTACTTATAACATTAAATCTCGTTTGTATTTTCAAGCTTATTGAAACTGAAATCAATCTAAGCCTGCAAAGATTTTCGGAGGATATTAAATTTTAATTTGCCTTATTCCAAAATAAATTAATCAAAAAAGGCTGCCTTCAAGTAAAGACAGCCTTAAAATTGCATATTTTATGATCTCTATTTTATCGTAATTTTTTCAGTTAATGAATTTTCATTTGTTTCAACTTTTATAATATAAACACCGGATTTGAAATTACTTGTGTTTATGGCCGAACTGTTTCCCTGATAAATTATTTGACCGATAAAATTGAAAATCCTAACATTATTGATTTGGTTTGCACTGGAAATATTTATTACATCTTCAGCAGGATTTGGGTAAATAGTAATTAAACTTTCTTTAACTATTGATTTTGTAATATTAACAACACTGAATTGTCCATCATCATAAGGGAAAACATTTTCAGTGTAAGAATCAAAAACATAATCCATTGTAAATTCTACAATTTCAATATCATTTGTAGAATTATTCCAAACTTTCAATATAATAGGATTTCCCTGAACATAACCTTTTCCTTCGGTTAAAGTACTAAAAACAGGAAGTTCATTATCAAAGACATAGGTTGATGATATTTTCGTTGATCCTAATATTTTTTCTCCGTCAAAAGCTGCCACTTCGTCTCCAATTTCCAAGCCGGAAATATATAAAGTAAAAACAGGATCGGCAGGATTACCTCCTTCGAAACTGAAGTGAATAGGAAGTGGTTTTTCTTTAGAAATGCTTTTAGTATTTTCAGAAATATTATAGATTAAAATATCATCGGAATTCATGCTAATTAAAAAACCTTCATCCGGATTCACATCACCAATGCCATTTACCCAATTCGGGCCAATTTTTCTTAGAACGCTTCCTTCCGAGTTTCTGATATACATAAGATTATCATTTAAAATACTGTTAAATGCATCTAATGCATTCAAGGTTAAATTTGGTAAAAAACTAACAAACTGATATCCGGCATTTAATTCTATTGGAGTTTGAGGATTAAGAGCATCACCATATACTATTAAATTATCATCTTCGATCATTAGAAAAAGATATCCTTCGGTACTTATCCAATCGCCAATACCATTTACCCAATTCGGGCCAATTTTTCTAAACATATTACCTTCCGAGTTTCTTACAAAATTCAAATTATCGTTCAGATTATTTTGCAAGACTTCAAGCATATCAGGATTCTCGATCGACCGGTTTGAGGAAACAAACTGATAACCCAAGGCTAACTCTATTTGCTGAGATGTTGCTGGAACAACTTCCATTGTGCTCTGGAAAGGATATACATTTCCACCTCTAACGGTTATTGTCAATATCTCTTCAACTTCGACTACCATATCAACTATTGCTATACCGGAGGAATTACTGGTATAAGTTTCAAAGAATTCTTCCCCAACTATGCAAAGCTGTGCATTTTTAACAGGCAGCCCTGAACCGGCTACAGTAATTTCAATTTCGAGATGATTATTTCCAACAGGAATTGTTGGAGGGTAATCAACATTTACCACTTCCGGAATATTTTTCCAAATATGTAAGCTGGGATCTCCTAAAACACAAAAAACTCTGTAATGATATTCAACCCTTGGATCTGTTCCGAAAATTTCGTACATATAAAATTTTCCTCGAAGCAATGCCTGTCCAGGAGTGTCCATTCCTTCCTGAAACATTCCCATATAAATTCCTTTATCTATCTTGTTGTTATAAGTTGTATGAGTGTTGGAAGTAGGACCGACAAAAGCACAGCCACCTTTTGGATCATCAAAATCACCCATTTGAATCCATTCTTCACCAAAGCAATTGCCTCCACCTGTTGTAAACATAGCAACTCCACAACCAATGCTGGTAACAAAAGTAAATTTCTGACCATTTTCCAAACCGGATACATCCGATCTATAAAAAGGGTAACATTGAGCCCACCAACCGGAACTCCAGCCTTCACCGCGATAGTTTAAATAACTTCGACCATCATCTATGCATTCAATTACATCATCTAAATCCATTGAGCAGCCACCACCCCATGGAGATCCATCGCTCATTAAAGTATCGACTGAAAGAAAATGGCCATCATTCATCATCAAAGAGGCTGTAAATCTCTTGGTTTCTATTTGTGATTCATATGCGTTGTTAGAGCAACAAATACCTTTCATAAACCAATCTGTTTCTTCAATATATGGGGTTTTTTCGTACTTCATATATTTATCTATCATTACCTGCATACGATAGTCGCTCTGATTAGTAAAACGCCCTATCATCATTTCAGGAAAATGATCATTTCCATCTATTTCAACAAAATAATCCTCGTTAGGGAATGAATAATCATAATAAACAATTTTTTTGGGAAAGATACCATTGTCGCCCACGATTAAAACATAAGTTGGCGGATGCTCCCAGTTGTGATAAGCATTCGCAACATGATCCTTGATGATGTCGGGATCACTGGAATTGGCACCAATGTCACTGAATTTAGTTACATGCACATCTGTACCGCTTTGACGATTCCAATCGGCATATATTTGAAAACTTTCATAAAATTCATCTGGCATAATGCAGAGCATCAATTCTCTCCCATCTTCACTTCCATCGTAAAGATTGTTTAGCACATCTTGATAATTAAAAATGAAACTTCGATATAGTTTTCCAAATGAAGGACTGATGGCTTTGTGAGCTGTAGTTTTCGGATTTATTACCTCCCCTTCTCCATAATTAATCCTAACTGTAATAGAAGAAATTGTTTGTAATTCCTTTTTTGCGGGAAAATATCGAATTGGAAAAATAGAAATACGGGCAATACGAAAATCACGAAAGATCGAAGGTGGGTCTATTCTTGCAATTTCTTTAGGATAAACATCTTTTGAATTATATGCGTCAGTATTTTCTGTATAAGGAGATTCTGGCTGGCCCTCAAACCAACTTACTCGGGCCGGAGGCAAATAAATATTCTTGAATGTTTGAATATTTCCGGTTTCAATAACTTCAATCGAAACTCCTGACTGATCAGGTATAGCTAATATTTTTGCGATATGAGGTAATTCAGGGTAACCTGATTCATTGGTAAATATTTCTGTCATCAAATCTACAGTTTGATAAGTTGTTCCCTCTGTATTAAATTCTTTTAGATTGAATCCTGATAGCTCAACCTTGAGTACGGTACTGTTGTTATCGTTACTGATAAGTGTAACATTAGGAGGGGTATTGGAAACTTTTTTCTTATCAAAAGATACCCATTCAGCGTTCATTTTAAATGGTATGAAGGCTGAGATAATTAAAATAATAAGGATTTTTTTAAACATGATAGCTTCTATTTGTTAATAAATATTTCTTCTCAAAGATAATTTATGTTAAAGACAACTACCTTTATCAAAGGTTGCATGAATAAGATTTTCAATTACTTTTCATTAAATACTTGCCGAATTATTCGAAGCATTATTCTCTACAACTTTTAGAACTCGCATCAGGTTTCCTCCCCAGATTTTTTCAATTTCCTTTTTTGTATATCCTCGTTTCACCAGTTCAAGCGTGATATTTCCCATTTCACTAACATCGTAACAACCTTCAACACCACCTCCCCCATCGAAATCAGTACCAATACCAACATGATTGATACCGGCAACTTCAACAATATGATCAATATGATCGACAACACGTGAAACATTTGTCAACTTTCGTGGATATTTCTTATCAATTGCATACCAGTCTTTTCTGGCATTTTTCATTTCTTCATCACTCAAGTCAACGAAACCTTTGTATTTAGTTCTTACAGCTTCCTGAGCAGCATCTCGTTCGAGATTTGGCTCCGGTTCTTCAACATAATCACTTAAAATACACATTTGTATAACACCTCCGTTTTTGGCAAGTTTTTCTAACATTTTGTCATCCAAATTTCTCGGATTATCACAAATTGCTCTTGCACACGAATGAGAAGCAATAATAGGTGATTTACTGATTTCAATTACATCATAAAATGCTTCATCCGAAATATGAGAAACATCAATCATCATTCCCAAATCATTCATTTTTCTAATAACATCTTCCCCGAATTTACTTAAACCATGATGCTCAATTGTATCAGTTGAAGAATCACAAATATCATTGTTTTTTGTATGGCAAAGCGTTATATATCTTGCTCCCAAATCATAATATTCTTTAATGCTGGACAAATCATTCCCAATCGGATATCCATTTTCAATTCCAATAAATATAGCTCGTTTTCCATTTTTCTCAATCCGATGAGCATCATCGGGAGTGAGAGCAATTTCAGCCATTTCAGGATTATCTTGAACCGACTTATGAATTGCCTCAAATATTTTTAGAGTTTTTTCTTTTGCTTTTTTGTTTCCCTCTTTTGTTCTTTCACCCTGGCCAAGAAAAACAGCAAAAAATATTCCATCAAGATTTCCTTCCTTCATCCGTGGGAAATCTACTTTGCTTCTTGATTCATCAGGATCGTTTCTTTTTGAAATATCAAAACCGTCTCTTATTAAACGCATGGGAGTATCAACATGTGAATCGATTGTCAGAACTTCTTCATGAATTCTATTTGCTTTTTTTATCAACTTTTTTTCCTGATTATTTTGAGAAAATCCTGAAAAAATAAATACAATTACGAAACATACTAAACTTAAAATAATCTTCATTTTCTTTCTTCTTTTTTTAATATTATTACTGAAATTTCGGGTAATATGCCAATTCTTCCGGGGTAACCTATGGTTCCAATTCCGGGATTTACATATAAATATTGCTTTGATTTATTGGAGTATAAACCAGTCCAGTGTTTATACAATTTCTCGGCAGGACTCCATAATATTCCGGCGAAATCAATCCCAAACTGAAATCCGTGAGTATGCCCTGAAAAAGTAATATCAACATCGGGATACTTTTGGCTGATTATTAAATCCCAATGGCTGGGATCATGTGATAAAAGCAATTTAGTAGGAATATCTTCGACTCCTCTAAGAGCCTGATTAATATCTCCATATTTTGGAAATCGAGCATGAGCACCCCAATTTTCAACCCCGATTATTGCAATTTTTTCATTATTTATTTCTAAAATATAATTAGTATCTAAAAGCAATTTCCAATTGATGTCTTTATAAAATTGAAATATTTGCTTCATGTTTTCTTGTTTTGCCTCCTTAGAACTCCAATGCGAATAGTTTCCGTAGTCATGGTTTCCAAGAATACTGAATACACCATATTTCGATTTAACATTTCTTAAAATATTTTCAAACCTAAATGCTTCATCTGATGTAAAATTAACTAAATCGCCTGTAAAAAAAACAAGGTCAGGATTCTGCTCATTAATTAAATCAACAGCTTCCTGAAGCGGTTCTTTAATAGCCCAACTTCCAAGGTGGAGATCGGAAATCTGAACTATTTTTAAATCATTGAACTCAACTGGAAGGTCTTCAAGGTATATTATTTCGGTTTTAGTTTTAAAATCATAAACCCATAAAAACATCCCAAGCAATAGGAATACAAACACGATAATACCGGAAGAAATTCCTAATATTTGTAATATTCTTATCCGCTTAAGTTTTAATTTCTTTTTCTTAACAGATGAAAATAGAATTTTAAAGAGTCGAATAATATCATCAATAATTAAAAAGAAAATTGGGAACAATTTTGCGACAGCTATCGTGAATACAATTCCAAACAAATAAGTTCTGAAAGCTGGATTCCATGTTGTTATTGGTAGAAAAATAGAAATTCCCATAAATAAAACTATAACAGTCAATGGAAGCCAGTAGATGATAATAATTAAATATTTCAGTAGAGACGCACGGTCATTTCCATGTAGAGATGCACGGCCGTTTCCATGTAGAGACGCACGGCCGTGCGTCTCTCCTGAAAACAAATTTGAAATTATATTTTTTATTGAAACCCATAAATAAACATCGAGAAGAAGAATTGCAATAAAAACAGGATACCTGCCTGCATTTTTCGGGTAAACAAATGATGTGATAAAATATCCGACAATTATGATTGCAATGGATATAAAAATCAAAACCGATATTTTATTTTTCAATTTCATCAAATCTGATTTTTTATTTATAAAATTTATCCTGTTCCCATTTGGAAGGATAATTGATTATATATTTTTTAATACGATAAAATTCTTCATTATTCCGAATAACATGATCATGATAATTGGCCTGCCACAATTTGTTTTTTCGATTAAATTTTGTAATATTAAATTGAGGTGCATAATCATTTGCTTGCATACGTAAATCAATCAAATTATTAATTTTGGTTGTAACCGCCGATTTAAATCCGGCAATAAACGATGAAATTGATTTTGGTTTTCGTTGCGGTTTTTGCGGGAATGGGTTTTGGTTTTCTGGTTGGTTTTCTGGTAGAGACGCACGGCCGTGCATCTCTACGTGCGAATCATCGTGCGAATCTACAGGCGAACCATCGGACAAACCATCGGGCGAACCATTGTGCAAACCATCCGAACCACAAACCATATTCATATTTGTTTTTTTCAAAACAACTATACCATGTAAATGATTTGGCATAATTATAAATGCATCCAATTCAATTTCATCACGAATTGTTACTGAAACTTCCCATTCATTGTATGCAATTTTACCATATTCATTTAACATCATTTTATCATTTTCAATATAGCCAAAAATGCAATTTCGATCATTGACACATATAGTAATAAAATATTTACCTATTCCGGAATAATTCCAATACGGCATTCGGTTGGATTGTATTCGATATTTATTTCGGAATTTTCCAATCATTATCCAATCATCCTTGACTGCTTTTAATATAATTCACCAATCCCTTCGCTTCAAAAATATTCATTAATTTAGATGGAAGCGGGGCAAATTTGAATTCATTATTATTTACGAAAACAATGCCTTTTTCAAAATCAATAATTACCTTATCACCTTGTTTGTAACATTCTACTACTTCAGGTAACAAAATAATCGGCAAACCCTGATTAACCGATGAGCGATAAAAAATACGGTTAACTGATTTACAAATTACTGCTTTCACCCCGGCAAATGATAAACCTACAGCCGGATGTTCGCGCGAACTACCGCAACCGAAGTTTGCTCCTGCAATAATAATATCGTTTTCCTTTACCTTTTCTGAAAAATTGTCATCAAAACCTTTAAATAAATGAGGCATAATTTTTTCAGGTTCTGAACTTAAAACACTATAAGTAAGGTTTCCGGCAAACATTTGATCGGTATTCAGATTATCGACATCAGCATAATTCCATATTCCTTTCCCATAACGATTTTCGTTTTCTTTAACTTCAACGGTTTTACTCTGTTCTTTTGAAGAGGGAAATTTATCGTTTGAAATAATTCCTCTCGGGTCACAAATTTCGCCTTTCAATGCAGAAAACGCAACGGCGGCAGGTGAAGCCAAATAAATACTCGCTTCTTTATTACCCATCCTTCCTTTGAAATTTCGGTTAGCAGTCGAAATGATATTATATCCGTCGGCAGGAATTCCTTGTCCGGTTCCGAGACATGGCCCACAAGATGTGGCAAGTACGTTTGCACCGGCATTCATAAAGATTTCTATTAAACCTTCTTTCATGGCTTCCAAATAAATTTGTTTCGAAGCCGGAATTATGAGCATTTGAAAATCTTTAGGTAATTTATTTCCTTTTAACACTTTGGCAGCTTCGCGTAAATCTTCGAGCCTACCATTTGTACAGGTACCGACTAATGCTTGGTTTAGTTTTGTGCCTTGTACTTCGGATAATGCTTTTACGTTGTCAACATGATGAGGTGCTGCAACTAATGGATATAACTCGCCTAAATCTATCTCTATTTCACGGGCATACTCGGCATCCGGATCAGCCCAAATACCTTCAGTTTTTTCTCCAAGAAATTCTTCTAAAACTTCATCACAAGGAAAAACTGCATTTTTTGCACCCATTTCGGAGGCAAGGTTTGTGATTGTCATTCTTTCGGCAATTGAAAGATTTTTTACTCCCTCTCCATGATATTCAATCGACATATAATCAGCTCCACTTGAGCTTATCATTCCAATTATCCATAATGAAAGGTCTTTTGCAAAAACACCTTTTTTGAATTTTCCTTTTAAGGTAATTTTAATTGTTTCGGGAACTCTAAACCATGTTTCACCCTGCTTCCAAAGCCCTGCTGATTCGGTGCGGTCGATTCCGGCGGCAAAAGCATTAAAAGCCCCTGCTGTGCAAGTGTGGCTATCGCTTCCAACTATTATCATTCCGGGTTTTGCATATTCCGACATAACCTGATGGCAAATTCCATTTCCAACATCATGAAACTTTTCTATACCCTGCTCATTGACAATGTCCCTAATTTTTTGATATTGGTTGGCAAGTTTTGAGCTTGTTGGAGGAGCATTATGATCAAGAACTATCAATAATTGATTGGGGTCGGCAACTTTTTCGCCTCCCATTTTCTTGAAAGTGGCTGCAATGCTCGCAGTATTGTCATGCGTTAAAATTATGTCAGGTTTTTTGAAAATGATGCTACCTTTTTCTGCTTCGAATATTTTTTCAACAAATGTTTTGGCTTTCATATGCTTATCTGCTTTTTAAATTAATATTTTTTTGTTTTCAAATTAAAATCCGTCAATGATTTTTAATTTTGTAAATATCTGAAACTTTCCGCAACCGAAATAGGAAATTTTTATGAAATATTTCAGTATAATTTAGATAATAAATTTACATATCACTATACGAATATGGTATAAGATCATTAGCCTTGATTTCGAGAATTTCTAAAAAATGCTTGCATTGGGACAAAAGTTGAGATTTTGAAAAATCATTGTTTTTACTAATTGCTTCAATTTCTACAAATGATCCCAAACCTTTAACTTTATCAATATGAATTTTTACATTATCAACGAAAAAAATCTCTCTATCTTTTTCAACTATCTTAAAAACTCCAAGCGATTTTACCAGAATTTCTTTAAGAGATGAATCGGGATTTGATTTATAGAGAAGACAATTACTTGTTTTTGGCCCTGAAATATTTTCACGATCATAATGAATAAGATTATTCTCAATATTTCCTTCTCGAAGCTTTAATCGTCCATTTTTTACGATGAAATATGTATCTACCTGATGATCGAGGCCAATATATTTAGTATTTAGATTGAATAAAACTTCTCTAATTTTTTGAGGATCGTAACATTGTGCTTTGATTTCGATATTGATTACTTTTGACATTGTGATTAAGAATAAATAAATTTATAATTCCAACAACTAAATGATTCACACCCACTTTAGTTTTTTGTTTATTTCTTCCTCTATATTAACTATTTCAACCTTTTCTTCATTAATTTTATTATTAAATATCTTATCAGTTGGCGATTGTATTTGATAAAATTTACTCATAATGCAAAAGTACAATTATAATTATGGGTTGGCAAGAAAAACCCACTTCAGAAAATCATTTTCTTTGAAATTCTTTCAAATAATCAAGCAGCAAAGCACATTTAATCACCAATCCCCAATCGGCAAATCCCCGAAGCATCCCTCACTTTTTTCTTTTTACTTTAGCCTTCCTACCTCACCTTTCTTGACGAGCTAAATGACTTTGATCTGTCATGCATTTTTTTCCTTGAGGCAAAGAATTCTTGTTTTTTTCGTAGCTTTTCTTTTTCCCATTCCCGCTTTTCCTTTTCGCTCATTGGTTTTTCCGTTTGTGGAAAAGGATTTTCCGTTACAACTTCTATTTTCCGGTTTATCAGTTTTTCAATATCTTTTACAAAACCATTTTCTTCGGGTTCACAAATAGAAATAGAAACACCTTCTTCTCCTGCCCTTCCTGAGCGGCCTATCCTGTGCACATAAGTTTCGGCAATATTCGGCATATCATAATTGATAACAAAACCTAACTTGTCAATGTCGATACCTCTTGCAGCAATATCAGTTGCCACCAACACTCTTATTTCTCCTGCTTTAAACTGTGCCAAAGCCTTTTGTCTTTGATTTTGGGCTTTGTCGCCATGGATGGCTGCTGCTTTAACTTTTTGTTTTATCAATTCTCGAGTTATTCTGTCGGCACCATGTTTTGTCCTGTTAAATAATAATACCTGATTGATTGTTGGATTGCGAAGGATATGACGCAACAAATCTTTCTTAGTTGATCTGTTGGTATAATACAAATATTGACGTATAGTTTCAGCAGTTGAGGAAACCGGACTTACTTCGACTTTCTTAGGGTTTTTCAAAATCTTCCTTGAAAGTTCTACAATATTATCCGGCATTGTAGCTGAGAAAAACAAAGACTGCCTCTTTTCAGGAAGCAACTTCAGTAATTGCTTAATATCATTAATAAAACCCATATCAAGCATCCTATCTGCTTCGTCGAGGACGAACATGTTTACTGATTTCAGGCTAACAAATCCTTGATTTATCAGGTCTAACAACCTTCCGGGAGTAGCTACCAGAATATGTACTCCATTCTTAAGTTTTTCAACCTGTCCGGTTTGCTTAACACCCCCAAAAATTACAGCATGTTTAATATTTGTGTATTTACCGTATTCCTCAATGTTTTCATCAATTTGTATCGCCAGTTCTCTCGTTGGAGTTACTATCAAAGCATTTATTTTAGGCCTGCCTTGCCTTTTACTCTCATTATGATAGAGGTGTTGAATTATTGGAATTGCGAAAGCTGCTGTTTTGCCTGTTCCGGTTTGAGCACTACCTAAAATATCATTTCTTTCTAAAATGAGTGGGATAGTTTTTACTTGTATTGATGTTGGCTCAGTATATTTTTTATCTTTTAGAGCCTTCAATATTGGCTCAATAATATTCAGATTTTCAAATTGCATTAATTTCAAATTTTAATTCCCAAACTAAATTATTTGGGAGATACTTTATGGTGTTCTTTTTTTTGTGCTTGAATAGTGAACAAAGTGCACAAATTTTTGATTTTAGAAATTAAGAAAATCTAAAATCTTTATTCGGTATTCATACGAATCGGGGGCAAAAATAGACTTTTTTTTCACAATGCCGCACAAAGGATTTCACAAAAATACACTAAAAACTGATATATTACCTAAACCAAGCCACCAAAACCCATAAAAGCAAGAGCAAGAATACCGGCAGTAACCAAAGCAATAGGTACGCCTCTCATTCCTTTTGGTACGCTCATTAAGTCGAGATGTTCGCGTAAACCTGCAAAAATCAACATTGCCAATCCAAAACCAATTGCATTGGAAATTGCAAAAATAACTCCTTCGAGAAGGTTGAAATCTCTAGAAACAGTTTGGATCGCTACACCAAGTACAGCACAATTGGTTGTAATTAAAGGAAGAAATATTCCTAAAGCCTGATATAAAGGAGGGCTTATTTTTTTCAGGATTAGTTCAACCATTTGCACAAGTGCAGCAATTACAAGAATGAAACTAATAGTTTGCAAAAAAGTAATTCCCAAGGGAATAAGGATATAAGTTTGAATTAACCAAGTAACTATGGTTGCAATTGTCATAACAAATAAAACGGCACCGCTCATCCCAATTGAGGTTGATACTTTGCCTGAAACTCCAAGGAAGGGGCAAATTCCAAGAAATTGCGCCAATACAATATTACTGACAAATATTGATCCTATAATTATTACAAAATATTCCATGATAAATTATTTAAGCGGTTTTTTTAATTTTATTAATAAAAGCAATCAAATAGCCTAAAACTATAAATGCACCGGGTGAAAGCACAAAAACCAGCATTGCATCGCCTTCAATAAATTTAAGTCCGAAAATTGAACCGTTTCCGAGAATTTCTCTTATTCCGCCAAGCAAAGTCAAAGCAAAAGCAAAGCCTAAACCCATACCCAAACCATCAAGAATTGATGAAATTGGTGATTGCTTTGAGGCGAAACCTTCGGCACGGCCAAGTACAACACAGTTTACTACAATTAAAGGAATAAACAAACCGAGAGCATCGAAAAGTCCGGGCGTAAATCCTTGCATAACCAACTCAACTATTGTTACAAACGAGGCAATAATTACAATAAAGCTCGGGATACGAACTTTATCGGGTATTGCATTTTTTACTAAAGAAACAACCAGATTAGAACATACTAAAACAAATGTTGTAGCTATTCCCATTCCAAGCCCGTTAACTGCCGATGTTGTTACACCAAGTGTTGGACATAATCCCAGCAATAAAACAAATACCGGATTATCTTTAATAAAACCTTTAGTGAAATTTTTCCATTGATTCATTATTTGTTCCCTCCTTCAGCTTTTTCGAAAGTAGTGTAGGCACGTTGAACAGCATCACAGAATGCTCTTGAGCTTATTGTTGCTGCTGTAATTGCATCAACGTTGCCGCCATCTTTTACAACTTTCAAAGTATATTGTTTTGGGTCTTTATCTCTAAATTGAGCTTTAAATTTCTCACTTGCCATTTTGGTTCCAAGGCCGGGAGTTTCTTTTTGTTGTACAACGGCAGTATTAATAATTTTTCCGTCTGGCAAAAAGCCAACCATGATTTTAATCTGAGTCGGGTCGTAGCCTTCATACGAATATGTTTCGACCGCAATACCTACCATTTTCCCATCTTTCAATCCCTGGTTGAATATTAAAGAGTCTTTCCCGTTCTCAGGCATAATTTTGAACGATTTTAATTCATCGAAAGCAGGGATAACTTCTTTTATAGCCTTTTCGGCTTTGGCAATTTGAGCGAGCCTGATGGGTTCTTTTGTAATATTATAAACTCCACCCAAAGCAAGAGAAGCAACCGCAGTTATCACAAACAACGTGATTACCATGTTTATAAAAGATGATTCCTTTTTTGCCATGTCTTTTATATTTTATATTTTTAATTTTATATTATTGATTTTTAACTTTTAATTGATAATTGGGCTGTTTTTCTGGAGGCAATGAAAATTGAAGTTAATTCTGCTGATTCATTTAATAGCGGAGAAATTATATTTAGCTCCAATAATTTTTCATCTTTTATGAATTCCAACCAGAAATTTGATTCATCTACTTCTTCTATTACAATACTCAATTTTGCAACAAAACTTTTTTTTGATTGTGCAACACATCCAGCCCTATAATTTGCTGCAACAGATGTTGAACATCTTATCAGTTGTCCCTGAATATGCAGGCCTAATTTACTTTTTGGGAGCAATAAAGCAAGTTTAACACAATCATGTGCAAACTTTTTAGCTCTTATCTTTAGTTCAGTTTCTGTCATTTTCCTTTTCAATTAAAAATAATCAATCAAAAATAATCAATTAACAGTTCCAAATCGTTTTGGTTTAAATCCTTTATTAATCAAAGGTACGAAGGCGTTCATTATTAAAATTGCAAACGAAACACCTTCGGGGTAAGCTCCCCAAACTCTGATGATTACAGTAATTACTCCTGCGCCAAGGCCAAAAATCAACATTCCTTTCGATGACATTGGTGATGTAACCATATCAGTTGCCATAAAGAAAACTCCTAAGGCTAAACCGCCTGTTACCAAATGAAAAATTGGACTGATATACATTTCAGGATTAATTAAGTATAAAACTCCTGTGAAAATTATGACTGAGCCCAAAAATGCAGTTGGAATTTCCCATGTAATTATTTTTTTAATTAGCATATAAATTGCACCTATTAATAATGCAATAACCGAAACTTCACCCAATGATCCACCAATTCCGCCTATAATCCCTTCGGTGTAAGTTGGTAGTTGAGCCATTAGATGTGAAACTGTTTCACCGCTTTTTAAACCTTCTTTAACAATTCCCAAAGGGGTAGGCCCTGTGATTGCATCCGTCACAAAAGACGAAAACAATGGTTTTGGTATCGGCCATGAAGTCATTAGAACCGGAAACGAAACTAAAAGGAAAACCCTTCCTACCAAAGCCGGATTAAAAGGATTTTTCCCTAATCCGCCAAACGACATCTTTGCAATTGCTATTGAAACAAAAGCTCCAATAATAATTATCCCGATTGGAAGATTGCTTGGAACATTAAAGGCAAGTAAAACTCCCGTTATCAGAGCCGAGCCATCACCGATAGTGCTTTTTCCTTTTATTAGAAATTTCTGAATTGCCCATTCAAAAAACAAACATGCAATCACAGAAATTAAAATTACTTTAACCGCTCCTATTCCAAAAAAGTAAATTGAAACTATCAGAGCCGGAATCATGGCGATAACAACGCCATACATTATTTTTTTTACAGAAGAATCTCCATGAACGTGTGGAGAACCTGAAATAGTAAGTAAATTCATATTTTATGCTTTTCCTCTATTTCTAATTATTTGACCAACTTTATTTTTTCCAACCCGAATATAATCCAATAAAGGCCTATTAGCCGGGCATGTATAATGACAAGATCCGCATTCCATACAATCCATAATTGAATTTTCTTCAGCAAGATCAAACATTTCGTTTTCCGAATATTGTGCTAATAATACCGGTTCCAAACCCATAGGGCAAGCGGTAATACATCGGGCACATCTAATACAGTTTTGAGGTTCGAGGCGTTTTTCTTCTTTCTCATCAAAGACTAAAATCCCTGATGAACCTTTAACAATAGGAGCTTCGATAGAAACCAAAGCTTTTCCCATCATTGGTCCGCCTCCTACAACTTTTCCGGTTCCTTGAGGAATTCCGCCGGCTTTGTCAATTAATTCCGAGATTTGTGTCCCCACCCTTACCAACAAATTTGAAGGTTTTGCCAAAGTTTTTCCTGTTACACTTACTACTCTTTCAATTAGTGGCTTATTTTTTTGAACCGCTTCATAAACTGCGAATGCTGTTCCGACATTATTTACAACACAACCAACTTCGATAGGTAATTTTCCTGAAGGAACTTCGCGGTTTACTAAGGCTTTAATTAATTGCTTCTCGCCACCTTGCGGATATTTTATTTTTAAAGGATAAACCGAAATACCATCATATTGTACGGCAAGTTCCGATAAAATCCTTATGGCATCAGTTTTATTGTTTTCAATCCCAATCAAAGCTTTTTTTACATCAAGGCCTTTCATTAAAACAGAAACTCCAATCAAAAGTTCCTCGCTTTTTTCAAGCATTATTCTATGATCGGAAGTAAGATAAGGCTCGCATTCAACTCCGTTAATAATTAGAAATTCAGCTTTCTTTCCCGGAGGTGGCATTAATTTTACATGAGTCGGAAAAGCAGCTCCACCCATACCAACAATGCCCATTTCTTTGATTTTCTGAACGATTTCATCTTTAGAAAGTTTGATTTCATGCTTGATTTCCGGAGAGGTATCAATACTTTCGTCCCAGATATCGCCGGCTACATCAATATGAATTGTGGACGTTTTATATCCGGTTTGGGTTATAAAATTATCAATTTTAGTTACTTTACCGGATACCGATGAATGAACATTTGAGCAAATGAAAGCTTCAGCTTTAGCAATTAATTGCCCGACTTTTACTTCATCGCCTCTTTTTACTACAGCTACTGAAGGAGCGCCTAAATTTTGTGCTAAAGGAATAAACACTTTCTTTGGCAACTGAAGAATTTCAATGGGCTGACTTTCTGATAATTTGTTTTCTGCCGGATGAACACCGCCTAATTTAAAGGTTTTCAATATTTTTTCCTCCTAAATTATTTTCAAACATTTCATTAATTCAATTTAATTAAATTTAAATATATCTTTCTCTATGCACAATAAATGCTAAATAAACATCAATATTTAATTTCCTTCTTTATTAATTTTTAACACCTTAGCCTCAGTTTCAGTTTTATCAGCAATTGTTTTTGGCTCAGGTTTATTTTCAGAAACGGCTTTTTCCGGTTTGGGTTTTCGTGGTGGAAAATTAAGCTCATGTATTGCATTTGTCGGACAAACTTCAACACATTTTCTGCAAAGCTTGCATTTTTCAAAATCAATATATGCAAGGTTATTCTCCAAAGTGATAGCCTCAAACGGACAAGTTTTGACACATTTTCCACAACCAATACAGGCAACTGCACAGTTTTTCTTTGCGGGTGCACCTTTTTCTTTATTAATACATGAAACAAAAATTCTGCGATCTTTTTTGCCTTTTTTTCTTAATTCAATAATATTTCGGGGACAAGCATCAACACAAGCACCACAGGCAACACATTTCTCGTTTACTTCGGGTAAACCGGTTTCGTCATTTATGAAAATAGCATCAAATGCACAGGCTTTCACACAATCGCCTAAACCCAGACATCCATAAGGACAACCACTTTCGCCCGATGATAAACTATGTGCAAAAGAACAAGTTTCGGGACCATCGTAGTTGACTTTTTTAGGTGCATTTGTTTTTGTTCCCGAGCAACGCACGACTGCTATCAATGGATCAGCTTCGGTAACTTCAAAACCAAGTATTGCGGCAACCGAACTCATTGTCTCACCTCCACCTACAGGGCAATTTAAACCATCAATGTTTCCCTGGTTTTTTCCGGTTTTCACGCAAGCTTCGGCAAAATTCCGGCATCCGGGAAATCCGCAGCCACCACAATTTGCTCCGGGCAAGGCATCGGCAACCAAATCTATTTTAGGGTCTTCGATTACTTTAAATTTCTGAGCAATAAAGTACAAAATAACTGCTGCCGCAATTCCTATTGCACTTAATGATATAAATGAAAAAATAATTACATCATTCACGGTAAATCATTTTTTGTTAAACAAAATAAAAGATTCAATTAATTATTGAATCAAAATTAAAAATAAACATTCGGCAAAAATAAAAACAAAACTTAAATTAATAAGTCTTTTGTTTATAAGATTTCATAATTTATAATGATTTGATAATTATACTTTTAAAAATTAACCTTGATCTTCAATAATTGTATTTATAACTGTTATACAAAATATTATAAATGTTTAAGGCTTTGTTTAGAATGTGTATAAATTGAAGCAAGTTTATCAAAAAACTTGTCATTTTAATTTCTACTTGAAATTATCCAAAATCCTTTGCCTATCTTCATTTTCTTTATCGTTTTTATGATAAAGTTCAATAAAGATTATTTTTTGTTCTTCTTTGAAATACGCATAAACCAAACGCAACCCCGAATTTACTCCCCTTCCCTTTAGTGCTTTACAGGCAATTTTCTTTACTTTAATTACGCAAGTTTCCAAGCTTAAATTAGCTATACGAAAACTGAAAAGTGGCCTTTCATCAGGTACAATTTCTAAAACTTGTTTTACTGTTTCGATATCATCTTTCAGCGTCCGATATTTTTTTAAAAGTTTTTTGAGGTCCTTATTAAATTCTACAAGTTCAATAAATATCATATTTCATCAATTTCGTCTCCATAATTTCTTACAGAAAAGGGAACATCTCTATAAAAAGCTAATTCGTAATTAATTTCTTCTCCTTCTTTTGATGAAAGCCAAGGCATATCCTTATGAGAATAATTAGTAATTGCAGTAGCTGACCAATCACTCATTTGCTCAATAACTTTGTCAATGACTTCTTTTTCACTTGCTTTTAATTCGGTTAAATCTGCTTTCACTAATGGCAGGAAACGAGTTTGTGGATAAGCGTAATATTCTGTTTTAATTCTTTTCAAAAGCGACTTCTCAATCATTTGATTAATGATGATATCTAACTTTTCTGGAACAGGGCCATAAGGCAATTTGCGGTATTTTGAGCCGGTCAGATGTTCTTCATACAATTCATAGTAATTAAAATCTATAAAGTAAAGTAGTTTATTAAGGACAGTTTCGCCAACGTTCGGTTTTCCTGCACATCTTTCCAAAATATATAAAAGTACATTCTTAAACTTTTTGATATTGAGAATTGGTACAGAAATACGTTCCTCAAACTTCTTGGTAAAGATTTCCGGCTTTGCATCAATCATATGGCTGATGTTAAAATCTTTCGACATGAAATCGTCCAAAGAGAAGCCCAAAACAATTGACAACTTTTGTAGCTCTAAAACATCAACGCTTCTGTTTCCAAGTTCAATTTGTGCCATTGATGGTCGGGAAATCTTAACACATTTAGCCAAATCATATTGAGATATCTTCTTCATTTTACGAAGTTTACTTATCCTTTGGCCTATTTGATTTTTTGAAAGACTTATCTCCATATCAATTATTTTTTTGTTTTCCAATGTGCAAAGATAGGCAATGTTTTAAAACGAAACAAATAAATGTTTTAATATCATACATTTTTAAAATAATATTTTAAATCAATATTATTACTTTAAATATTTCATAAGTTTATCCGGTAATCTATACCTTTTTTAATTCTATTTGCTTTAATTTACTAATTTTGGCTTGTCGGAAAAATATTATATGTTATTTTTTTTATGATGAAGAAATTTATTTTATTTATTTTTTTCTTAATAACTATTATTCCAAGCATATTTGCAACCCACGAACGTGCCGGTGAAATAACCTATAAACATATCACGGGTTTGACTTATGAAATTACCATCGTAACTTATACTTTTACTCCAAGTCCTGCCAATCGTATAGAAATGTTGGTTTTATGGGGTGATGGATCCGCTAGTATTATTCCGCTTATTGAAAAAATCAATTACCCAAATAATATTTCACGAAATGTTTACGGAGGCATTGAAGCCCGCCATACTTTCGCCGCCCCCGCAACTTATATTATTTCAGTTGAAGATCCGAACCGTAACTATGGAGTTTTAAATATTCCAAACTCCGTGAATATTCCATTTTATACGGAATCAGAACTTGTTATTAATCCATTCCTTGGGGTAAACAATTCACCTGTTTTATTAAATCCGCCTTTTGATAATGGTTGTGTCAACCGATTATATTTACACAATCCGGGAGCTTATGATGTTGATGGTGACAGTCTTTCTTATCAGTTAATTGAATGTAAAGGTGCAAATGGATTACCTATTCCGGGATATTCTTTACCAATGGCCTCTAATATTTTTTCAATAGATTCATATTCGGGTGATGTGATTTGGGATATGCCTGAAATACAAGGAGAATATAATATTGCTATTCTTATTAAGGAATGGCGGAACGGATATGAAATCGGTAGCATTATTCGCGATATGCAAATTAATATTGTAGCATGCGATAATCTTCCGCCTGAAATTTTTACAATCGACGATACTTGTGTTGAAGCAGGTTCTTTTCTGGAATTTGATGTAGTTGCCACCGATGAAGATGACGACCTTATTACTCTTACAGCCACGGGCGGCCCAATTGTTATGCAGAATAATCCGGCCGAATTCCCAATAGTTGATTCATTAAGCAAGGTTACTTCAACTTTTAGCTGGCCAACAGTTTGTTCTCATGTTCAAAAATATCCATATCAAGTGTATTTTAAAGCAATTGATAATAGCATGCCTGTTAATCTTGTTGATATAAAAACAGTAAACATCAAAGTTATTGGGCCTCCACCCGAAAACCTTTCTGCTGAAGCTATTGGAAACAATATCCATTTAAATTGGGATAAAACTATTTGTGAAAATGCTATTGGTTATAAACTTTTTAGAAGAAAAGGATATTATGGATTTATTCACGGTGTTTGTGAAACCGGAGTTCCGGCTTATACGGGATATAAGCTAATAAAAGAAATTAAATCTATTGAAGATACTATTTATGTCGATGATAATAATGGCATTGGATTAGTTCATGGAATTTATTATTGTTACATTATAATTGCCTATTATCCTGATGGAGCCGAAAGCTATGCTTCGTTAGAGGCATGTGCTTCTTTAAAAAGAGATCTACCAATAATAACAAATGTTAGCAACGATAGTTCCAATCTTGGTTTAGGTCATTGTTTTTTGGCATGGGCAAAACCTGTTGAACTTGACACGATTAAATTCCCGGGCCCTTTTCAATATCAAATCTTTCGTGCAATCGGAATTCCGGGATCAGATTTTCAGCTTATTGGGAATAATATTGGTTTGAACGATACTTTATATTTTGACAAAAGCATTAATCTTAATCAAGATAATAATCCTTACAGCTACAAAATAGGATTGCATAGCGAATCTATTGGTGAAATCGGCAGCACTCAGAATGCGTCATCACTTTTTATTAATATTTACGAAACCGATGAGGAATTACAACTTTCGTGGAGTCCTTATGTTCCGTGGAATAATGAGGCATATATTATTTATCGCCAAGACCCCGAAGAATCGGATTATGATTCGCTTGGATGGACAAATGATTCAAAGTATTATGACCGAAATTTGATAAATGGTGAAAAATATTGTTATTATATTAAAAGTGTTGGAGATTATGATTCACCCGGACTGATTTCACCGATTATTAATTTTTCGCAACAAAAATGCGGAAAACCGATTGATAACAAACCTCCTTGCCCACCCGAATTATTTATCACAACAAATTGCGACTATGCCGAAAATATTTTGACGTGGACAAATCCTAATAATTTTTGTTGTGATGATGTTGCGAAATATAATGTTTATTATTCACATTTAGAGACCGAAGAATTGACAATATTGGCAAGTGTATTTGGTGCATCCGATACTACTTTCACTCATCAGGGAAGTTTTTCAATTGCCGGATGCTATGCAGTTACTGCTATTGATTCGATTGGCAACGAAAGCGATTTTAGTAATATAGTTTGCATCGACATCGACAGTTGCTCCATTTATAGCCTGCCGAATGTTTTTACTCCAAATAATGACGGACGTAACGATTATTTTATTCCTTTCCCATTTACTTCGGTTGAAAGAATTGATATTGAAATTTTTGACCGTTGGGGGAGAATTGTTTTTGAAACCCATGATCCTAAAATAAATTGGGATGGAAAAAACAAGAATAATAATAGCGATTGCAGTGCCGGAGTTTATTTCTATGTGTGCGATGTTTACGAAATGCGGCTTAGCGGATTGACTAAACGAACTCTTAGCGGATCAGTAACCATTTTAAGAGAATAAAATTGAACTTCGAATTATTTATAACAAAACATATTTTATCCAAAAACAAGGATAATTTTTCTCGCCCAATTGTTAAAGTTGCCGTTGCAGGTATTGCTCTCGGCCTATCTGTTATGATTGTTTCAATTGCTATCGTAACTGGTTTTAAAATCATGGTTAGAGATAAAGTTATAGGTTTCGGTTCACATATTCAAATTGGAAATTATGATTCCAACCTATCTTACGAGTCGTCTCCAATTACAAAATTTCAGACATTTTATCCCGCACTCGACACCATTGATGGCATTAAACATATTCAGGTTTATGCTAATAAAGCAGGAATAATAAAAACCGATGATCAAATACAGGGAATTGTTTTAAAAGGTGTTGACAGCGATTATGATTGGTCGTTCTTCAAAGATAAAATTATTGAAGGCAAGACTTTTGAAATCAATGATTCCGTTAAAACAAATAAAATTCTGATCTCGAAAAGTACTGCATCAAAAATGAAATTTAAAGCCGGTGATGCTGTCAGAATGTATTTTCTTACCCAAGATCAAAGCAGTCCGAGAGGAAGAAAGTTTGAGATCGAAGGAATTTTTGAAACCGGGCTTGAAGAATTTGATAATAAGTTTATCATCGGAGACATAAAGCATATTCAAAAAATTAACAACTGGAGCAATGATATGATTGCCGGTTTTGAGGTTATTATTGATGATTTTAATGATCTCGATAAATTAGGCCGGTATATTTATAATAAGATTGATTACGACCTTGATACACAAACCATCAAACAACTTTACCCTCAAATATTCGACTGGCTCGAACTACAGGATATGAATGTTTGGGTCATTTTAGTTTTAATGGTAGCAGTGGCTGCAATTACAATGATTTCTACTTTATTGATTTTAATTCTCGAACGCACAAATATGATTGGAATTTTAAAAGCTCTGGGAAGTAAAGACTGGAGTATTAGAAAAATATTTCTTTATAATGCAATTTATATTATTGGCAAAGGATTGATTCTCGGAAATATTTTTGGAGTAGGACTATGTCTTCTTCAAAAATATTTTAAACTAATTTCTCTTCCCGTTGAATCATATTTTGTTTCTTACGTTCCTATAAATTTAAATATCACCAATTTAATATTAATTAATTCGGGAACCCTGATAGTTTGTGTTTTAATGCTTATAATTCCATCGTATATAATTACAAGAATTACTCCGGTTAAGGCAATCAGGTTTAGTTAGCGCCTGTCGGAAAAAGACAATTTCGAATTTCACAATCGAAGTGCAGATGACTTTTAACAAAATTTAACATTAAAAAAAGATAAGTTATTTCCATTCTAATCGTTTTTTCTCTTAGATTTGGACATAATTTGAACCATACTTAATAAATTCAATAAAAATTGATAATAATTTAACATATGAAAAAATACAATAATACAATTTTTAGTTTCACCATAATATTAACGATCATAGCGTTTTTTTTTAGCACCAATAATGTTTTCTCACAAAATGAAGACCCAAATAAAACTATGAAAAAAATGGCTACGGCTATGCAAATAATTCGTTTTGCTTATGTTGACAGTATTGATGAACCCGATTTGATAGAAAATGCAATAATAGAAACTCTTAAGGAATTAGACCCACACTCAGCATATATTTCTAAAGAAGATATCGACAAAGCTAACGAACCACTGGTTGGGAATTTTGAAGGAATAGGTGTTTCTTTTCAATTATTTAAAGACACAATTCTTGTTATTGCCCCTGTTCCGGGAGGGCCTTCTGATAAGCTTGGAATATTGTCTGGTGATAAAATTGTTAAAATAAATGGTGAAGATGCCACCGGATCAAAAATTGATAATAATTATGTTTTTGAAAGGCTCAGAGGAAAAAAAGGAACCGTTGTCGATGTTTCAATTTATCGTAAAGGAAAAAAGGAATTGATTGATTATTCAATTACCCGCGATAAAATACCTATAAACAGTATTGATGCAACATTTATGGCCGATCCCGAAACCGGATATATTAAATTAAATCGTTTTTCACGTACCTCTATGGATGAGTTCCATGAGTCCTTGAGCGAGTTAAGAACTCAGGGAATGAAAAACCTTATCCTTGATCTAAGAGGAAACACCGGTGGTTACTTAGATATTGCCGTAAAACTTTCCGATGAGTTTTTAAATTCTGATAAATTAATTGTTTTTACAAAAGGTTTGAAAAGCCCTCTACAAGAATTTAAATCAACCGCCGAAGGTGAATTTAAAGATGGGAAATTAATTGTGATGATTAACGAAGGCTCGGCTTCTGCAAGCGAAATTGTTTCGGGTGCTGTTCAGGATTGGGACAGAGGAATTATTGTTGGAAGGCGATCGTTTGGGAAAGGCTTGGTTCAACGTCCGTTTCGGCTTCCCGATGGCTCGGTTATCAGACTTACGACCGCAAGATATTATACTCCGACAGGCCGTTGTATTCAAAAACCTTATGACGATGGAACAGAGAGTTATCTGGCAGACCTTAGAAAACGTTTGGAAAATGGCGAATTGATACATGAAGACAGTATTCATTTTCCTGACTCATTAAAATATTATACTTCAAAAAACAGACTTGTTTACGGCGGCGGTGGCATTATGCCCGATATCTTTATTCCTTGGGATTCCACTCGCATTTCCGATTACTATTCCGATCTCATAAGAAAAGGAGTTTTGAATAGCTTTACGCTCACTTATGTTGACAATAACAGAAAAAAAATTGAAAAAGAATATCCGACATTTGATTCATTTAATGAAAACTTTTCTATTGATGAAAAGCTAATGGATAAGTTTTTTAAACATGCAGAAAAAGAAGGGGTTGATTTAGATGAAGAAGGATATAAAAGTTCCGAAACTTTCATAAAACATCAACTTAAAGCTTTAATTGCAAGAAATTTCTGGGATATGGATGCCTATTTTGAAGTAATTACAGAGGTTGACGACGGATATTTGAAGGCTGTGGAAATTATTAATAATGATGAATTATTTGAGGAGCTTCAGATATCAGATAATTAAAGTCTGAGAAAAATAAGTGTTCCAAAACTTTGAGAATCTGTCTCATCAAGTTATAAGCAAGTGAAAATTAATTTGAATTTAATTTTTATCTTTGTATAAAAGTTTATTCATAATGAATGAAGAAAAAATTAAAATATTAACAGATTTAAAAATCAGTTTATCCGAAAGATTTAAGGATAAATTATCCGAATTAATTTTATTTGGTTCGCAATTAACCGATGGCGTATCAAAAGATTCAGATTATGACATTCTTATAATATTAAAACAAAAAGCGGATTGGAAATTAGAACGAGAAATATCTGATATATGCTATGATATAGACTTAAAATACGGGATATTAACAGATACACATGTTTTAAGTGAATCAGAATTAAATTCTCCAAGAGGAAGACAACCAATTTTTATTAACGCATTATCAAAGGGGTATTACGCATGATTAATGAGCAAGATAGGGAATCATTAATTAAATACAGAATTGGACAAGCAAATGATACAATTGATTTAGCCAAGTTTTTAATTGATTCGAATAAATTATCTGTCGCTGTTAATAGAATTTATTATGGATTATTTTATGCTATAACAGCTTTAGCCATAAAACACAAATTCGAGACTTCTAAACATTCTCAATTATTAGGATGGTTTAATAAAGATTTTATAGCAACAGGTTTGATAGATAAACGATTTGGTAAAATACTTAGGAATTCCTTTAAAAATAGAACAAAAGGTGATTATGATGCATTTGTAACATTTGAATTTATTGAAGTTTCTATCATGCACAATGAAATGGTTGAATTTATTCAAAATATTGAAAACCTTTTAAAAGAATAAGCACCAATCCTTAGCCCTTAATAAATAAGGCCTAAACATGAAATCTTTAAAACAAAAAATCTTTATTGCCCTTCCTGCCATGAATGAGGCGGAAAATATGCCTGTATTTATTTCTGACATTCGTGCCCAGACTTTCAAGAATTTTGAGTTATTTGTTTGCGTAAACCAGCCTGAGGATTTTTGGAATGACGAAAAAAAAATAAATATTTGCAAAAACAATAATCTAACTATAAATTTATTAAAAGAAACCTTGGATTTTCCGATTACTATCATCGATAAGAGTAGCCGTGGAAATGCTTGGAAAGGTAAAAAGTTTGGTGTCGGTTGGGCCAGAAAACATTGTATGGACAGAATCAGTGAAAAGGCCGATGATAATGATTTGATTGTTAGTCTTGATGCCGATACTCGCTTTTCTAAAAATTATTTTTCATCCTTAATTGACAACTTCAATTCCAATCCCGAAATCATAGCACTTTCAGTACCTTATTATCATAAGCTTGTCGATGATGAACTTGCAAACCGCGCTATTTTGCATTACGAGATTTATATGAGATATTATTCCATTAATCTTAAAAGAATAAATAATCCATATAATTTTACGGCACTTGGCTCGGCAATTGTTCTGCCCGTAAAATCATATCGCCGAATCGGTGGAATAACTCCTCATAAAAGCGGTGAAGATTTTTATTTCCTTCAAAAATTATGTAAAACAGGTGATATTCTTAGTCGGAATCCCGAAAAAGTCAATCCGGCAGCCAGGTTTTCCGATAGAGTTTTTTTTGGAACTGGCCCCGCAATGATTAAAGGTAGCAGAGGTGATTGGTCATCATATCCGATTTATAATTATAAGTTTTTTGATGAAGTTAAACTGACTTTCGATCTTTTCCCAAAACTATTCACCGAAGAAATTGCAACCCCCATGACAAAGTTTTTGCAAGCCCAATTTAAAACATTAGACTTATGGCAACCCTTGAGGAAAAATTTTAAAACCAAAAATCAATTCGTTAAAGCATGTGAAAACAAGGTTGATGGCCTGAGAATTCTTCAATTTTTAAAATCAAAGCAAAAGGAAAATATTTTATCGGATGAAGAAAATTTAATTTCTTATGTAAATAATTTCTATGACAAAAAAGAACTTGAGAAGCTTGACATAAATTTTAATGAATTTTCTTTTTCTAAAACATCAATTAATGATTTGGATAAAATGAGGAATTTCCTCGTTCAATATGATCAATAAAATAATAAAAATGAAAATTTTATGATTTAAATTATGGTATAAAAACGAACAACTGTTTTGAAATTTTTAATTACTGTGATTATTGTTCAGGTTTTTTTTATATAATTGCACGCGATCTTGAAAAATAAAAAATAATAAATATGGAAGTTACCAGAATATTTGATTTACTTACAAGATATAAAAAAAAATTCAAACCTAAAAATGATGTTGTTGCCGGAAAAGAGAATGGTGAATGGGTCAAATATAATATTGACCAATATATTGAAATTGTTAATGATATTAGTTACGGTTTATTAAAACTCGGAGTAAAAAAGGGCGATAATATTGCTACTATTTCCAATAACCGACCCGAATGGAATTTTATTGATATGGGAATTTTGCAAACAGGAGCCATCCATGTTCCCATATATCCGACTATTAGCGAATCCGACTATCAATATATTTTGAATCATGCAGAAGTAAAATATGTTTTTGTTGCCGGAAAAGAACTTTTAAGGAAAATTGAGCATATTTTACCGGATATTCCAACCTTAAAAGGTTTATACACTTTTAAAGAACATGAAGGGGTTAAGCACTTGAGCGAGTTGATCGAACTTGGTAAGCAAAATCCCGAATCTAAGAAGCTTGAATCAATTAAGGCAAGCATAAAACCTAAAGAAATTGCCACACTAATTTATACTTCAGGCACTACCGGAAACCCAAAAGGTGTTATGTTGTCTCACAATAACATTATAAGCAATTTTAAAGCCGTTTCTAAAATTCCTCCCGTGGGAGAAGAAGGCAAATCAATCAGTTATCTTCCGCTTTGCCATGTTTATGAACGAATGCTCAATTATCTTTTTCATTATATTGGAGTTTCAATTTATTATGCTGAAAATCTTGGTACTATAGTAGATAATATTAAAGAAATCAAGCCTGAAATTATGTCAACGGTTCCAAGATTATTAGAAAAAGTATATGATAAAATAATAGCTAAAGGAAGAAAGTTGAAAGGGATAAAAAAGATGATTTTCTTCTGGTCGGTGGATTTAGGTTTGAGATACGAGCTTGACGGTGCCAACGGTTGGTTGTATGAATATAAATTAAAAATTGCGAAAAAATTAGTATTTAAAAAATGGCAGGAAGCCCTTGGGGGAAATTTCCAAGTCATGGTTTCCGGGGGTGCAGCTATTCAACCAAGATTGGCCAGAATATTTACTGCTGCCGGAATACCTGTTCTCGAGGGTTACGGATTAACCGAAACTTCTCCTGTTATTGCTGTAAGTAATTTCTGGAAAAACGGTATTAAATTTGGAACTGTCGGCCCGATTTTAAAAGATGTTAAAGTTAAAATTGCCGAGGATGGTGAAATATTGTGTAAAGGCCCGAATTTAATGTTAGGCTATTATAAAGACCCTAAACTCACTAAACAAGCTATTGACAAAGATGGTTGGTTTCATACCGGTGATATTGGAAATATTGAAGAAACCGGCCAATTACGAATAACAGGCCGTAAAAAAGAAATCTTTAAAACCTCACTCGGAAAATATATTAGCCCGCAATTAATTGAAAATAAATTTAAAGAATCTCCTTTTATTGATGTAATTTTTGTTTTGGGTGAGAATCAAAAATATGCAGCCGCATTAGTTGTTCCTAATTTTGATCATTTACGTTCATGGTGCCATGTGAAAGAAATCAAATATTCTTCTAACCGGGAAATGCTTGTTAATCAGATAATCAAAAAACGCTTCCAAAGAGAAATTGATACTTGTAATTCTGCATTTGGTAAAACTGAACAAATTATGAGTTTTGAACTTCTCGACACTCCATGGACTGTTGAGACCGGAGAATTAACTGCCAGCTTAAAACTTAAAAGACAGTTTATTTATAAAAAATACAAAGCAGAAATTGATAGACTTTTTTAATCACTAAAAGCCGGATAATTTACATTTTTAGTTTAACGTATTTCGGGATATGAAACTTTTCTGAATTGGTATTTATAATTTATCAATAATTATTTAGGTAGCAATGTTGCCTAATAAACAGACATATAAAATTTCATACTAAATAGACAAAGAATTAATTTGCAAGGTCATAGACTTTGCAATTTTTGCGAATGTTGCTGCGGCCTTTGCGTGAAAATTCACATAAGCTGATATTTAAAATCACCTAAATAGTTACAAAATAATATCGAATATTGAATCGAGTAGGCGGCTGACAGTCATTTGACCGCCAGTGCACCTCTCACACCACTAAGCGTCCGTACGGACTTAGCGGTTCTCTAACATGGGAAACAGCGGATAATTTCTACAATTGGGAGAAACCATTGTTTCCTGTTACTCTTTCGAAAGGCTGGTATCCCAATAAAGAGATAAACCTCCATTAGGAATTTACAACAATTTAAAGTTCTGTCCTTCGCTGCTTTGTGAGGCCATCCACAGTCTCTATTTGCGGCTCGTTTCCGACAACTAATATGACTTCTGCTGACTTCTCGGCATATAGAAAACTAATCTATTCCGAGACCTCCCCAGAGCCTGTCCCGATTTTTTATCGGGATAAAAGCGTTTTCCTTCGTTCAATTCCTGCAGTATCTACTGTTTGAAATTTATTTGTATTTTTGAAATTTTTCAACACTATGAGAAAGGTGTGTGCATACGCTTATGCCGGGCACACACATAATTTTATAAATCATCCCCCTTAGTGTTTTATTACCAATAATTTCAAATTTATTCTTGACGTTTCAGTTTCTTTCATTACTTTTGGGGGGACGATTTATAAAATACTAAACGTTAACGGCAATTAAAATGACACAGAAAATATTAAACAACTAATAACCCTCATAATGAAGAAGTATTTTTTTTTATTACTGCTAATTATAGCTTTTGGATGTAATACTAAACAATTAAAAAATGATCAAAATAGTTTTCCAGTATTAAGCGGGAAATATTTAGGGCAAAATGAACCGGGGCTTATCCCGGAAATATTTGCTCCTAATATTGTGTCTACAGGGATGACTGAAATAAATGCTTGTTTTTCGCCCGACTATACAGAATTTTTATTCTCAGTCATCATGCCAGGAAATAATTTTGTGATCATGTCCATGACGTACAATGGACAGCAATGGTCAGCACCGGAAGTCGCGAGTTTTTCGGGCGAATACTCCGAAGCAGATCCCTTTATTACTGCTGATGGAAGATATTTGTATTATGTATCCAAACGCCCCATCGACAGCCTTCAAGCACCCAAAACAGATTGGGATATTTGGCGCGTGGAAAAAATTAATGGGGAATGGGTTAAGCCGGAACACCTTGACTCGGACATCAATTCAAACGCTGATGATATTTATCCCAGCTTAACAAAAGATGGAACCTTATACTTTTCATCGGGAAGAGGTGGGGGAAATAATCGAGACATCTATTTTGCCAAAAGCAATGGGAATAGTTTTGAGCCTTGCGTTAAATTAAGTGAAACGATTAACAAATACTGGGAAGGAGATATTTTTATTTCACCGGATGAAGATTATATGATTTTCAGAACCTATGGCAGAGATACCGGTAGTGGTTTATATATTACATTCAATAGCGACGGTGAATGGAGTATTCCTCAAAATATGGGCAAAGAGATTAATAAAACAGGGGCTGAATTGTGTCCGATGGTTGATCCCGATGGCAAGTATTTTTTCTTTTCCTCAAGACATATTATAGCAAAAGAAAAATCAAGTGAAAAATTAACCTATCAAAAAATTAAAGATGAATTTGTAAACTCACATAAATCTCCAGGAATGGGTAAAACAGATATTTATTGGGTGAGTAGCGATATAATTGAAAACTATAGAAATAAAAGCCGTTAATAAATAAGACTCTGAGCGGTCTCCAATACCCGGCCATAATTCTATATTAAACTAAACCATTTTCTCATAACTCCTTTAAAAAAAGCTGGCCAAAAACCTCCTTTTTTATTTTTTTACTTTAATATCTAAATAAATTTTCTATATTTGTGGAAATAAAAAATAATCTTTACTGGAAAATTCAAAAAATAAATATAATGCCTAAAAATAAATATTTAAGTATTAGGAAAATAAAACTTGATTTAAAGAACTACCGTACAGTTCCTCAAAAATCAGAAGAAGACGCTATAAATGCAATGTTAGCGATTGGACCAGACCGATTCTATGCAGTTGTTCAAAGTATTATAGAAGATGGATATTTACCAACTGAAAATTTAATAATTTTAGAAGATGGCTCATATATAGTAAAAGAAGGTAATCGTAGAACTGCCGCATTAAAACTAATACATGGTATTCATCAAATAGATGGCTTCAATCTACCTGATTCACTTAAAAAGCAAATTGAAAATATTGATCAATCATGGCTGAAAGATAATGAAGAAATTCCATGTAGCATCTATACAATTAAGCAAAAAAATAAAGTAGATAAAATTGTAAATCTAACTCATGCAAAGGGTGAAAAAGCAAGCAGAGACCCCTGGACATCAGTTGCTAAAGCGCGTCAAAACCGAGATGAAAAAAAAGCATCCGAGCCAGCATTAGATGTGTTGGAAAAGTATTTATCTCATGGAAAAAATATTACAAACCAACAAAAGGAAAGATGGAGCGGAGATTATCCATTGACAGTTTTGGATGAGGCTCTGAGAAAAATAATTAGTCGTGTAGGACATAAATCAATAGCTGATTTAGCAAAACATTACCAAAAAACTAAATATCGATATGAGCTGGAAGATATTATGAGAGATGTTGGACTTAAGGTTTTTGGATTCAAAGAGATTCGTTCAAAATCAACAGATTTTGCAGCAAATTATAATATTCCGATAATTCAAAACCAACCCACAAGTCAGCCATCAAGTTCTACTAACCAGCCTTCAACTCAAAATACCAGTAGCTCATCTACAAATAGTCAAAACAATACGACTTCAACAACCCAAACCCCACAAAATCAAGAAAATTCAAATAAGCCAAAAGCATATGCAATTTATGATCAACGCACTGTAACGCAAACTTTAAAAAAGTTTATTCCCACAGGAAATGACAGGCAAAAGCTTGTAACTTTAAGGGACGAAATTAAAAAGCTAAAAGTGAAGGATAATCCAATCGCGTTTTGCTTTCTGCTTAGGAGTACGTTTGAAATATCAGCTAACATCTACTGTAAGGAAAACTCTATTCCAATAGCAGAAACAAAAAATGGTAAGACAAAGCAAAAAACTCTCAGACAATTGTTATCAGCTGTCACTACTCATCTTACTGTTAACAATTCTAATCAAGGGATGGTAAAAACTTTACATGGTGCAAATTCAGAATTGTCAAAACCAACAGGTTTACTTTCAGTGACATCAATGAATCAACTTGTTCATAATCCTAAATTCTCAATTGCTCCTCATGATATCTTTACCTTGTTTAATAACATTTATCCGCTTCTTGAAGCAATGAATTAATATCAAATGAATAGAACACCGTTAAGATATCCAGGTGGTAAACAGAAATTGACACCATTTGTGCAAGAAATACTTGAATGCAACCAAATTAATGGTCATTACGCAGAACCTTATGCGGGTGGAGCAGGTGTTGCACTAGAACTATTACTTAATAAGAAAGTTAAGTTTGTTCACCTTAATGACTCCGATATTAGAATATATGCTTTTTGGCATGCTGTCAAGAATGAAAATGAACTTCTTTGTAAAAAAATAGCATCTGCTTCTCTAACAATTGAAGAATGGAAATTTCGTAGAGAAGTATTGAAAGAACCCTTAAATTATGATTTATTTGAAGTGGGTTTTTCAACCTTTTATATGAATCGATGCAATCGCTCTGGTGTTTTAAAAGCAGGTATAATAGGAGGTTTGAACCAAGACGGTAATTATAAAATGGATGCACGTTTTTCTATAAATGATCTTATTAGGAGAATTGAATTAATTGGACTTTATGGTGATAATATTATTATTTCAAATCTTGATGCCGAATACTATATAGAAAATTACATTCCCAACATAGATAATAATTGTTTGATTTACTTTGACCCTCCATATTTTAATAAAGCTAAAGATCTTTATCTCAACTCTTATTTGCCTGATGACCATAAACGACTCGCCATGAGCATTCAAGAAAATGTAAAAAAGCATTGGATTTTATCCTATGATAATGTACCTGAAATCACTAGTATATATAAAAATAGAAGAAATTTTAAATATAATCTTCAATATTCTGCAGCAAGAAGTTATAAAGGTAGGGAAATATTTATTTTCTGCGATAATTTGAAATTGCCTAAATCATGTGGGCTAAAATTTATTGATTCAGAGTTAAAAGAACTAATTGAAAAATAAAAAACACAACAAACCCTAAAAACACCCCCCCCAAAAAAAACCTTGCCACTCCAAAAAAATCCTCTTGACATTTAAATAAGTTTTATTATCTTTGCAAGACTAAGAATCGCCAAATAATGAAAATAAACGCTCTTTATAAGAGAAAACCCGTTGTATTTCCGTGCTGAGCGAAGTTTGCCAATCCTCTCCAAATAAAAAAAAAATTCTACATTATATTTTAAATTTATACCTTTATAAAAATTTTATGTCTGTTTTTATCAAATAAAAGATTAGTCGGCTCATTTGTAGCGGAGCAAGTTCAGGTGTAATTAATAAAGAAACAAGGATGTTTGAATGCACACAAATTGCAATTTTCGTAGAGCGGGGTAAAAATATTAGTGCCGGAATTTGAGATGAGCAAAGAAAAATATGAAAAACAATTAGTCACTAATACGTAAATAAAAAATAATTTGCACATTAGCGTAAAGAAAAAAAGATGAACGCAAAGTATTTAAAAAAAATAATATCACAAGGCGAAGGGCTTGAAATAGAGTTTAAAGAATCGAAGGACTCGCTAAATAAAGATGTATTTGAAACTGTTTGTGCTTTTTTAAACCGTAAGGGTGGTCATATTATTTTAGGTGTTAACGACAGCGGAAAAATTAATGGAGTAAATAATGACAAAGTTGAGAAAATAATAAATGATTTTATTAATCTTTCCAATAATTCTCAAAAACTAAATCCTACATTTTATTTTTCACCTGAGGTTGTTGATATCGCAAACAAAAAACTTATCTGTATTTATATTCCCGAAAGTTCGCAGGTTCATCAAACAAACGGAAAAATTTTCGACCGCAACAAGGATGGTGATTTTAATATTAGTAATAATCAAAATCTTGTTAGTAATTTATACATTCGAAAACAAAGCACTTATTCCGAGAATAGAATTTTCCCTTATGCTTCTTTATCTGATTTAAGGGGTGATTTAATTGATAAAGTAAGACTTCGGGCAAAACACCAAAGCGGAGTTAATCATCCTTGGGTAACTATGAGCAACGAAGAAATATTACAAAGTATGCGTCTGTATCAAAAAGATTTCAGAAGCGGCAAAGAAGGTTTTACGCTTGCAGCAATATTGTTATTTGGTAAAGATGAAACAATACTCGGCGTTTTATCCCATCATCGCACTGATGCTATTTTAAGAAAGAAAAATCTTGACAGATACGACGACCGTGATGATATAAGAACCAATCTGATTGATAGCTATCATCGTTTGATGGCCTTTATTGAAAAACATTTACATGACCCTTTCTATATGGAAAATGATATTAGGGTTAGTGTAAGAAACAAAATGTTTCGTGAAGCCATTGCCAATATTTTAATTCATCGCGAATATATTAATCCTTTTCCTGCAAAAATGATAATAGAAAATAACAGGGTATTGTTTGAAAATGCTAATAAAACTCACGGTTTCGGGAAAATTGACATAAATAATTTCTCACCCTTTCCTAAAAATCCGGTTATAGCAAGAGTTTTTAAAGAAATAGGTTATGCCGATGAATTAGGTTCAGGGATGCGTAATCTGAATAAATATTATACATCATTCTCAAATAAACAACCGGAATTGATTGAAGAAGATGTTTTTAAAATAATTATACATACCGAGCAAACTAGCCCGCAAGTTACCCCGCAAGCTAGCCCGCAAGCTAGCCCGCAAGCTAAGGAATGGGATGAAAGAACAATACAAATAATTCAATTTTGTAAAACACCAAAAAAAAGAGAAGAAATTCAAAACTTTATAGAGATTAAAGACAGGGAATATTTTAGGAAAGAGATACTTAAACCTCTGATTGATAAAGGAATATTATTACAAGCTATTCCTGAAAAACCCAATAGCCCAAAGCAAAAATATTATACAAAAAAATTATACGCTAATAAAGATTAGTGTATTCGTAGCAATAAATAAAGAAATGAGCAATAACTTAATCACAAACTCAATAGAAAGCATTTCATTAAATGAACTCTTACAAAAACTAATAAGGGCCAGTACTGAACTGAAGTTTTTGGTTGATTTCTTTTACTTTTCAGCTTGGCAAGAGATATATAAAATATAATCCCGATATGTTACGATAACCCATCGGTATTGAAATTGAAGCATTTAATAAAATCTTGAAGTCATCCATACGGACCCATACGGGCTAACTTCATATCGCTTGCTTCGCTTCGTAAGGATGAATTTTTTCAAGACATTTGTCGGAATTAAGTCTAAATTTTCGTTTTCCACAAAATATTATTTAATCCGAAAGCAGATAAATTTTGGAGAAAATCACACATTTTGTACTTTTGCATTTTATTTTGCGTTTGATTTCATTTATAATAATAAAATGGGAAGAATACTGGCAATTGATTATGGACAAAAACGAGTGGGGATAGCAGTTACTGATGAGTTAAAATTAATTGCAAATGCTTTGACTACAATTCATTCAAAAGATGTTATTGCTTTTCTAAATGATTATGTTTCAAAAGAAAAACTTGATCTTTTTGTTGTTGGAGAGCCTAAGCAGATGAATAATTCACCCTCGGAGTCTGCAAAATTTGTTGAAATATTTATAAAAAAGTTAAAAAAAGAATTCCCTGAAATTCCAATAAAAAAATATGATGAGCGTTTTACTTCAAAAATTGCTTTTCAGTCGATGATTGATTACGGATTGAAGAAAAAGGATAGGCAAAATAAAGAATTAATTGATAAAATTAGTGCAACTTTGATTTTACAATCATATTTAGAAGCAAATCAATAAAATTGACAATGGTATTTCCAATCACAGCCTACGGACACCCTGTTTTAAAAAAAGAAGCAGAAGAAATTGATAAAGATTATCCTAAATTAAATGAAATTATTGAGGATATGTATGAAACTATGTATTATTCAGTTGGTGTTGGTTTAGCTGCTCCGCAAGTAAATTTATCAATAAGCCTTTTTGTAATTGACGCTGATCCCTACAAAGAAGAATATCCCGAAACTGAAAATTTTAAACAGGTTTTTATTAATCCTGAAATTGTTGAAGAAGAAGGAGAGGAATGGGAATTTAAAGAGTCATGTTTAAGTCTTCCGGGTATTGCCGAATATGTTTCGCGTCCTCAAACTGTAAGAATTCAATATTTTGATGAAAATTTTAATTTTTATGATGAAAAATATTCAGGAATGATTGCCAGAATTATTCAGCATGAATATGATCATTTGCAGGGAATTTTATTTGTTGAAAAAATCCACAATCTCCGTAAAACGCTTATCAAAAGAAAACTAACGGATATTTCAAAGGGAAATGTAAATGCAACTTATAAAATGTTGTTTGGGAATAAAAAGAAAAAATATGTAAGAAGTTTATAAAATGCTTAACCTTAATAAAAAGAATACAAAAATTAATATTTAATAACTAAAAAAAATTGACAAACATGAATATTTTGAAAAAATTGGCATTTCTTTCTGTCATCTCAGTATTACTTTTTGCGTGTTCATCATCGCCGGAAAATGAAGCAAAATCAAAAATCAATGAATTGGAAAGCAATTTGTTTTCGAGTGAAGATATGGTTTTAAACCGAAAACAAGCATCCGAATTGGTAAATGCATATATAGACTATGCTGATAAGTTTCCTGATGACACACTTTCGCCGGAATATATATTTAAAGCTGCAGATATTTGTATGAATATCCTAAATCCGAGCAAAGCAATCTGGTTTTTCGACCGGATTATCAGAGAGTATCCTGATTATAGAAAAGTACCGGAAAGTATGTTTTTAAAGGCTTATGTTTATGATAACAATATGCAAAGCTATGATCTTGCACGAAAACTTTATACAGAATTTATTGAAAAATATCCTGATAATGAATTTGCTGACGATGCTCGTGTTTCTATTCAAAACTTAGGAAAAACCCCTGAAGAGATTATTAAGGAAATTGAAGAAAGAGCAAAAGCACAACAAGAGGAAAAATAAATTGTTTAATGGTTATATTGTTAAATTGTTTTTATGTGCTTTAACAATATAACCATTCATTCGAACATAATTAAGAAACAATTTTCTTATTCACTATTTCTAAGATTTCATCTTCAACTTCCTTAGTTTTTATTTCTATTTTCAAGCCCTCCGATAACTTCTCTTTAACAAAATCTTTATCATCAAGCCCCGAAGCATTTATTTTCACATTTAAATAAGCACCCATCACGGCAGTTCTTGCACACAAAGCCCCAACACCTGCATCGGAAACCGAATTAGGATTCCCGATTTCAGCCATAGCTTTAATAATTTCCATTGATTCAAGAGATTTTTGCATCACTTTAAACGGAATTTCAATTGCGTATTTTGAAGCATCTTCAATAGCCTGAGCACGAGCAGCTTTTTCTTCCTGACTTTTCTTTGGAAGCCCAAAAGCATCCATTATTTTATTAAATGCATTTGTGTCTTCGTCAACAAGGTGCAAAAGTTCATCTTTCAATTTTTGACCTTTTTCGGCCCAATTGCTAAATTCTTCCCAGCGTTCGTCCCAACCTCTTTTATGTGACGAAAGATTTGCGACCATAGTAGCGAGTGAAATTCCGAGCGAACCAACATAAGCCGAAATTGAACCACCCCCTGGAGCCGGTGATTCCGAAGCGGTTTCGTCGGCAAATTCGGCAAGATTCATATCAATGAGTTTATCGTTTTTGTCGTCCTGAAGAATGAATTCAATAATTTTTTCTTTAGGATTAAATGGTTTAAGGTCATCAAGTCCCATGGATTTCACTGCAATTTTCAATAATTCATCTTGTGAAACACCGAGAGAACGCTCTTGCTTGCGAAGGAAATATTTTCCGGCATCAAGCATTGCCTTTAAAGGTATTAAACCAACCAGTTCGGAACCCGTTACTCTGATTCCTCTTGCTTCAGCTTTTTTGCAGGTTTCGTCGAAAGCAATATGAACGGGAGTAATACTAATATTTGTCAGGTTCATTGAAATTTGAGCAATTCCGTATTCTTCAATAAACCAACCGATTCCTTTTACGCATTTCAGGCTGCCCGGAATCATTACCGGTTTTCCGTTCTCATCTTTCACAATTTTTCCGGTGATTGGATTACCTTCACGTTTTGAACGTCCGCGTTCGCGAACATCAAATGCAATAGAATTTGCACGCCTTGTGGAAGTTGTGTTAAGATTAACATTAAAAGCAATAAGAAAATCTCTTGCTCCTACGGCAGTAACTCCTGCTTTAACATTTAATTCAGCCGGGCCAAAATCGGGTTTCCAACGAGGGATTTTCAATTTTTCGGCCATTCCTTCGTATTCGCCGGAACGACAGGTCGCCAGATTTTTGCGTTCTTCAGCGAAAGCAGCATTTTCGTAACAATAAACCGATATTTCAAGTTCTTCTCCAATGCGTTTTGCAAGCTTGCGGGCATATTCAACAGTCTCGTCCATTGAAATATTTGAAACCGGAACCAAAGGACAAACATCTGTAGCTCCCATTCTCGGATGTTCGCCTTTATGTTTTCTCATATCAATGATTTCCGAGGCTTTTTTGACAGCTCGGAAAGCGGCCTCACAAACCTCGTCCGGAGTCCCGACTATGGTTACAACCGTTCGATTTGTTGCAGCACCGGGATCAACATCTAATAGTTTTGCTCCTTCTACTTTTTCAATTTCATCGGTAATTTGTTTAATTATATTCATGTCGCGTCCCTCGCTAAAATTCGGGACGCATTCAATTAATTGTTTCATTATTAAGTGTATTTGTTATTGATTGGATATTTCTTTTAATTTATTAATAAAATATTTTGCACTATTACAATTATCGTGTTTTGCGGCATTTTCAACTGAAAAGCCATGATTTAACATCTTTCTTGCTAATCTGTCTTTACTTATTCCTCTTCCAGTATTTTTTACAAATTCATCTCTAATTAAGTCAAAAGGTTTTCCTTCGATGTTTTCAGGGTTTTCAAAATGATATCTTCTTTTAAAAATTTCAGATAATGATTCAGAGTCAGCCAAAAACCATGATTCTATAGTTTTTACGGCAATGATTTCAATTTGTTGCTTTTTAGAAAATTTTAAAATTTTAGTTTTAGTTTCTGTAATGCAGGGATCTTCCTCTAAATCGGTTAATAAAAAAACAAAATCAGCATTTCTGTCAGAAAGGATTTCAAAGAAACTGATAATTTTCTTACTTTCTACTTTTAAATTGCCTTCCCCACCTGCATCAAAAACACCAACAATTTCTATATTAACTTTTTTCAAAAACAATAAAAATGATTCCGAGTTTAGAATCATTGTTTCTGTTTTTCCTTCTCCAATAAAACCAACATTTACCATGGCAATCCTCCACCGAGTACATTTGAAAGCCATGCTTCATCCATTTTCAAACCATGTAAATTCATGTTTTCAAATTGTTTGATTTTTGTTTCTCCATTTTTTTTATCAACAATAATTATTTCTTCGGGTTTAAGTTCTGAAACTAATGTTTGTGAATGCGTTGTAAGCCAAATATAATGACCCTTTTCTTCACATGCTTCTCTGAAAAATCCGACCAGTTCTTTTATTACTTGAGGATTTAATCCGTTTTCCGGCTCTTCGATACATAAAAACTGTGGTTCATCCGACTGATAAACTGCCGTTAATAATGCAAGTATATTATAAGTCCCATCAGAAATCAAATTTTTTGAAAATGGCTTTTTCGTAAATTTTTCATAAATCAATAATGAATCATCACCTGAAAGTTCATTTGTGCTTATTTCAATATTTTCAAATTCAGGTATAAATAATTGCAGCCATTCAATAATTTCTTCTCTTTTTGTTTTATCTTTCAATAATCTTTTCAAAACTTTTTCAAGATTAGAGGCGTAGAAATCAAGTTTTTGATTGTCTAAGGATTTTTGACGGTTTATATTGTAATTATTTATAAATAAGCGTGAAAGATTTTTTATTAAAGCGGCTGATTCAAATTTTCTGTTCCATTTTTCAGGTTGT
>JAEINX010000173.1 GCA_016342645.1 Bacteroidales bacterium | reverse complement strand
CTACCTTTTTTATGAGGAAGAAACCCCTCAAAGACAAATCGTTCGCAAGGTAAACCCGAATTTACAAGTGCAGGAATTAAAGCAGTTGGACCAGGTAGGCATTCAATTGCGATATTTGATTTAATACATTCGCGAACAAGAAGAAATCCGGGATCGGAAATTCCCGGTGTTCCGGCATCACTGACAAGTGCAATACTTGTACCACTAATTATTTTCTCAACAATCCCACAAACAGATTTATGTTCATTAAACAAATGATGCGATTGCATTTTGTTTTGAATATTATAATGATTTAAGAGTTGGGCTGTTTTTCTTGTATCTTCGGCGAGGATCAAATTAACTTCCTTTAAAATTCTGAGCGACCGCATTGTGATGTCTTCAAGATTGCCAATAGGTGTAGGTACAAGAAATAATTTTGACATAAATTTAAATTCAAAAAGTTTTTACAAAATCAATAAAAAGCCTAAACAAATCTTCATATTCTGTTAAAGATAATTCTTCAGCCGTGTCATAAATTGTATGATAGCCTCCTGCTTTTGGACCTCTTGTATAAATAAAAACCGAAGGAACGCCCTTGGTATAAAAAGGACAATGATCACTATTACATGATTCGCCTCGAAGTTTCACTTCTTTTAGATATTGATTATTGTCATTTATTTCAACCATTGTATTAAACTCTTTTTGAAAAACCGAAGCATTAACTACGGTAATTCCCTCGCTACCTGTACCAACCATATCAAGATTAATAAGGAATTTTATGTTTTCGAGTGGGAACAAAGGATGTTCGCAAAAATATTTTGAACCGTTTAGGCCGGTTTCTTCTCCTGAAAAGGCTATAAAAACAATCGACAATCTGGGTTTATTTTCTTGTTTTGAATAATGTCTTGCCAAATCCATTACCATTGCTGTTCCGCTTGCATTATCGTTAGCACCCGGAAAAAATGCTTCTTTTCCCATTCTTCCTAAGTGATCGTAATGAGCTGTGAAAACGATGAAAGAATCGGGTTGAGCATAGCCTTCGATATATCCAAGAACATTCTGAGTTTTGTATTTCTCAAAAAATTTATTCTTTGCTTTTATTGTAATAGCTTTACTATCATCAAATATTTTGTCATTTTTGATTTTAATAGCCGTAAAATCACTAACTTCATGCCCATTCGAAACATGCCACCAAACATTATTTTCGCATAACAATATCACTCCTTTTGAATTAAAAACATTGCTCCTATAAATTTCCCTTTCTTTCGAATCCGTAAGAACAAATTTTTCGGAAAGATTTAGGTTTTTATACTTCTCTTTCTGTTTTTCAATGGAGGAAGTATCACCTAAAATGCTGAATATTTGAAATTTTCCTTCAATACGAGGTGATGCTGCTGAAATCACAAAATCTTTTCCGGCAAACAATTCTTTATCATCAACTTTTAAAATAATTTTCTTTGAAAAAGTGTTAATAGGAAAGTTGAAATTTTGAAAGTAATTTTTTGTAAAAGTTTTTAGCTCATCTTTTTTAAATTCTTTTCTGATAAAATTTGCTGCACGTTTTTCACCTTTTTTCACGTATCCCCGTCCATGCATTTTTGGTGAAGATAGATTGCTGATAATTTTTTTTGCGTATTTAATGTCTTGAGAAAAAACAACTACTGTTTGGGAAAATAGAAAGAATAAAACAAATAATAGTCTCATAAAATAGTTATAAAAATTTTTCAATTAAATATTTGTACAACAAAATCATTTAAAATTTTAAAAGCATGCAAATCATTATCCCAGTTATTACTTTGTTTCAATGATTCAATAAAATTGTTTGCTTCTTCATGATCTGTAAACGAATTCAGAGAATTAACCGCCTCATTATAGTCCTGCATGTTTCCATTAAATAATTCATTGATGAAAAGGAATTTTTCATTTATTCCGATAATTGATTTTAGGTCCGAAGTTTTCTTTTTGGTAATCTTTGCAGCAATACTATTATCGTTTTCTTTAATAAATCTATCGGCAATACTTTCTTCATTTATTGAAAACAGATCAAAAACCGGTTGGCTCTCAATATTTTTTTTTGGGGGGGCGATAATTGTTTCCTCTTCAAAGAAATCTATTTCTTTAACAATTATTTTTTTTTCGCCAGGCTTTTTTTCACTGTTTGCTACAATAGAAGAATTAATTTCAGTTTTTTCATCCGTTTTTTGCGAAGGTTTTTTCGAATCTTCAGTCTTCTCAATTTTCTGGATTATTTCATCTAATTTTTCAACTTTTGTTTTAGTTGGCTCAACAAAAATTTCTTTTATATCAGCGGATTTTTGTTTTTCATTATCGGAAAAAACTATTAAATCTGAATTCATTTTGTTCAGAAGATAGAATTTATCATAAAGCTTTCTAATATTCGACATTATCAAATCTAATTCAATTTGGGCGATTCTTCCGTCATTTTGATTAATAATTTCCATTTGTTCTTTTATGGTCTCAATTATTTGTGAAATTGCTTCTTTTATCAATTTTGAATTCATTATTTAAAAAATTTCATTTCTAAATTAAACGTACTTATATTTTCATTATTTTTGTTCAAAATAAAATGATAAAGATAAAAACATTATGTCAAAAAAAAATAAATGTTTTTAGAAAAATCAAATAATCTGCAAAAACGCAGTGGCTGGATTGAGGTTGTCTGTGGATCAATGTTTTCGGGAAAAACTGAGGAATTGATTCGTAGATTAAAACGTGCTAAAATAGCAAAGCAAAAAGTTGAAATTTTTAAACCGGAAATAGATATTCGGTACGATGAGGAAAATGTAGTTTCTCACGACTCCAGAGCAATTCGATCTACGCCAATTCAGAATGCATCTCAAATTATTTTATATGCAAACGACTGTGATGTGATTGGAATTGATGAAGCCCAATTTTTCGACAATGAACTTATACGTGTTTGTAATCATTTAGCTGATAGCGGAATTCGAGTTGTTGTCGCCGGTTTAGATATGGATTATCTTGGAAATTCTTTTGGCCCTATTCCCGCATTATTAGCAACAGCAGAATATGTTACCAAAGTTCATGCTATTTGTATTGATTGTGGAAGCCTTGCTCAGTATTCTCACAGAATTATCTCCGGTGATAATCTTGTTGTTCTCGGTGAAACAGAAAGTTATGAGCCCTTGTGCCGCGAATGTTTTAATAAAAAAAAGGGAAAAACAGATAAATAAAAGAAATTTTCAAAAAAAAAGCTGCCTCAATAGAGACAGCTTTTTAGATTTATTTTGTTGCTATTTGATAGTAACTTTTTGAGTTTCCATACCGTTAGTAGTTTCTACTCTTATAATATAAACACCCGCATCGAAATTGCTTGTATTTATTTGATTGCTATTTCCTTCATAAACCAATTGGCCAACATTGTTAAAGATTGAAACATTGTTGATTTGGTTTGGTGAAGAAATATTTATCATGTCTGTTGCAGGATTTGGATAAATAACCAATTCTCCTTTAAGAGTTGTACCCTTTGATATGTTAACAACACTATATTCTCCGTCATTGTTTGGATAAACATTTGATACGTAAGAATTATCAACTGATTCCATTTCGAAATTTGCAATAAAAACATTACCATTCGACCAAACCTTTAATGAAATAGGTTCGCCTGCTTCATATCCTTGGCCATTAGTCAACTCGCTGAATATTGCAAGATCATTATCAAATACATTATTTGAAATGACGGTCATTGAACCGAGAATAACATTTCCGTTATAAGCTGCAACTTCATCACCAATTTCTAAGCCGTCAACATACATTGTATAAACAGCTTCGGCAGCATTACCACCTTCGAAAATTAAATGAGAAGGGATCGCTTGAGCTAAGCTGCTTGATTTTCCGCTGGCAGGATAAACCAATTCAGCGTTAGCAGCCATTTTAATTAGATAACCTTCGGTTGGGATACAATTTCCTATTCCATTAACCCAGTTTGGGCCAATTTTTCTTAACATAGCACCTGTTGAGTTTCTTACATAAAGGAGATCATCACCAATAATAGTTGCAAAAGCATCAGTGGCACTTATTTCTGTTTCCGGTAAATAACTTACGAATTGGAATCCGGCAAGAAGTGAAATAGGAGTAGTGGCACTGATAGATGTACCGGAAATTGTAAATTCACCTACTGCACTTGTTTTGATTAAGTAACCTTCTGTTCCTATCCAGTCACCAATACCGTTAACCCAGTTAGGACCGATTTTTCTTAACATAGCCCCTGTTGAATTCCTAATATATTGAAGATCATCATTCATAATATCAGCAGCTACTACAGTCATATCAGGATCCACCGGAGCAATTCTTGTTGAAACAAATTGGAATCCCGGTTCTATATCAATAGTTTGAGTATTAAAAGGAACATAAGGATAAATTTCATTTTTATCTATTGTACCATAAACTTCAGTATTATCAACATACTCATGATCTTCGTCTAATGCTAAGCCGGGAATCTGATCCAATTGATAAAAATAATGAAGATTACCATCAGTATTGCTGGACAACAGAGGATAAATACATTCATCAACCAAATGGAAAATACTTTCGGTCAAATCATGGAATTCTCCCCAATCTCCATCGTAGGATCCTCGAGCCCAAATATGTTTATAGTTATAATCCATATAAACATATGTTTCGGTAGTAGAAGCAAAGAGAACCCAAATGTAACCGGCATCATCAATTGTAATTGTTGGCATTGTTGAAACTCCAAGTTCACGATAATATAAAATATCAGCTGCAAAGGTAACAACCCCATCACCATCTACATCTTGTGACCATCCGATTAAATTATAATCTACTTCCATTTCTGAGTTTGGATATCCCCATTCGGGTGGTGACAGAGCATGAAGATCATTAGAAAACTCATCCATATCTTCATTCCAATATCCGATACCATCGGTATATGGCCATAAAGAATAAGTTGTACCAACTGCATCGTGTAAAACTCTCATAATTCCAAAAACTACATGAGCTTTGCCACTTGGATCAATAGCAATACTTGCAGAATTATCACAGCAAAAGAATGTATCTGTTATTGTTGTATTCCAATCAAATCTTGGGTAAGGATGTTCCCAAACGATGGTTTTATCCCATGTGTCACCATTATCTTCAGATTTCATAATGAACATATCATTCCATGCGCCACCAACAAGTAGCATAACAGTATTGCCTTCTGCAGCTAATACATAATCATCAGCTCCTATTTCGGTATAATAATCTTCTCCCATTCCATCAAGGATAACATCTCTTGGATCCCAAGTTTCACCACCATCCATTGAACGAGAATAAAGTAAAGCAGTAGTTTGCCCTTGCCATGCAACATATGAGTTGTAGAACATGTGAATTACTTCATTGTTTTCGCCTGTAGTAGCAATTCTTGGCCATGTTGGATCGTCTTCAAGCCCTACCGGCCCTGCATAATTGGCTTGAACCCAATCGCCTGTGCCTTTGGCTTCTCTTGTACAAATTTCGAGTCCTGCTACTCCATTGTGAGCAACGTTGATTTCACCGGTTTCACCCCAGGGGGCATACGAAGGCCAACCACATTTGATATTTTCAATCCTTTCGGTTGGTGAAGGCCCCCATGAAGTACCGTCAAAATAATTATATCCGGTTCCGCGATCATCAAAAGCGGTAGGATTAAAACCCATAATCCAAACTGCTGCCATAGTACCATCCTCATATCGATAAAATCTATTTGCATACATAGTATTTGACCAAAGATCATAAAATGAATTACCGATGACTGTTTCAGTTGGGTCAACTGTAACAGCTTCTGTCGGTTGCACTTGAATTCCGGCATTAACGATCTCATTACCGTTCATTTGTGTGTACTCAGTAGTTGCTGATTTTTTCAGCAATTCTTTTGGTATTTGTCCTTGCGAAAAACCAATTAACGCTATCAAAAATAGCGTTACCCCCATTAATAATTTTTTCTTCATAATAACTTTTGTTTTAATTAATAAATAATGTTTATAAAATAGTTTTATTTTTATTTTGAAAAACCTGTAAATTTTAAAAAAGCATTTAAAACTTACAGGTTTTCATTTGTTAAAATTTGTTAGATTTTTAAAAAAATTAATTATTCAATAATAATTTTTTGAGTAGTAATTCCTTTTTCAGTTTCAATTTGCATGAAGTAAATTCCTGCATCATAAGT
>JAEINX010000172.1 GCA_016342645.1 Bacteroidales bacterium | reverse complement strand
TTCTTCAATATTCATTTTCTAATTTTAAAATCCCAAAGTTAATATAATTATCAAGGATAAGGTGGAAAGGCTAAAGGCTAAAGTGGAAAGGCTGACCATTGACCATGCCTGAATAGCGTTGACCGTTTTTTTTATTTTTGTTTACATTCAATTTTGAGAGATAGAAATAAGTTCACACAATCCGCACAACAGATTGAAAATGTATATATCGGTAAGCAATGCAAGGTATGATATGACCTATACCAAAATTAGAATCTTAAAGAGATTAATAGCTACATTTAACTAAGTATTAATCCATTAATAAATCTTATAATATTTTATTCTGATTTATTTAACCCATATTTTCTTTATTCTCTTTATTTGCTTTGTTAAAAAATATTTACTTTTGCAAATCAATATTGAATTCGAAGAAAAGAAGAAAACAAATTAAAATCTTAATATTATGCCTTTAAGAGGTAAGACAACAGATTTAAAAAAGAGGATGCGAGACGCATTAAAAGGCGGAGGATCAAAGGCTATTGAAAAACAAAAAGCCATTGGAAAAATGACTGCGAGAGAGAGAATAATTTCTTTGCTTGACCCAAAAACTTTTAATGAATATGATCTTTTTGCCGTTCATGCGGGAAAAGATTTTGATATGGATAAGAAATATTTACCCGGCGATGGTGTTATTACCGGAACCGGTAAATTAAGTGGTTATCCTGTTTGTATTTATGCACAAGACTTTACGGTAGCCGGTGGTTCACTCGGCTGGATGCATGCAAAAAAAATTTTAAAAATTATGGACCATGCCATGAAGCTGAAAATTCCTTTGATTGGAATAAATGATTCGGGTGGTGCAAGAATTCAGGAAGGAGTTAACTCACTGGCAGGTTATGGTGAAATTTTTTATCGTAACACACAAGCTTCCGGCGTAATTCCTCAAATTTCCGTAATACTCGGGCCTTGTGCCGGGGGTGCAGTTTATTCACCGGCTCTAACCGACTTTGTTTTCGTTGTCGATAAAATTACTAAAATGTTCATTACCGGGCCTGAAGTTATTAAAACTGTTCTCGGTGAAGAAATTTCGATGGAAGAACTTGGAGGTGCAAAAGTTCATGCGGAAATTACAGGCAATGCTCATTTTTATTCAACAAGCGAAGAAGAATGCTTTGATCAGGTAAAAAAACTGATCAGTTATATTCCTTGGAATAATCAAAAGAAAGCCGATCCTTTGCCGAAAAAATCACCAAAAAGATTTTATAAGATTGATGGAATAATCCCTATTGATCCAAAGCAACCTTATGATGTAAGGAATATTATAAAAGCTGTTTCCGATGACTCTGATTTTTTCGAAGTTCAAGAACTTTTTGCTGCAAATATCGTAATAGGTTTTGCACGTTTCGATGGCCAAACTATTGGAATTGTGGCAAATCAACCATTAGTTTTAGCAGGTGTTTTAGATGTCGATTCATCAAATAAAGCGGCAAGATTTATACGTTATTGCGATGCTTTTAATATTCCATTAGTTACATTTGTCGATCTTCCGGGTTATTTACCGGGTGTAGATCAAGAACATGCAGGTGTGATACGACATGGCGCAAAACTTCTTTATGCATATTCCGAAGCAACTGTTCCAAAAATAACCGTGATTCTTCGCAAAGCCTATGGGGGAGGATATATTGCAATGTGTTCTCACCACCTAAAAGCCGATTTTGTTTTTGCGTGGCCAACTGCCGAAATTGCTGTAATGGGGCCTGAAGGTGCTGCAAACATTATTTTCAGGAATGAAATAAAAGATGCTAAAGATCCCGAAGACGTTCGTAAGAAAAAAATCGAAGAATATAAAGAGAAATTTGCGAACCCCTATGTTGCTGCTGCTTATGGTTATGTCGATGCCGTAATTACTCCAAATGAAACTAGACGCATGGTAATCCATGCTCTGGAGATTTCTTCTAATAAACAAGAACAACCTCCATTTAAAAAACACGGAATTCCACCTTTTTAAAATGATTGAATGCAAAAATGATCGAATGCGAAAATGCGAGTATTAAAATAATTTTTTAAGATGGAAGAAAATATTGATGGGAAAAAATATTCCGATTTGGAAATTGAGAATGTTCGCTATAAGACTTCTCTTACGAAAAAATATTTGAATAGAAAGCCTTATAAAGAAGTAAATTATAAAGAAATCACTGCATTTTTACCCGGGACAATTGTAAAAATCTTTGTGAAAAAAGGGAAAAAAATCAAAAAAGGGGAAAAGTTGCTGATCCTTGAAGCTATGAAAATGAAGAATAATATTGTTTCCTCAATAGCAGGGGTAATTGAAGGAATACAAGTTAAACAAGGTGAAGCAGTCTCTAAGGATCAGGTTTTAATAAAATTGAAGTAAATTTGGAAAACAGGGCTTAGTCCCTAATCCGTAATTTTCAAGATTGTAAAACAAAGAAAAAAATCTCGGTGTAATGGACAAAAAGGAGGCTAGATCTTAGGTCTTGTATTCATGTGGACAAAAAGGAGGCTGTTTTTTTACCCCAACTTATGCCTAAAATATTTAAATTATTATCTTTTTTAAATTGAGTGATTTTTTTTTGATTCGAGAATTATTATAATTTTGTGTTATAAATTATTTTTATGATTGAATTATTTACAATCGCATTTCTCGGCATTCGTTTTCTTGACGTCCTTGATATTTTGTTAGTAGCATTCTTATTGTTTGAATTATACAATATTCTGAAAGGGACGGTAGCAATAAATATTTTTATTGGAATATTAGCAATTTTTCTGATTTGGAAAATTGTTGATGCCCTTGAAATGGAATTGCTCAGCCAAATTCTTGGGGCATTTATCAGTGTGGGTTTTATAGCTTTAATTGTAGTTTTTCAACCCGAAATCCGAAAGTTTTTGTTATTTCTTGGTACTCCGAAATTCATTCAAAAATATAATCGACATTTTTTATTTTGGAAAACTCATTCAAGTGAATTGCCTGAATTGAATGTTGACGGAATAACACTTGCCTGTCAAAAAATGGCAGATTCGAAAACTGGTGCATTGATCGTAATTGCCCGATTGAATGAATTACAGCAATATACGGAAACCGGCGATATTTTGGATGCAAAAATTTCCAACTTGCTACTTGAAAATATTTTCTTTAAAAACAGTCCCTTACACGATGGAGCTGTAATAATTCTCGAAAATCGTATAAAAGCTGCTCGTTGCATTTTACCTGTGTCAAGCAATAAGAAATTACCTGATAATTTGGGTTTAAGACACAGAGCAGCAGTTGGAGTTTCAGAACAATCAGATTCAATTGCTATTGTTGTTTCAGAACAAACTGGTAAAATATCGTTAGCAAAAGCAGGTATATTAATACCAAATATTGAACCATCGAAAATAAAAACTTTTCTTGAAAAAGAGTTTGAAAATCAATTAGCCTAATCCGGTTGTTTATAAAATATTATTAACCAAATTTTTTCTCAAAGATGAAAATTTGTACATTTATAGCCTCAAAAGATTTTAAAGATGAAAATTTAAACAATGGAAACTGTTATTTTTAAAGAAACTCAAAAGTTTACACAAATCTGGTTATGGATGATTGTATTAATAATAGTAGGAATATTTCTTTGGGGAATAATACAACAAATATTTTTTGACATTCCTTTTGGAAATCATCCGGTTTCCAATCAGGGACTTTGGTTTTACGGTTTAATTCCACTCATAATTGTTCTTTTATTTGTTAATTTACGTTTACAAACATTTGTTAAAAGAGATGGAATTTATGTTAGGTTTTTTCCATTTATTATTAAATATAAGCGAATTAAAATTGGAGAAATCAAAAGTTTTGAAGTCAGGAAATATAATCCGTTGAAAGAATATGGAGGTTGGGGAATAAGATTTGCAGGTAGAAAAGTTGGAAAGGCCTATAATGTCAAAGGGAATATTGGAATGCAATTTGAATTCACGGACGGAAAAAAATTGCTGATCGGAACTCAAAAACCCGATGAATTTCTAAAAGCAATTGAAAAAATAAAATCTTGATTAAACTTTAATCTTGAGGTTAATTATTTATTTTTGCAGCAAGAAATATATCTTTTAATTTCTTTAAAGATATTTTATAATTAAATAAAAAGGAAAAAGTAATAATATAACAGAAAGGAAAATAAAATGGCTTATAACCTAAGAAACAGAAATTTCTTGAAACTTTTAGATTTTTCACCCAAAGAAATCAAATTCTTGTTGGACTTGTCTGCTGATTTGAAAAAAGCAAAATATGCAGGTACCGAACAGCAAAAATTAAAGAATAAAAATGTTGCTTTGATTTTTGAAAAGGCATCTACGCGAACAAGATGCGCTTTTGAAGTAGCAGCCTTCGATCAGGGTGCACAGATTACTTATCTTGGGCCTTCAGGTTCTCAAATTGGAAACAAAGAAACCATGAAAGATACTGCCCGTGTTTTGGGACGAATGTATGATGGTATCGAATATCGCGGTTTTGAACAGGCAATAGTTGAAGAACTCGGGAAATATGCCGGTGTTCCGGTTTGGAACGGACTAACCGATGAATTTCACCCAACTCAAATTCTTGCTGATTTTTTAACAATGATCGAACACAGCGACAAACCTTTACATGAAATTTCGTTTTGTTTTCTCGGTGATGGCCGTAACAATATGGGAAATTCATTGATGGTAGGAGCCGCAAAAATGGGAATGGATTTCAGAACTTCAGCTCCTAAAGAATATCTTCCTTCGCAAGAATTAATTGACCAATGCAAAGATATTGCAAAGGAAACCGGTGCAAGCATTATGGTTACTGAAAATGCTGATGAAGCTGTTAAAGGTGTTGATTTTTTATATACAGATGTTTGGGTTTCGATGGGAGAACCAAAAGAAGCCTGGGCTGAGAGACTTAAAATTATGATGCCTTATCAGATAAATAAAGAAATGTTGGCAAAAACAGGAAATCCAAAGGTTAAGTTTTTACATTGCCTTCCTGCATTTCATAATCGCGACACAAAAGTTGGTGAAGAAATTTATCAGGAATTTGGAGTTGAAGCTATGGAAGTTACCGATGATGTTTTTGAATCGCCTGCTTCTCTTGTTTTTGATGAAGCCGAAAACCGTTTGCATACCATTAAGGCAGTTATGGTAGCTACTTTGGGGGATTAATCTCAGGGTTGAAATTTATAATTGGTTTAGGGTATAAAGGTATAAAGGTATAGGGGATATAACTTAAACCCTTATTTCCCCTATACCTTTATACCTTTATACCCTTATTCCTTTTTACTTATTATAAGCCTAATTTCTTACGAATTTTCTTAGGAATAGCATTTTTATTCACCATCATATTCATAGTTTTGTATTTAACAAATGGTTCGGATGCGTAAAAATATCCGTCATAAATATGATTATCATTTCCCCATGAGTTTTTTACTATATAATATAGATTTCCATTCTGATCTTCGGCCATTCCTGTTAAAACCATCCCATGGTCATCGGTAGTTTGATAATTATCAAAAGCTTCCTGACGCATTTCCTGTGTGATTTCTTTTTCTTTTACAGGTTTTTCAAAAGTATATAAAGCTTTTTTCTTTTCTTTTGCAGTCAACTTTTCCCATTTTTCTTTTTCCGTGCCTTCGAGATCAGTCAGATTTTCATCAGGAACAATAGCCACTCCGTTTTTCCATGAAAAACCTTTTTCACTAACATCAGCTCCCCAAGCAATTGGATAGCCTTCTTCAATTGCATTTTTAAAAACTTCCATTAGTTCGTCTATTGGGAGGTTATAAGTTTCGCTATACATCCAATTATCCGGAATCTCCATAATAAATGGTTCATAAAAAGGATGATGTGTGTATGAGGTTAGTTCAACATAATCATCAGGATTGATACCGAGACTTTCGGCATAGCTTTTTGGAGTGTATTCTACACCTTCATATACAAAAGTTTCAGGATAATCACCGAGATAAGCATCAAGTATTCCATTAAAACCTTTGTGCCAAACAGGTGAAACTTTTCTATTTTTATTTTTAATTACGGCATCCGTATAATCTTTTAAAACCTCATCCATTTCACCGTGAATATGATTTTCTTCACCAATTTCTTTTCCTTCATAAATACCTTCGGGAACAATGCCGTAATTATCGACAACGTATATTACATCAGAAAATCCACCACCTCCGGCAAAATTTAGATTTCCGTGAAAACGAACATATTTTTTTGCTTTATCGGAATA
>JAEINX010000171.1 GCA_016342645.1 Bacteroidales bacterium | reverse complement strand
TGACTATAAGCTCTTTAAATCAATTTAGTATAAAAAATAGACGGTTTTTTGGGGGGATGTGTTTAATTAGAGTTATATCTTAAAACCTTATTAAAACTTTCCCTCTTCCAAAAGCCCGAGTTCTGAAAGTTTTTCTAAGCCTGGAACTCCTTCTTGATCCCATCCGCGAACTTTGTAGTATTCGTCAAGAAGCGGCTCAAATTCAATTTTATATCCTTTTGAAAGCCCTTGTTGAAGAGCCTTATCTAATAATCTTTTTGGCAAGGTATCATCAGCACGGGATTTGCCTTCTCTAAGATTAAATAATTTTTCTATAGTCCAAATTCTTTCACCTGTTTTCAAAAGGGCATTTCCATCCATTTCAATTCCTGTAACAGCAGAAAGAAGTTGAGCATAAAGGTCGGGAGTTAGAGCAAATGTTGTAAAAAGGCATGCAATCATTGAATCGATTGTTGCGGTCAGGTCTTGAAACAATTTGTTTATTCCTGATTTTCCTTTCGATTGAAACCTATTTATTGCAAAAGGAGTAGCAAGTGCTTCGGTGCTAATCAGGTAGGAACGAAGATGACAACCACCTCTGTTATTTGTTGCAAGGGCAATACTCATTCCATGAAATCCTCTCGGATCATAAGCCGGTAATTCCAATCCTTTTACGTGCATTGCAATTTCGGGATGGCCATATTTCTCAGCTAAAAAAGCACTTCCCATCCCCAATTCTTTACCAAACCCTTCGGCTTTTCCTATTAATTCGCTTAGTTTGACAATTGCTTCCGAATCTCCGAATTTCAGATCACGTCCCAGAACTTTTCTGATCTCATTATAAGTTTCTTCCGAAAAATATCTCTTTTCAGATAATTCCATCGCACACGCAATTGAGTTTCCTGTGGAAATAGTATCTATTCCATATTCATTACAATTATAATTTGCATTAATTATTTCCTCAAGGTCATCAACTCCGCATAAAGCTCCGAATGCCCAGATAGTTTCAAATTCAGGCCCCTTCCCTGCCCTTTCCGAAGTTTTGCTAAGGCGGGCACAGCCAATTGGGCAACCTGCACAAGGTTTTCTTTTATCAAAATATAATTCTTTAAATGGTTCAGCTGAGATTGATTCCGAATCGACAAAATAAGCTTCCTGAAAATTTCTTGTCGGTAAAGCTCCATAACGATTAATTACCTTGACTAATGCCGGTGTCCCGTATTCTTTCAATGTGTCTTTTGTTAGGGGGGCTTCGCCAATAAACGTTCTCCATTTTTTTTTTGCGGTTTTAATAATTTCGTTATTCACAAAAGGAGTGTCAATGTTTCCGTTAACAACAACTGCTTTTAAGTTTTTTGATCCCATTACGGCTCCCAATCCACCACGTCCGGCAGCATGATTTTTTTCATTCATAATTCCGGCAACGAGCAATTTATTTTCACCTGATGGCCCAATACATGCAACTCCGGCGTTTTTATTTGTTTTAGACAGTAAAATATCCGTGGTTTTATGAGTGTTTAAACCCCAGACTTCCGAAGCATCACGAATTTCAATTTCAGAATCTGTTATATAAATATAAGATGGTTTTTCTGAAATTCCTTCAATAACTAAAACATCAAATCCTGTGGATTTTAAATCAAGGCCAAAATGACCACCGGCAGAACATGCATTAATCGTACCGGAAAGCGGCGATTTTGAAACAATTGAAAAACGGCTTGTAGTAGGAGCATTAATCCCGGTTAAAGGCCCGGTTGCAAAAATAAGCTTGTTTTCGAAACCTAATGCATCGATTTTCCCTTCGATTTCATCAAATAAAATTTTTGAAGCGAGGCCGCGGCCTCCAATATAATCAATAAGGAGTTTTTCGGGAATTTCTTCCGTTTGATAAGAATTTGTACTTAGGTTAATTCTAAGTAATCTCCCATGATATCCACCTTTTAAAATCTTCATCTGTTAATATTTTCTTATTTTAAAATTCTTTATGCTTTCTGTATTCTTTAAATTTACATTCGCTGCAATAACGATTGCTCTCTTCACGTAACTCGACACGTAATTTGCTTGTGTTATTAAACGGGCAAATTGTACAAGGGATTACTCCGGCATCAATCCAGTCTTCGGTTGCATATTTTAACCATTGCATTGATGATATGATTGTTAATGGTTTACTGGTTCCTAAGCGGAAAAGTTCGGGAGTTTGTAATGGTTTTTCGGCTGCACCTGCATAGATTAATCTCATGGCAGTCATTGCTTCGGAGATTCCACCGGCTGCTTTTACTCCCATATCCGGCCCAACTACTTCTCTCATAATTCTAATATGTTCGGGGGTAGCACCATAAGCATCCATGCCGGTTGAATTTTTTATAAAATCGGCATTTGATATAGATACAATTTCAGAAACTTTGTATAATTCGGCAACCGTTAGCTCCGATGATCTTATAATAACTTTAACATGTTCTCCATCAGACGCATCACAAACCGCATTAATCTCTTCAAGAGTATATTCAGGGTCTTTTTTAAAACGCCCGACATTAATAACCATGTCGAGTTCAATCATTCCTTTGCCATCACCTCTGATTTCTCTGCTCCTTTTTACAGTATGAGCAGCAATTTTCGATTTTGTACTTATATCGACTTTCCCAAGCGGAAAATCTATCACATAACATTCCTTTATTTTTGTTCCTTTTAAAAGTGAAGGCAAAATGTCGGAACCCTCAACAGGGTTAACACAGATTGAGGCACAATTGTAGGTTTTTGCCCAATCCACCATTTTAGTTATTTTCGGAGCTTGTGTATCAGCACTTAAATCGGTTACATCAAGGAAAGTAGCAATTCGTTCGGGAGTGAAATCCTGAATAATTTCTTTCATTTTCTCTTTGGAAAACTCAACAAGCGGGGTGCGAATTGTATTTTTCTTTTCCATTATATTTTGATTAATTTAAAATATTAAAGTTTTTACAAAAAAATAATTGTAAAATCCAAAATTACAAATAAAATTTGAACTGCTTTGTTGAAAGGAATTTTAGAAAAGCTTATTCAGAAATATACACAGGCGTATTAATTGAAACCATATTAAATAATTTAATTACATCACTATTTTTCATTCTGATACAGCCATGCGACAAGGGTTTGCCAATTAAACCTTCTTCGTTAGTCCCATGAATATAAATATATCTGTTATATGAATCTATTTTGTATCCTTTATTAACTCCTGATTCCAAACCTTTAAGCCAAAGTATTCTGGTCGTTATAACATCTTTTTGCGAATCGGTTTCATCAGTATATATCTCTGCGATTTTGCCTGTAAATTTTCTTCCTTTTAAAATTCCTCCATAGGGAACTTTTGAACCAATTTTTCTTGCAATGCAATGTAAACCAAGAGGAGTTTTATTGCTTCCGCTTTGATTTCCAATTCCATATTTTGATGATGATATCGGAAAACTAATTATGCATGTATCGTTTTCAAATAAATAAAGTAATTGTTCAGAAATGTCTATTATTATATACTGATTTTGAGATGGGAAATAGTTTTTGATTTTTTGCTTAACATCAGTAATGTCCTGAGAATAAGAAATATGAAATATTAACAAAAAGAATCCTGAAAGTAAGTGTCTTTTTTTCATTATAACACTAACGCACCAAATTAATAATTCTGATTTTATCAGGAAGAAATTTCATGTTTTGTTACAAAATTCTAAAATAGAAACTACAACACTAAATTTAAAGCATATCATAAAAACAATGAAATAAGTTTCAATAAATAACAGAAGTCTTACTTCAATTTATTTTTGTAATTTAGCACAAATTTAAACCTAAAAAATCTACTACTATGGCACAAGAAGAAATCAACATGAAAAAAATATTGCCGATCGGAATTATAATCGTTGCAATAATTTTAGTAATCGTATTTTGGAACAATATGACTGTAACAATCGAAGCAGGGCATGGCGGCGTATTATTCAAAAAATTTGGAGGAGGTATTGATACAACAAGAACTTATAGTGAAGGATTTCATTTCATAGCTCCCTGGAATGATATGATCGTTTATGAAACACGTCAACAGGAGATAGCTGAGGATATGAATGTTTTATCTTCAAATGGCCTTGAAATCAGGGTTGATGTATCGGCGTGGTATCAGCCGGTTTACAGTCAAATAGGTATTTTGCATGCAACTATCGGAAAGGATTATTTACATCGTGTAATAATTCCGTCCCTAAGAGGTTCTGCACGGTCGGTTATCGGGCGATATACACCAGAACAAATTTATTCAACGAAAAGAGATGCTATTCAGGATGAAATTTTTGAAGAAACAATAAAGATTTTGGCAGATAAACATGTTCAGATAAATCAAATATTAATTCGTTCGATAATTTTGCCTCCAACAATCAAACAGGCTATCGAAAGTAAATTAAAACAAGAGCAAGAATCACTTGAATATGAATTCAAACTTGAAAAAGCCGAAAAAGAAGCAGAACGTCAAAGAATTGAAGCAGATGGAAAATCAGTTGCAAATAAATTACTAAGTGCAAGTTTGACAGATAAAATTCTTAGAGATAAAGGGATAGAAGCAACTTTGAAACTGGCCGAATCGCCAAATACTAAAGTGGTTATTGTTGGTAGCGGCAAGGATGGATTGCCTTTAATTCTTGGAGATAGTAAATAAAAATTATAAACTATAAATTAGAAAATAGAAATTAGGAATTAGGAAGAAAACTAATTTCTATTTTCTATTTTTATATCCGGTTTTGATAAAATTTTAGAAACCAAACATCGTTTGCTATAAAAAAATTACACTTGAATGGCAAATCAAATTAAAATAAAAAATAAGAAAGCTTCGCATGAATATTTTCTTGTTGAGCGATTTGTTTGTGGAATTCAACTTACGGGAACTGAAATTAAATCAATACGCGACGGAAAAGCAAGCCTTGCCGATTCATATTGTGCATTCGAAAAACATGAGCTATTTGTAAAGGAAATGCATATTGCCGAATACAGGCTCGGTACACATTATAATCATCTGCCAAAACAGGATAGAAAGTTGTTGATGACCAAACGCGAACTAAAAAAACTTCTAACAAAAGTAACCGAAAAAGGTTTTACAATTATCCCCGTAACATTGTTTATTAATGAAAAGGGATTAGCAAAATTAGAAATTGCCCTGGCAAAAGGGAAACATTTTTATGATAAACGAGAAACATTGAAAAAAAATGATGTGAAAAGGGAAATTGAAAGATCATCTCGTGATTTTTAGATACAATTGAGATACGATTGAAATGCAATGGAAATACGGTTAAAATAAAAAAAATATGACATAAACCAAACAACCGAAGGACGTCCGTTAGAAAAATATTACAACCAACTACAATGAATAACACAATTAAAAAATCTCTGATTTTTACATTTATTTTATCGGTAATCTTTTGCAGCAAGATTTCTTTTGCTCAAAATGAAGATGAAAAAATAAATTGGTTATCTTTTGAGGAAGCTACTGAACTAAATAAAACTAATCCGAAAAAGTTGTTTGTCGATGTTTATACAGATTGGTGTGGATGGTGCAAAAAAATGGACGCAACAACTTTTTCAAACCCTGTGATAGTAAAATATATTAACGACAATTATTATCCGATAAAATTCGATGCCGAAAGTGTTGAACCGGTTACTTTTAATGATCGTGAATTTGTCAACAAAAATCCTAATGGAAGAAGATCATCAAATGAGCTTGCAAAGACGTTGTTGAGTGGGAAAATGTCATATCCTTCTTATGTTTTTTTAAATGAAAAAAATGAATTAATTACAGTTGTATCAGCATATCTTCCGGTAGCGAAACTTGAGCCGATACTTCATTATTTCGCCGAAAATGCTTATATATCAACAGAATGGCTGGTTTTTCAAAAGTCATTTAAAAGTAAGATTGAATAAACTTATCATAGCCAAATTTTGCAATATTCAAAAAAGATTTGAAAAAATTGCTCTATATTTTTATTGCCTTATTATTGAAAAACAACCTAATTATTTGGGTTTAATGTTGCCTGCTAAAAAGGCATAAAAATTCCACGCAAAATACGCAAATGAATCGGTAGAGTAGAGTACAGAGCAAACACAGACTTATTTACTCTGTAGCCCCCTCTTCAAACCGTACGTGCGGTTTTCCCGCATACGGCTTTCCTAAAAACTTTCATCTTAAAGTATTCGCAGGTCGTATTCCTCTAATTAAACACATCCAAGCAACATAAAGCAGGTATTCAGGCTGATACGATTTTTTGTTCAGCACCTCATAAAT
>JAEINX010000170.1 GCA_016342645.1 Bacteroidales bacterium | reverse complement strand
AGGGAATACTTCATGCACGGTTTGATGAAGGGGGTACTGATAGTTTGATCTAATTTTGTTATCTTTGGAAAAAAAAATATATATGAATTTGAGCAGGCTATCAGGCTCTACTGTGTAAGTTTGACCAATCACTAATGGATAGATTTATGAATATTGAGATAACTGGAGATAGAATTAGACTTATTAATACGGTAGTATCCGATATTGCTAGAATTATTGAATTTGAGAAAAATAATAAACAATTCGTTCATCAGTATTCAAAGGACAAGCATATAGCACTTCTGACAGATGATGATTGTTTGCATTTATCAATTAAGCATATAGATAATAATCTGTTAATGGGCCATATGATAATTTTTGGATTTTGTAATCATAACAAAGTTCTTGAATTTAGAAGAATTACTATAAATGAAAAGGGATTGGGGTTTGGTCGAGACGCGATTAGATTATTAAAACAATTGTGTTTTGAAAAACTCAGATTTCATAGCCTGTGGTTTGATGTTTATGATGACAACGATAGAGCTATAAAATTATATGAATCAGAAGGATTTGTAAAAGAAGGTACATTAAGAGACAATATTAAAGCAGACAATGGCTACAGGTCTCAAAGAATTTATTCCATGATAGAAAATGAATATAAACCATCACACAACAAATAGGCGGGATTATTCGGCAAAGCCGCATTAATCTTGTCTTTTGTTGAACGTTACCCGTTTTTGGAGAGCATTATGTGTTTTAAATTTTGAAACCTGCTTTTGTATGGAAGGATTTTCCGGGGATTGTTTATCTTGGAATACTTTTGATAAAACAAAACCTACAGTTTTTACTGAAAATTTGGAGATTTTATATTTTTATTTAAAGAACTTTTCTTTTTTTGGCCTCGTTTTTATGGATTTCCGGTCAGCCCGGACATAACTATAGCGGATTCCTTTTTTAAGGGGTATAATATTTAATTAATAATTTAATTTAGTAAGCTTAAACATTTTTCCTAAATTAGCCCCCATGAAAGGGTTTTGTTCAAAACATAGCATAAATAAGAAAATAATTAAATGTATTCAAAGAACTTATGTTGTTGGATTTAATATTTATACTTGGTTCTGCTTAATATGGCTTATTTTTATCTGGCTTTCTACAGATTTTGAAGATTATTTGTTTTTGTTTTTTGTTAGCGTGGGTATATACTTCTTTATGATTGAGGGCAAGGACATGTTCTTGAATGAAATAAATAATGTTTAAGAAATTGGTTGTTTAATATGAATAAATCCGAAATACTACTATACCAAACCGAAGACGGGAAAACCAAAATTGATGTCCGTTTGGAAGAAGAAACCGTTTGGCTAACCATTGACCAAATGAGTCGGTTGTTTCAAAAATCGCGTTCAACAATAAACGAACATATTATAAATATTTTCAATGAAGGAGAGCTTGAAAAAGAACCTTCGTTGAGAAAAATCGGAATTTCCGATTTTTCTACCAAACCTACTAATTACTACAATCTTGATGTGATAATTTCTGTTGGTTACAGGGTAAAAAGCCATCAGGGTACTAAGTTCCGTCAATGGGCTACAGCACGTTTAAAAGAGTATATCGTGAAAGGTTTTACCATGAACGATGACTTACTGAAACAAGCGGGTGGCGGAAATTACTTCGATGAACTTTTGGCTCGCATTAGGGATATACGTTCATCTGAAAAAGTTTTTTGGCGAAAGGTTTTAGATATTTATTCAACCAGCATCGACTACGACCCATCGTTGCAAATGTCAGTAATGTTTTTCAAAACGGTTCAAAACAAAATGCACTGGGCAGCTCACGGTCAAACAGCTGCAGAAGTTATTTTTCAAAGAGTAGATTCAACAAAAGGCAATCTTGGTCTTAGTAATTTCAAAGGGACAAAACCGACAAAACAAGAAACCGAGATTGCTAAAAACTATCTTTCAGAGCCTGAATTGAATATTTTGAACCGAATAGTAACTGCATTTCTAGAAATTGCAGAAATACAAGCACTCAACCAAACTCCTATGTACATGAAAGATTGGATTGAGCAACTCGACAATTTCCTAAAAATGACAAAAAAAAATGTTTTAGACCATGCGGGAACAATAAGCAACAGACAGGCTTTGGAGAAAGCACATTCAGAATATGAGAAGTTTAAAAAGCAGAAACAAAATGAATTATCGGAAGTAGAAAAACATTTTTTGGAGCAAATAACGGATACGACAAAGAAATTGAAAAATAAAAAGGACAAGTAAAATGACACTATCGCTAACCGTCCCTTCGCTGTCAGGCACATTGGCAAAACGCACAAACAAAATTTCACCTAATAGCCTTCCAGCCTAATCCCACTCAACCACTATGACCAAGAAACATTGCAGTAAAATTGAAACAATAAATTGATTGGAAGAAAACAGCCAGCATACAACAAATAGGCAAGATTATTCGGCGTAGCCGCATTAATCTTGCTTAGTGTTGGACTATTACCCGTTTTTGGAGACTGTGTGTTTTTACACGAAGTTTGGTTTTACATAACAGTAATGATAAACAATCGTTTGGATTTTATTAAACTTACTCGATATAAATTATTTATAAACAATCTGAAATATGATTTTTACTATCTGTTTTTTAGTAAAAATAAAAATTTACTTATTTAATTTGGTAATTCAAATATTACTATTTTTGCCAAAATTTTAATTTATTTTAATATGAAAAAGCTTGCAGTTGTTGCATTTGGAGGAAATGCCTTATTAAGAAGCGATCAAAAAGGAAATATTGACGAACAAGAAAACAATGCTTATAAAGCAAGTGAGCATTTATTGAAGTTAATTAAGAGAAGATACAATATTGTTATCACTCACGGTAATGGGCCTCAAGTTGGAAATTTAATGCTTTCAAACACTGCCGGAAATAAATTATACGGATTGCCTGAAATGCCATTGGATATTTGTGTTGCTTATTCACAAGGTTTTATTGGGTATATTTTGGAACAGCAACTTAGAAATGTTTTGGATTCTCAAGATATGTCTCGTGATATAATTACTATTATAACTCAGGTGTTGGTTAATAAAGATGACCCGGCTTTTAAAAATCCCACAAAACCTGTCGGGCCTTTTTATACAAAAATAGAGGCTGAAATAATATCCCAAGAAACTAAAGCGATTTTTAGGGAAGACCCTCGCGGAAGAGGTTGGCGTAAGGTAGTTGCCTCACCAAAACCATTGGTTATTAATAATAAAAAATCAATTGAAAAAATAGCCCGCGATGGCCATATTGTTATTGCCGTGGGTGGGGGAGGCATTCCTACTTTTTATGCAAAAGAAAATAAACTTCAAGGAATTGATGCAGTTATTGATAAAGACCTTGCTTCGGCATTATTGGCGGCACAAATAAACGCTGATAAATTTTTTATCTTAACAGACGTTCCAAAGGTTTGTTTAAACTATAATACACCGCAAGAAAAATCCTTAGAAAGAGTGACAATTGCACAAGCGAAAAAATATCTTGAAGAAGGCCAATTTGCCGAAGGAAGTATGGCTCCAAAAATCAGAGCGGCAATTAATTTTGTTGAAAATAGCGGAAAAGATACAATTATAACAAAATCAAGCCATCTTGGAATTGATGATGGTGGAACAAGAATAGTTATGGTTTAGAGGAAATGAGAGAATGAGAGAATGAGAGAATGAGAGAATAAAAATAGAATTCACTCATTTGCGACAAGAAAATTTTTTACTTAAGTGTCGGTGTGAATCTGTTAACTAATTAATTACAATCCTGCAAACTTACTCCAAATTTCATGGAATATTCACACCGACACTTTTTGAAGTGAACTCAATCATTCTCTAATTAATAATTGTACTTCTCCTTCCATCTTTTCTTTAACCACTTGCGTATCTCATTTTCACGTTGATTGTTACCGGGATCGTAAAATTTTGACCCTTTTACTTTATCGGGAAGAAATTCAAGTTCCGTAAAATTATTATCAAAATCATGGGCATATTTATAATTTTTCCCGTAGTCAATATCCTTCATTAATTTAGTCGGAGCATTTCTAAGATGTAAAGGAACTGCCAGGTTACCGCTTCTTTTGACAAGCTTTTGAGCATCTTTTATTGCCATATATGAAGCATTGCTTTTAGGTGATGAAGCAAGATAAATTGCAGTTTGAGAAAGTATTATTCTTCCTTCGGGCCAACCGATTTTATTTATGGCATCGAAACAAGTATTGGCTAATAGTAAGGCATTCGGATTAGCATTTCCAATATCTTCGGAAGCAAGAATAAGCATACGGCGGGCAATAAATTTGGGGTCTTCGCCTGCTTCAACCATACGCGCCAACCAATAAACGGCTGCATTCGGATCGCTTCCTCGCAATGATTTAATAAAAGCTGAAATAACATCGTAGTGCATTTCGCCTTTTTTATCGTAAATCGCCAAATTCTGTTGAATTACATTTAAGGTTTTATCGTTTGTAATAATAATTTCATTTTCGGCTTTATCAGAGTTAATTACGAGCTCTATAGCATTAAAAAGTTTTCTTGCATCGCCTCCCGAAACTCTTAAAAGAGCTTCATCATCTTTAATATGAATTTTAATGTTTTTTTGGTCTTCAAGGTGTTTTACCGCTAAGGATAATAGGTTTTTAAGGTGATTTATCTCAAGATGTTTCAAAATATAAACCTGACATCTCGAAAGCAAAGGTGAAATAACCTCAAACGAAGGATTTTCGGTTGTTGCACCTATCAAGGTAATTATTCCTTTTTCAACTGCTCCAAGTAATGAATCTTGCTGTGATTTACTAAACCTGTGAATTTCATCAATAAAAAGAATGGCATCATTCTCCTCCTGAGCTTTGGAAATGACATACCTGACATCTTTTACGCCTGAACTTATTGCACTCAAAGTATAAAACGGCCTGTTCAATTGTTTTGAAATAATGAAAGCAAGAGTTGTTTTACCAACTCCCGGCGGGCCCCAAAGTATCATCGAAGGAATATTTTCGTTTTCGATAGCTCGACGTAAAATTGCATTTTGACCGGTCAAATGATCTTGTCCGATGAAGTTTTCCAAAGTTTTTGGCCTGAGTTGCTCGGCAAGAGGAGGGAGGGTGGTCATTTTAAGGATTTTTTTATTTTTTAGAAGTTTGTACTTATTCTTAAATTGTTAAATGGTTATATTGTTAAATGGTTAATTGCCAAAATATACATGAATAACTGATTAAACTAAATATCTTTTTTTATTTCATTCATTCGTTAAATAGTTTCTCATAAAAACAATATAGCAATATAACAATTTAACAATTGATCTTCAAGCCATCATAAGCAATTTTAACATTATCGGGAAGTTCTTTTTCAACTTCCACGTGAGTTCCTATAATATGGCTTAGGTGAGTTAAATATGTTTGTTCGGGTTTAAGTTCATCAATAATTGCCAATGCTTCTGAAAGGGTAAAATGTGAAATGTGTTTTTTCCTTCGCAAAGCATTAATAACAATAACTTTTGATCCCCTAATTTTTTTCAATTCAACTTCACTAATAAAATTTGTATCGGTAATATAAGTGAAATCTCCAATTCTATAAGCATAAGTTATTAATTTATAATGCAAAGTTTCTATTGGTAAAATCTTTATTCCATCAATAAAAAATTCATTATTTTCAATTGTTTGTAAGTCTATTTTCGGAACACCCGGATATTTGTTATGATTTTCAAACGCATAAAACAATTCCCGTTTTACGCTTGTAATAGTTTCTTTATTAGCATAAACACTTGTTGGCCTTTGAAGCTTAAAGTTAAAAGCCCTAACATCGTCCAATCCCCCGATATGATCTTTATGTCCGTGTGTAAGCAAAATAGCATCAATGCTTTTTACATTTTCCCTTAACATTTGTTGCCTGAAATCAGGCCCGGCATCAATAATAATAGTTTTATTATTTACTTCAATCATGACTGACGACCTAAGCCTTTTATCTTTTTTATCAGTCGATCGGCATACCTTGCAATCGCATGCAATTATTGGAATGCCTTGAGATGTTCCGGTTCCAAGAAAAGTTATCTTCAATTTTTATTGGTTTTTAATATCATAATTCACAAAATGTGTGAGGATGTAAAATTACGTATTTGTTTAGAATGAGCAATGAGCAGGAACTGAAATTTATTTAAATGAAAAAAGATGTATATTTGAACCGAAATTAAAATTGTTTGATTAATAGGGGGCTTAGCCAATAACCTCTTGCAGAATATGAGTAAAAAACAATTAGAATAATTCTCAATACCAACCATCAACCCCAAGCTATTTTTGAAGGTGTTCTATACAATTGAAGAACTGTATCTTGTATCCGGTATTTTATATTATTCCACTTTTTTCTCAAACGTCTTCTGTTGATACCGAAAATAA
>JAEINX010000169.1 GCA_016342645.1 Bacteroidales bacterium | reverse complement strand
GCTCTTGCTAAAGCCTGTGCATGATTTCCAGACGAATGAGTTGCAACTCCATTTTTTAATTCATTGTCGGAAAGAGAAAATATCGCATTCACTGCTCCTCTTGATTTAAAAACACCTGCTTTCTGAAAATTCTCACATTTAAAAAATATTTTAGTATTTAGAAGTGAGTTAATATTTTCAGAACTTAAAACCGGTGTTCGATGAATAAAGCCCCTTATCCTTTTTGCTGCAACATTAATAGTTATTTTGTCAGGAATATTATTTTTAATCACTTAATTAAATTTATATAAATCACCAAATTTTGGGTAAAAGTATGAAAAAAAAAAGTGAGCCTTGATTAATAATAACAAGGAAACTCAATGTTTTGCATTTTTTCTGTTTGAGGAATTTTAATATCGAAATTAGTTACAGAATAGTAACTCTTTTATAATTAGACTTTATGTTTTGATCTTTTTATCTAATTCATCGACATAGGATTTAAACTGTTTGTCGGTATCCGAAAGATTATTCACTGTACGGCATGCGTGCAAAACCGTTGCATGATCTTTATTACCACAATGAAGCCCTATTGTTGCAAGTGATGAATTTGTATGCTTTTTTGAGAAATACATTGCCAGTTGTCTTGCCTGAACGATGTTTCTTTTTCTGGTTCTTGAATTAATTTGTTCAAGAGGAATGTTGAAAAAATCGCATACAATTTTTTGAATATGATCAATTGATATTTCTCTTGCCGTATTTTTTACAAATTTGTCTATCATTTGCCTTGCAAGGTCGATAGTAATACACTTTTTGTTCAATGACGATTGAGCAAGAATTGAAATTAAAGCACCTTCAAGTTCTCTGACATTTGTTGTGATTGAGAATGCAAGATAATCGATAACATCAGTAGGAATTTTTATACCATCTTTATAAAGTTTTTTCTGAAGAATGGCAATTCTTGTTTCAAAATCAGGCGTTTGTAAATCGGCGGCGAGGCCCCATTTAAACCTTGACAGGAGTCGAGGCTCAATACCTTTCATATTAACAGGAGCCTTATCAGAAGTTAGGACTATTTGTTTATCTCTCTGATGCAGGTAATTAAAAATATGAAAAAATACATCTTGTGTTTTTTCTTTACCTGAAAGAAATTGAATGTCATCAATTATAAGAACATCTATCATTTGATAGAAATGAATGAAATCATTTTGATTGTTATTTCTAACAGCATCAATAAATTGGGCAATAAATTGTTCGGTAGAAACATATAAAACAATTTTATCAGAGTATTTGTTTTTCACCTGAATTCCAACTGCATGAGCTAAATGTGTTTTTCCTAAACCCACATTACTATAAATAAATAATGGATTAAAAGATGTCTCACCTGGTTTTTCAGCAACCGCATAACCGGCTGAACGTGCTAGTCTGTTACAATCGCCTTCAATAAAACTATCGAATGAATAACTTTCTACCAATTGTGATTGAACCTTAATTTTTCTAAGTCCCGGTATAATAAACGGATTCGGAATCTCTTTTGATTTACCTCTATTTAAATCAATTGGCATAGCGATGGATGGATTTTGTGTTGCTTTTATGTTTGAAGTCGGTACTTGTATTGTATATGGTTTTCTCTGATTAAATGAACTATCAATAACAATGCTATACTCTAATCTGCCGTTAGAACCTAATTCTTTTCTTAAAGTTTTTTTTAATAAATTAATATAATGCTCCTCCAACCATTCATAAAAAAACTGACTTGGAACTAATATGGTCAAAACATTATTTTCAAGTTTTATTGGCACAATAGGTTCGAACCATGTTTTAAAACTCTGATATGGAATATTATCTCTTATTATTGAAAGGCAATTTTCCCATACCTTGTTGAATGATTTTCCCATTGTAATTCTAAATAGCTTATTTTTAATTGATTAAACTTCGATCAGACTTTTATTGTACTTTTTTTTACGATGTTGATTTTAAACCTATGGTTTTCAATACAAAAATATTTTTAATATTCTCTAATTATTTTTCAACAAAACAAAGGAAAAAAAAGTTAAAAAAAAAAAAAAAAAACTATTGACTTTTAACTTTTTTTGTCGTATCTGGACATAAAATTAGAAAAATTGCCAATTGTCTGTATAATTGATATATGTATAATATTAAACTATATTTAAGTAACGAATTGATAAGCTATTAACATTTTTTAATTTTTCATAAACTTTTGTTGAATTATTTTTTCTGACCGCGAAAACTATTTTGCATTTCAAGTCAAAAATATTTTCAAGTTGCTCCAATTTTTCTTCTTTAATGATTTTCATCACATTATTCATTGCAAGATAATCGTATTCTATTTCATATATTTCTTTAACGATTTTTGTAATAATTTCCGAATTTTCGAGAGCAATTGCTGCCGAAGTTTTATAAGCATTAATTAATCCGGGAACTCCTAATTTCGTACCTCCATAATATCTGATTACAACTATTAAAATATTAGTGAGATCATTCGATAATATTTGTCCGAAAATAGGTTTACCTGCTGTTCCCGAGGGTTCTCCGTCATCATTTATTCTATATGCCGATTTATCAAAACCTAATTGATATGCATAGCAATGATGAGTGGCATCATAATATTTTTTCCGAATTGTTTCAAGCATATCCTTTATATCATTTTCAGATATTACAGGAATTGCAATTCCAATAAATTTGCTTCCCCGATCTTTGAAAACTCCTACTGATTGTTTATTAATTGTTTTATAAGTATCTTCAAAAAGCATTATTAAATTTTAAAATTTGATAAAATTAATAAAAATTGCTTCAGAAAATAATAATTATAATTATGTGAAGTTAGTAATTGAAACACATAAAGTGATTTTATAAATCGTGAACATTTTTAATGATTTTCTTGTTAAAAAATAAAAATTGGTATGGAAAATTTAAATAAAAAGATATTAAAATTATCTGAAAAATATAAAGATTATACTGCACAAAATCTTTCAAAACTGATAAAGATAAAATCCTTAAGCTTGCAGGAAAAAGAAGTTCAGTTGGAATTAAAGCGACAAATGGAAGAGGCCGATTTTGATGAAGTGACAATTGATGGATTGGGAAATGTAATTGGTCGAATTGGAAATGGGAAAAAAATACTTGCAATTGATGGACATATTGATACCGTTGACATTGGAAATATCGAAAATTGGGATTTTGATCCTTTGTCGGGTGAAATTAGCAGTGGGTTCGTTCATGGTCGTGGAACCGTTGATCAGGAAAGTGGAATCGCATCATTTGTTACAGCGGGACGAATTTTAAAAGAGCTTGGTTTTGATAAGGATTTGACAATTTATTTCGTAGGAAGTGTAATCGAAGAAGATTCGGAAGGATTATGTTGGAATTATATTATCGAAGAGGATAAAATCCGGCCTGATCTTGTAATCAGCACCGAACCTACTAACCTAAATATTTACAGAGGGCACCGAGGGCGTATGGAAATTGAGGTTTCCTTTAAAGGAATATCAGCCCACGGCTCGGCTCCCGAAAGAGGAAGAAATGCAATTTATATGGCTTCAAAGGCATGTCTTGAAATCGAAAAACTCAATGAAAAACTTAAAGATGATGACTTTCTCGGTAAAGGTAGTGTAACTATTTCTGAGTTTATTTCAGGGAGCCCTTCGTTGTGTGCAGTTGCCGATTTTGCAAAAATTCACCTTGACCGAAGATTAACTTGGGGTGAAACCAAAGAGTCGGCAATTGCTGAAATTGAAAACATCGTAAAAGATATGGATGCTGAAGTCAAAGTTCCTGTTTATAAAGAAAAATCATATACGGGCCTGATTTATCCAATGGAAAAATATTATCCAACATGGAAGATTCCCGAAGATCACGATGCTGTCAGGAAATCTGCTGAAATTATCCGTGAAATGTTAGGAAAAGAACCTTTAATTGATAAATGGACTTTTTCGACAAATGGAGTTACTATAAATGGTGTGTACGGAATTCCTGTAATAGGATTTGGGCCGGGAAATGAAATTTTGGCACATGCCCCAAACGAAAAAGTACCTATAAGTGATTTAGTAGTTGCGGCGGCATTTTATGCGGCTTATGCTTTTGTTTTTTAGAATTCTATAGTGAATTTCTAAGAGAATGATTGAATGATAGAATAGATAATATTCATGTATTTATTATATCATTCAATCATTCAAGCATTCTCACATTTTTCATTTAGAAAACAAAAAGCATAAACAGCGAAATTATTATTCCCGAGAACAATAAAATTACTGTGGTGTATCCCATAATATCTCTAATTTTCAGTTTTGCAACTGCCAAAAGCGGTAATGCCCAAAATGGTTGTACAAGATTTGTCCATGCATCTCCCCATGCAATTGCAATAATTGTTGTTGAATATGGAACATCCAAAACTTTTGAAGCCGGAATCATAATCGGTCCTTGAACAGCCCATTGTCCTCCTCCCGAAGGCACAAAGAAATTGACTATCCCAGCCGAAAGAAATGTAAAAAACGGAAGTGTCGTTTGATTTGAAATGTTTACAAATACTTCTGAAAGCGAAACCGCAAGGCCAGAATGTATCATCATACCCATAATACCGGCATAAAACGGAAATTGTAAAACAATTCCTCCACAAGTTTTAATTCCTTCGTTAACTGCTCTAACATACTTAATTGGAGATTTATGCAAAATTATTCCGAGAATTAGAAAAATAAAATTAACAATATTTAAACTTATATTTCCTTCGTTATAAAAGTAATTAATAATGAAAACCAAACCTATCGCGCCAATTAACATTGAAAGTATCCATGAATTTTCAAGCTTTTCAGCAACTGTCATTTTGCTTATTGGTTTAGTTTGAGCTTTTTCCTCATTTTTAAATAAAGCAGGGTCAGCCTCAATGATTTCTGCCTTGTTTTTTGGAATCATCAATTTGTTTATCAGAGGAATTGTGATCAGAAATACGATAATTAGTAAAATGTTCTTCCATAAAAATATTGTATCGCCAACCGGAATCACTACTCCATCACCAAATTCTTGCATAATATTATCAGCCCCTGCAACTTTTAGTGGAATTGATCCTGAAAAACCAATATGCCAAACAATAAAACCCGAATAAGCACTCGCTACCAATAATGGATAATGTATCCCTTTAATATTTTTTGCAAGTTCTCGGGCAATTAAAGCACTTATAATTAAACCAAAACCCCAATTTAACCAGCAACCAACTATCATAACAACACTTACAAGAACAATTGCCTGAGTAGGAGATTGTGCAATTTTTGATATTGATTTTAATGAATTGTGAATAGGTTTAGATGTTGCCAAAGCACTTCCTGTTACAAGTATCAAAACCATTTGCATTGCAAATTCAAGAAACATCCAAATTCCATCGCCAAAGTAAGTAGTCATTTTTAAAGGAGAAACTCCTTGAATAAAAATTCCTAAAACAAAAACTATAAGAGTCAAAATCAAGGCAAATATAAAGGCATCGGGTAAGAATTTCCTTGTAATTTTTGTGAAAAAATTTCCAATTAATCTAATCATAGATATTCGTTTAAAAACATAAAAAGCAAATATATTATTTCTATGTGTTTTGGGAGTCTTTAAAAGTCTTTTTTTTCAACTATGTTTTCTTCAGCACAAAATTTCCAATCCTGCATTGCAGACAAAGCTTTTTCTTACAATATGAATTTTTTAATTCCATCAATGCTTGAGTTTTTGCTGCTGTTTTTACATCAACTCCAAGAGATTTCCATTTTTTTATGACCGAATTATTTTCACCTTTTATATTTTCAAGCAAAGCCAAAGCCTTTTCCCGAAAAGAAAAATCACCTTTCTTTAAACCATATAAAAATACAAATGGTACAACTGTATTAATAAAAATTAAATTTCTTGCATTTTCACCTAATCTTTTTTTTCTGCGATGAGAGTGTTTTTCGAAAACGTAATGGTTATCCCAGTACTCTGAAGCATTCAGTTCAAACAATTTTTGTAAGCTATTAATATTATCAGATTCTATGACTTTTGAGAACAAACCTGATGATTTAGAAATTAATTGTGCAAATTGAGAAATCCGAATAGTCGGAAAATTTGATGGCCTTAACCTTAAAAATCGCCACAAATGAGAATCGATAGCTTCTAATGAAAATTTATTTTTTAAAAATTGATATTCAGCAAATAATTTCTTTGGGTATTCATCATAAAAATTTGAATTTAATAAACCGGCTTGCCCAAAAAGCATAGCCTCAAGTTGAAAAATATTGTTTTTATGCTTTGCCAAGAACTTAATTGGTAATGATTTTGCAAGCAATTCAAAAGAATCTGAATTTACTTTGAAACCAAAATTTGAAGCAAGATATTCATAAAATGTTTTTTCCCAATTATTTTTATTAACAGTTAACTTTCGATCAATAAGTTCGGTTTTAGCTTTCATTCGGTCAATTAACAAAACATCCAACCAATTATTAATAATAAAAGGATCAACATCAGC
>JAEINX010000168.1 GCA_016342645.1 Bacteroidales bacterium | reverse complement strand
AATGGGAAAGTAGCGGAGTGAACAACGTAAAAATTGAGTATAGTATAAATAACGGTTCAGAATGGATTGAAATTATTGATACTACTCCTGCAGAAGATGAAAGTTATTTATGGGAAATCCCCAATATTACTTCCCAAGCTTGTTTAGTGAAAATAAGTGATGTTGATGATGAATCATTGTTTGATGTAAGTGATAACTCCTTTACAATTTGGGAACAATTTACAGAACAAACATCTATTTCTTTACCGGGAGTTTATGGTTGTTATGGAAATAGCTCTGTTGAATGGGGTGATTATGATAATGATGGAGATTTAGATATTCTCATAGCCGGATACACAATTGTTACAGGACATAATAGTGGCACAAGGATCACAAAAATTTACAGAAATGATGGTAATAATAATTTTAATGACCAAACAAATATAAATTTAGTTAGTGTGGGAGATGCTTCTCTGAAATGGGGCGATTACGATAATGACGGAGATTTAGATATTTTATTAACAGGATGGAGTAATAATATTACTTGCAAAATTTACAGAAATAATGGTAATAATTCCTTTGTCGAATTAACCGGTTTAAATTTACAACAAGTTTATTGTGGATCTGCTGATTGGGGTGATTATGATAATGACGGAGATTTAGATTTTCTTGTTACAGGTGATTATCAATCAGGAATAAGAGTTTCAAAAGTTTTTAGAAATGAAGGCAATGAAATTTTTCTAGAACAGAGCTCAATTGTTCTAACTGGAGCAGGTGGTGAAATGAATATGGGAAGTAGTTCCGGAAAATGGGGTGATATTGATAATGATGGAGATTTGGACATAATAATTGGCGGAAATTCATCTTATAATGCCAATGGAGTCTGCAAGATATATCGAAATAATGGAGATAACACCTTCTCTGAAATATTCAGTTTAACTCCAGCATTGTATGTTAGTTCATCTGCATTATTTGATTGTGATAATGATGGAGATTTGGACTTTATTGTTTCAGGAACAAATAGTCTTTCCTCAGGGACATTTTATACTAAACTCTTTAAAAACAATATTGAGCAATTAACTTTTGAAGATGCCGGAATAGAATTACCGGGAGTTAGATTTAGTTCAATAACAACCGGCGACTATAATAATGATGGCAGTTTGGATTTATTGCTTACCGGTGATGCAGGTAGTTCATTCATTAGTAAATTATTTAAAAATGACGAGAATGGCAATTTTGTTGAAGTTCCAAATATTAATTTACCCGGTATCGAAAAAGGGGATGTAGAATGGGGAGATTATGATAATGATGGAAATCTTGATATTATATTAACAGGGTATAGTTCCAATGGCCCTATCTTTAAAATCTATAAGAACAATAATATAATTCATAATACAATACCCACTTCACCCTTAAATTTGATCTCATCATTAGTAGAAGATGATGTTATATTAAACTGGGAAAAAAGCACCGACTATCAAACACCACAAGATGGATTGTCATACAATTTAGTGATAGGAACGAGTCCAAATGAAGTTGATATTATGTCTCCAATGGCGGACAGATTAACAGGATATAGAAAGGTAATTGCCTATGGAAATGCACAACAAAATACGAACTGGACAATAAAGAATTTAGATGATGGTATATATTATTGGTCAGTTCAAGCAATTGATAATGCATTTGCCGGTTCACAGTTTGCAATAGAACAAAGTTTTATAATTGGAACTCTACCCACGATAACAGTTACTCAGCCTAACGGTGGAGAAATCTGGTATGTTGGATCAAATCAAGTTATAGAGTGGACAAGCAACGGTGTGGAGAACGTAAAAATAGAATATAGCCATAATGACGGCATAGATTGGATTGAAATTATTGCTTCAACGTCCGCTGTGGATGGGAATTATGAATGGGAAGTCCCGAATATACCGTCTGAACAATGCTTGATAAGAATAACGGATGTGAGCAATGAAAGCGTCAATGATATAAGTGATGATGTCTTTACGATTTATGAACAATTCTTTGGAATACTTTCAGGCCTTGTCACAGATTCCAATACTTCCGCTCCCATCGAAGGTGCTTTAATAAGCCTTGAAGGAACGAGCTATGAAGCAATTACTTCCGCTGATGGAACTTATGAAATAACAGATATTGAAGTAGGTACTTATGATGTAAGTATTACTGTTTTAAATTATTTCGGCCAAACCGAAAACGATATTATTATTAGCTCAAACAATACAACAACTCTTGACTTCAGCTTAATTGCCATGCCGGGAATAATTTCAGGTTATGTAACGGAATCCGGCACAGCTAATCCGATTGAAGGAGCTAATATAACAACTGAAAATGCCGACTATTCTGCTGTTACAAATTCCGATGGATTTTATATAATTGAAGATGTTGAATTAGGTTTTTATAATGTTTATGCAACAGCAATCGGATATTATGATGCTTCGGTAAGCGATGTGGAAGTTTTGTCTAACCAAACAACTACAGTTGACTTTGATCTTGGCCATCCGCATTTTAATTTTGAAGGTGGGAACGCTGCCGATCCGGTTTGGACATTATATTTATCAACAGCGATAATGGATGAACTCGACCTTCAGGCTGATGATGAAATTGGAATTTTCGATGGTGAACTTTTGGTTGGGGCATTTATTCTTCCAGATATTTTAACTCCAGGCAGCATGTTTGATCATGCTTTAAATGCATTTTCAACACTAACTTCCGGCCCTGGCTATACCGCAGGTAATCCCGTAACATTCAAATGTTGGGACGAAAGCATTGGATTAGAAGCAAGTGGGTTTACAGTCGAATATAGTGATCCTTATGGGGATGCATGGATAGAAAATACCTTCCCGCCCGGCGACGGCCAATACAGCATTGTTGATCTTGATTTTGTTTCGGGAGGAACAATTTCAGGAACTATTACCCTTAATGGCGGGCCGGGTATAATAACCGATGTATTAATTAGTATAGGTGATATCTCAACAAATCCCGATGAAAGCGGCTATTATGAATTTACCGAGCTTGAGCCCGGATATTATGATGTTTCCGCTACATTGGAGTTTTATCATTTTGCAAGTGAAACAGTAGGGGTTATAGCCGGAGAAATAACGATTGTTGATTTCACCTTAAATCCTATGCTTGGAAATATTGATGGACATATCACCGATTATTTGAGTGGTGAAGCTATTATTGGTGTAGATGTTAATATTGGCAGCGAATACTTAACCACAACTAATGAAAGCGGCTATTATATATTTGAAGGCCTGTTAATAGGTGAATATTCACTTAATATAGAAACTCAGGGATATTATCCCGAAGAGGAAACAAATGTTGAAGTATTGACCGACCAAACCACAACTGTAAATTTCAGCCTACATCCTATTCATTTTTCTCTACAGCCCGGAAATCCAATTGATCCGGTATGGCAAATATTCTTATCCGAAGCTACTCTCGATGAGTTGGATTTGCAGGAATATGATGAGGTAGCAGTTTTTGACGGTGATATTTTATGTGGGCAATTTACTTTAACAGAAGTGCTGATACCCGAAAATCAATATGAAAACGTATTTATAGTTTGGAGTACACTCATCAGCGGTGAACCTGGATATACTCCCGGAAATATATACTCTTTTAAATGCTGGGATGCAAGCGAAGGTATTGAAGTTTTGAATTATGATATTACTTTCCACGATCCTTATGGAGATGCTTATACAGGAAATGTTTTCCCTGAAGACGATGGTGAATACAGTATTATTACTGCTGATTTTGTTACTACTATAACACAAACTTATGATCTGTCAATAGGTTATCAGTTTGTTTCTTCAAGGGTAATTCCAGAGGATCAGGATATGAAGGAAATTTGTACCGATATCTTGGATAATCTTGGCTTTGTGAGAAACACAGCAGGTAATATGCTGCGTAAAATTGGACCGATGTGGATAAACGGAATTGGTGATTGGATCACTACCGAAGGATATTTGTTTAAAATGAATATTTCCGATTCTTTAATAATAGAGGGTGTTGAAATTGATCCTCAAACACCGATAAATTTAAGTTTAGGTTATCAATTTATAAGCTTTCTTCCTGATAATCCTGTCAACGCTCTTACGGCATTTAATGGGGTTCTCGACAATCTTGCTTTTGTAAGAAATTCAGAAGGTAATATGCTTCGCAAAATAGGCCCCATGTGGATTAACGGAATCGGAAATTTAAATCCGGAAGAAGGATATCTTGTAAAGATGAATGCTCCCGATATTCTTATATATCCTGTTACTGATGAAAAATACCAAGGCATTGCAAACATCAAACCCGAATATTTCAATTTCGAAGGAGGAAATGCTGCGGAAGCCGTATTTACAATTTATGTTGAAGGCTTGAATATCGGAGACGAGATTGCTGCTTTTGATAGTGAAAAGATTCTCGGTAATGTGAAGATTAATTCCCAAAATGCCTTTGATAACGACCTGCCGATTTTCAGTATTATTAATTCCGGCAATGGATATATACACGGTGATCCTATAAACTTAAAAGTTTGGGATTATGAAACTCAACAAATAATTTCACCGGAATACACATTAATTGATCCCTATAAGGAGGCTTATATGGAAAACATTTACCCTGTTGAAGACGGATTATATAGTATTATTAAATTTACAAAATCCGATATTAATAGCAACCGAGAATCAATATCGATTTTCCCAAATCCATCGGAAGGTGTATTTAATATATCAATTGCAGGTGTGAGTGGAACAATTCAGGTAAAAATATTTGATATTCATGCTAACGATTATCGTTTCTTTGAAATTGAAGGAAGTGATAATATTATAAGCGAAAGGCTTAATCTTAAAGAATTGCCCGCAGGAGTTTATTTCATCAGCTTTAGCGGAAAAGACTTTAGTCAGGTTAAGAAGATTGTGATTCAATAGAATTTGTTATGGGATTCCATCTTTTAAAAAGATGGAATCCTATTAAAAGCAAACATAATGAGCTTATTAAGAAACAAAACGAGTAAAACAAGTCATCGGATGAGTCTGCCAGGTAAGTTAAAGAAATATATTTATTTTTCGACAAACTGCATAAACTACTCATCCGATGACTATCCATATTCTAAAGCTACAATCCACAGCCCGAGACTTACATGCTACAGCCCGAGCTTTACATTCAATAGTCCGAACTCTACATGCGATAGCCCGAGCCTTGCAATCCATAGACCTAAACCTGCAAGCCATAGCCCGAGCTCTGCAAGTCATAGCCCGAGCCCTGCAAGTCATAGTCAGAGCGGCACAAGCCACAGTCCGAGGCCTGCAATCCATAGCCCGAGGCCTGCATGTCATAGCCCGAGACTCTTTTTTACATCTGTAAGTAATTTTTTATAATATGAAATACAAATTTTAACATCAATAATAATAATTTAAATAAAGGAGGATAATATGGCCTTGATCTTAGACAATGCTTTTACAAACGATACTTATGATCGAAGAAGCGACAGAGTATCTCTAATGACTAATAACATAGAATCAAATTCGGTAGAACTTGGGATATCGGAAACACTTCTTAGCTGGGGAACATCTGTTGACAATAAATGGTCAACAGCAAGAGTTTCGGCAGGTGTCGAAAGAGGCGAAAGAGATGTAGCCTTTGAAACTTATCTAAACAAATTCGATGAAACAAAAAGCCTTTTAATCGACATCAAAGAAGTATTGCTTGCTTTGATAGGCGATGTAGAAGAAGGAAAAGAAATTATAGATGAATATGGTATCGGAGGTGCTACACCAAGAAACCGTAGTGGAGTAAAGCAATTAATCGATCAGATAGTAGAAACATCCAACAGATTAAGAACTGCCGGCGATAGCCGTGTACTTCCCGAAGTATTAGTAACAAAACTTGCTGAGGCAGGGGATGAAACTGTAAACCTTTGGCATCAGGCCCAAAAAGAAAAACAGGATTCGGCTGAAGCTTATGATGCTTTAGATGCACTCTTCAATGAAGACTCCCAAAAGCTTCGCCTGATCTATCAAATGGCGAAATTAATATGGGGAGCATATTCACCCAAACTGACATTGCTTGGTTTTGCGCCTTCAACTCCAAAACATGGAGGAGGACAACCTGATGCACCAAAAGATTTTAATAAAGAATGGATAGCTCCCGAACTTACACTATATTGGAATGATGCTTCAAATGTAAGTAGTTACCAATTAGTTTCTTCCGAAGGAGAGGATATTTGGGAAGAACTTTATAGCGGTGATTCGGCAAGTTATACTTACGAAACACCCCCAGGAAAAAGATATTATAGGGTTCGTGCTCGAAATGCAAGAGGGTTTTCGGATTGGAGTGAAGTTTTGGAGTTTACAAGGCCGGAAAATGCGGAATAGAAATGTAAGGATTACATCTTTTGAAAAGATGGAATCCTTATAAATAATATAGGAGATAATGAAATAATAGAAATATAATAAAACATAATTTTTATGAAAAAGAATAATATTTTAGTGATAGTATTTTTAGTAATACTAAGTTTTGGGATTAATAAAGGTTTTACTCAAACAACTTATACATGGAATTATATGCCCCCAAATCCACCTTTTTGGGGATTTGCTTCAAATTGGAGCCCGATGGGAGTACCCACAGTAAATGA
>JAEINX010000167.1 GCA_016342645.1 Bacteroidales bacterium | reverse complement strand
GGTTTAAGTAGAGGTGAGTACTCTGCAGAAATAAATATTACAAGTAATGATCCTGTAACACCATTGTTAACTGTACCAGTAGATATGCTTGTAATTGTTGGTATTGAAGAACATGAAAATATCTCATTATTAGTATATTCTAATCCTGCAACCAATGCTGTTAATCTCCAATCAAATGATGACATCGTAAGAATACTTGTTATGAATTCAATTGGAATGCCTGTTTACGAAGAAAAAGTATCTGATGAAAAGAAAGTTACTTTAAATACTTCGAATTATGAAACAGGAATTTATATTGTGAGAATCGAAACTAAGAAAGGATTCTTTACAACTAAAGTAACAATAACAAAATAATCATTAAATTGATATATTTCAAAAAGGGGGCTTTAGCCCCCTTTTTTATTGGATATAGAATCTACTAAACCTCTTTTAGGTATTTGTATAATTGATTGGAATTAGGTTGTAAAAATTAGTAAAATATATTCTCAATCAATTCGTTTTCCTTTAATAAAAATATTTTTAATAATTAATGCATGTTAAATGATATATTTTGATAATGCCGCAACAAGCCCTATTGATCCGGAAGTGGTTATTGAGATGACAAAAGTTATGAAGGAGAACTTTGGTAATCCATCATCTATCCATTCTTTTGGCCGTGAAGCTCGTGTAATTATTGAAGATGCACGAAGCAAAATTTCATCATTTTTGAATGTAAGCCCTTCGGAAATATTTTTCACTTCTGGTGGAACAGAAGCAATAAATCTGATTATACGAGCTTGCATTATTGATTTGAAAATCGAAAACGTAATTACTTCAAATTTAGAACATCATGCTGTTTTCAAAACTCTTGATTATCTGAAAACTAAAGAAAAGTTTAATATTCAATATGTGAATTATGACAAATCAGGACGAATTGATATTTATGATTTGAAAAATAAGCTTAAAGAAAACCCTAAATCACTTGTAGTGTTAATGCATGCCAATAACGAAATAGGGAATTTATTGCCAATAAAAAAGGTGGGAGAATTTTGCAAAGAATTTGATTCATTGTTTTTTTCAGATACTGTGCAAACTATGGGAAAATTTGAAAACAACTTCAAAAAGCTTAATCTTGATTTTGCAGCCTGCTCGGCACATAAATTGCATGGCCCTAAAGGAATCGGATTTGTTTACATAAATGGTGAAATAAAAATTAATCCAATAATATTTGGCGGAGGACAGGAACGAAACATGCGGTCCGGTACTGAGAATATTTATGGAATCACCGGAATGGCAAAAGCTTTTGAAATTGCTTATCGTGAGATGAAGAAAACTCAGGATTATCTAAATAATTTAAAATTGTATATGATTTCTGAGTTAAAAAAGAATATTTCAAGCATTAAATTTAATGGTGAATGTGAAACAGTAGGTTTGCCAAATATTATAAGTGCTTCTTTTCCTGAAAATGAAAAAGCGGAAATGCTTCTGATGAATCTTGATATTTCAGGGGTTGCCGTTTCTGGAGGAAGTGCTTGTACATCCGGTACATCAAAAGCTTCGCATGTATTAAATGCTATTGATCCTAATAATAATGATCCGACAATTCGATTTTCATTCAGTAAATTTAATACAAAAGACGAAATAGATAAATGTGTTTCGGTAATGGTAAAAGTTTTACAAAAATAATTTTTGATTTTTTTAAATAAAATTATTTTTCCTAAATTCGTGGCCTTTATTAAAACAGAGTGTTTATGCCTTTAAAAAGGAAAAAGAAAAAGAAGAAAGCTATCAAATACAAAAGTATATCTTTTAAACTTTCTTCTACTCAAAAAAAATCACTTGAAAATTATTGCAAAGCTCGAAAAACAACTCCGACAAAGTTGATGAAAAAATTACTAAAACCTTTCCTTCAAAACTATTCTGAAAAAGTTCCGGAAGAATATCACGTGAGTGAAAGGCAATTAGAGATGTTTAGTGATAATGAATAGCTTAATTTCTTAATTTTATGAATCAATCAATATTGATAATTAATGCAATCTAATTGTGAAAGTATTTCCATTAACAGTAACTGTCGCAAATCTATCACATTGTCCATCACCATAATTTAAAATTCTGACAGGTCTGTTCGAAGGAGTAATTTTTACTATTCCGCTAACAAACCACCTACAGCTTAATTTTTTCATTATAGGCTCAACGATTTCTTTTGTAATACTTTCACCATTTGGCCTGACAGTATTTCCGTTTCCTCTGATTAAATAAACATCATCCCAACGAAAATGAGTTTCTTCTCCCTTTTTCCATTCTCTTGTTCTTTCCGAATGCCATGTAAAATCACCTTCATTTTCAGCCGTAAAAATTATTGTACCGTCTGAAACAATTAGCCATGTCAAATTACCGTGTTCATTTCTACCTAAATTGGTATTTGTTTTCGTGAAAATAACCTGATTATCATTAACAAAATATTCTTCAGAATGAATATTTTTCATCGCCCCCGAATCGGCATAGTGGCCCATAAATGAAATTAAAATCATTCCCCTGCGATACTTTCCGTCGCGGCAAAGACAATTTGTGTCACCAAAATCAACAGTAATTAAATGTGGAATTGAAATTGTGTCGTGGGTGATTGTGGCGCAAACATCTAATAATTTACCATCATCATCACTGGATTTTAAGAATCCGAAGACACTCATATGTGCCTCATCAGCAATATTATCAATATTGTCAAAAATGTTTTCGGCGAGAGCATCCTCACTCATATCGCTAATATCCTCCGTAGTTTCTGAGTTTTTTTTGCATCCGGCAATAATTGTAATAATTATAAATGCTATTAAAATAATTGGAAAAAATGTTTTTGTTTTCATCGTTTTTAAGTTTTTGTTTACAATGTTATTTAGACTTGGTGAAAATATAAAGGTTTAAGATTTGTTAAATTTTTATACTCAAATTTTTCAAATTGCTTTATTTTGTATTTATTTAAGTAGTAATGTTGCCTAATAGACAGACATATAAAATTTCACGCAAAATGCGCAGACGAATCGCAAAATACGCAAAGAATTAGTTCGCAAGGTCATAGATTTTGCGATTTTTGCAAATATTTTTGCAGCCTTTGCGTGAAAATTCATAAAACCCGATATTTGAATTACCTAAATAATTACGTTATTACCTCAATTTCCAAAGGCTGAAAGATGGTCGTATGGATTTCCAATTTCTGCCGATTAATATTACTTTTGCAAAATTGAAATTTTAAGGAAAGATTTTTGGAAGCAACACAATTACATCAAATATATTACGAAAGTGAAAAGATTTCTAAAATACTTTCACTCCTAAAAGAAAAAAAGCAAAAACATTTTAGTTTAAACGGATTAATCGGTTCTTCCAAAGCTCTTGTTTCAGCTTCTGTTTTTGCAAATCAACCAAGCCTGAATCTTGCAATACTTCCCGATAATGAATCGGCAGCATATTACTATAATGATCTTGAAAACATTTTTAATGAATCCGGATTAAACTATCAAAAGAAGAAAATTCTATTTTTCCCCACCTCGTATAAAAGAAATTATGATGGCGAAAACGTTGACAGCACAAATGTTTTGTCGAGAACCGAAGTATTAAACCGAATTTATTTAAGCAGGCAAAAAACCTTTATAGTAACTTACCCTGAAGCTCTTTGCGAAAAAATTGTTACACGGAATTTTTATAAAAATAATACAATTGATATTAAAAAAGGAGAAAAGCTTTCGGTGGATTTCTTTTCTGACGTGCTCTTTGAATATGAGTTTGAAAGTGTGGATTTTGTAGTCGAACCGGGGCAGTTTTCAATTCGCGGGGGGATAATTGATGTTTTTTCTTTTGCCGGGGATCATCCTTATCGAATTGAATTTTTCGGTGATGATATCGAATCAATTAGAACTTTCGATACTTTAACTCAACTTTCAATTGATAGTTTTGCTAAAATCACAATTGTTCCAAATATGCGTGATGGAGCGAAAAATGAAAAAAGAGAATTTTTACCGGAAATCCTAAATCAAAATGTTTTGTTTTGGATTGATGATATGAAATTTGTTTCCGACCGAATGAATACTGAATATGAAAACATCAACGAAGTTTTTCTTTCAATGGATGAAGTTTATAAAAATAATTCGCTTGATGAGTTGTTTGTTAACGGAAATGGTTTTTTACAAAAAATGAATAATTCAATTGTTTTTGAATTCGGAAAACAAAAATATTTAGATGATTCATTTAATATTAATTATGATTTATTGCCTCAGCCTTCTTTCAATAAAAATTTTGATCTGTTTTTTAGTGATCTAAACGAAAACACTAAAAATGGCTTCGTAAATTTTATTCTCGTAGATAACCCGAAACAAATCGACAGGATTTATTCAATAATTGAAGATATTCAAAACACTAAAAACCTCACAAATGAAATTAATTTCCGCACTTTAAATTTATCTTTACATGAGGGTTTTATTGATAAGGATCTAAAAATTGCATGCTATACCGATCATCAGGTTTTTGATCGTTATCATAAATTCAGGCTTAAAGAGGGATATAAAACCAAGGAATCATTAACACTCAAAGACCTCAGCGAACTGAAGCCCGGTGATTTTATTACTCATATCGATCATGGTGTCGGCCGTTTTGACGGGCTTGAAAAAATCGAAAATAATGGTAAAATACAGGAAGCTCTTCGGATAATTTATAAAAATAGTGATATTCTATACATTAGTATTCATTCACTTCATAGAATTTCCAAATTTGTTGGAAAAGATGGAACACCACCTACGTTGAGCAAATTAGGTTCAAATGTTTGGAAAAAATTAAAGGAAAAAACAAAGAAAAGAGTTAAGGACATTGCCAGGGAATTAATCAAACTTTATGCTGAACGAAAATCGTCTGAAGGTTTTGAATTTTCGCCCGATACTTATTTGCAACACGAACTCGAAGCTTCTTTTCTTTATGAAGACACTCCCGATCAGCTTAAAGCTACCATAAGCGTTAAAGAGGATATGGAAAGTCCAAATCCTATGGATAGGCTTGTTTGCGGTGATGTCGGATTCGGAAAAACAGAAGTAGCTATGAGAGCGGCTTTTAAAGCTGTTGTTGACAGTAAACAGGTTGCATTGCTTGTCCCGACTACAATTTTGGCACTCCAGCATTATAAAACTTTTTCCGATAGGCTAAATGATTTTCCTTGCACGGTTGATTATATCAATAGGTTTAAAACTGCAAAACGTCAGAAAGAAACAATTACAGATTTGGAAGCCGGTAAAATAGATATTTTAATTGGAACCCATCGCCTTGTTAGCAAAGACATTAAATTTAAAAATCTCGGACTTTTGATAATTGATGAAGAACAAAAATTTGGTGTTTCGGTAAAAGAAAAACTTAAAAAATTAAAAGTTAATGTTGACACACTTACATTGACGGCAACTCCAATACCGCGTACCTTGCAGTTTTCATTAATGGGAGCACGTGATATGTCAATCATAAATACTCCTCCTCCAAACAGATACCCTATTCAGACCGAGCTTAAAGCTTTTGGTAAAGAAACAATTAGAGATGCAATTAATTACGAACTTTCGAGAGGAGGGCAGGTGTTTTTTGTTCATAATCGGGTTCAGAATATTGCTGATGTCGAGTGTATGCTTGAGCAATTTTGTCCAGGAGTTAAAATCGCAATTGCTCATGGCCAAATGGATGGAAAGAAACTTGAGCGAACTATGCTGGATTTTATCGAAGGTGCTTATGATGTGCTTATTGCAACAACAATTATTGAGTCGGGACTTGATATTCCGAATGTAAACACAATAATAATTAACGATGCACAAAACTATGGATTAAGCGACCTACATCAATTGCGTGGCCGTGTAGGCAGGTCAAATAAAAAGGCATTTTGCTATCTTCTGTCACCTCCAATGTCGGTTCTCTCAAATGAAGCAAGGAAGCGTCTTACGGCAATCGAAGAATTTTCAAATCTTGGAAGTGGTTTTAATATTTCTATGCGTGATCTTGATATTAGGGGTGCCGGAAACATTCTTGGTGGTGAACAGAGTGGTTTTATTTCCGAAATAGGTTTTGAAATGTATCATAAAATTCTTGACGAAGCTGTTCTCGAATTAAAAGATAGCGAATTTAGAAATGTATTTAAGCATGAAGTTGATAAATCTTATGTTAAGGATTGCCAGATTGAAACCGACCTTGAGATTTTAATTACAGACGATTATATCCAAAATATTTCCGAACGATTGAGCTTGTATAAAGAACTTGATACTCTTGCAACAGAAGAAGAATTGCTGATGTTTCAAAAAAATATTACCGATCGTTTTGGTAAACCGCCATCGGAGACAATGGAATTAATAAATACTATCAGATTACGAAGGCTTGCAAAAAAATTGGGTTTTGAGAAACTTGTTTTAAAATCAGGACGAATGTCGGCGTATTTTGTCAGTAATTCAGACTCAATGTATTTTCAGTCGGAAATTTTTAAAGGTATTTTAAAATATGTCCAACAAAAGCCCCAAAATTATAGATTTAAAGAAACTAAAGACAAGCTTGCTTTGATTATGAATAATATAACTAGCATAAACGAAGCTCAGAAAATATTACTTCCATTGGATATTAATCAGAATCAAATACAAAACGAAAATTTGATAATTTATTAAATTTTAGTACTTTT
>JAEINX010000166.1 GCA_016342645.1 Bacteroidales bacterium | reverse complement strand
CCTCCAACAATTGCTCATTATTACGACCACCCGATTACAGCAATGGGATATCAAACAGAAAGATGGTTTCAGATTTGTTCGGAAATAATCAATGGTTTCTGGGAATATGGCCTTGGAAAAGAGCCTGTAAGAGAAAACGCAATTTATTCAGGCTCTCCAACAACATGGTCATCAAACCAAAATACAAGCATTATTGTAAACTATTTTGGGCCTAACGGTTTAGGATATATTCCTGCTACTCCAGCTCATTTAACAGATTGGGGCGGAAATGCTACAAGAATCAATAATGATATTAACAGTGGTGCTTTTATGTTACAACATCGTGATCATGGTGGAAATACCGGTTGGGGTGAGCCTGATTATCAAAGCAGCGATATCAACGGTTTAAGTAATGTTGGCTTACCGATTCATGTTTTTTCCATTAACTGTTTAACAGGAAAGTTCAATATTTCAGGTGAATGTTTTGCTGAAAAATTCCATCGTCACCCACAAGGTGGTGCTCTTGGAATTACAGCAGCTTCAGAGGTTTCTTATTCGTTTGTAAACGATACTTATGTTTGGGGTATTTACGATAATATGTGGCCTGAATTTATGCCCGATTACGGATGCACTCCTGCTGCAAGAGGTATATTACCTGCTTTCGGAAATGCTGCCGGAAAATACTTTTTACAGCAATCAAGTTGGCCATATAATACAAATAATAAAGAAGTTACTTATTATTTATTCCATCATCATGGTGATGCTTTCTCAACCGTTTATACTGAAATGCCACAAAATTTAACTATCAATCACGAGCCTGTTTTATTAAGTGGCCCTGAATTTTTTACAGTAACAGCTGATGAAGGATCTTTAATTTGTTTATCTGTTGATGGAGAAATCATTGGAGTTGGTGACGGAACAGGTGGCCCGGTTGATATTAGCATTGTGCCACAAATTCCTCCAACAATGGTTGACCTTGTGATTACAAAACAAAATTTCTATCGTTACGAAACACAAGTTCAGGTAATTCCTCCTGATGGTGCTTATGTTGTTAAAGATTCTTATGAAATTAATGATGAAGCAGGTAATGGAAACGGCCAAATGGATTATGCCGAATCTATCTTACTTTCATTAGCTGTTAAAAACGTTGGAAACGAGGATGCAACTAATGTTGAGGTTACAATAAACACGGAAGACGAATACATCACTTTTACCGATAATACTGAAACTTATGGGCTTGTTCCTGCTAACAGTATAGTAAATATTGTTGATGGCTTTGCTTTTGACGTTGCCACAGATATACCCGATCATCATCTTGTTAACTTCAACGTGGTTATTACAGATGGAACTGATACCTGGAATAGCCAATTTGCTATTGAAGGACACGCACCGGTTTTGAGCATTGTTGAATTTGAAATTCTCGGTAACGGAGGAATTGATCCTGGTGAAACCACAGATGTTTCTATCACTGTTAATAATTCAGGTTCTTGCGAAGCTGTGGATGCTTTTGCTGATCTTTCAACCATTAGCCAGTATCTAAGTATTAACTCAGGCACGCAATCGTTAGGTACTATTAATCCTGATGGTTCATCGGATGCTATTTTTAGTATAACAGCATCTTCAAGTACTCCTATCGGACAAGTTGTGGATTTAACATTCGATATTACTGCCGCATATGATTATAATATACTAGAAACTCAGTATTTAACTGTTGGAATAATTTTTGAAGATTTTGAAAGCGGAGATTTCAGTTCATTCGATTGGTCTTTCTCAGGAAGTGCCAACTGGCAAGTAGTTAATACAAATGCTTATGAAGGGACATATTGTGCAAAATCCGGTAGTATAGGCAACAATTCCGAATCTGTACTTATTCTTCAATTAGAAGTACTTTCAGCCGGTGAGATCAGTTTCTTTAAAAAAGTCTCTTGCGAGGACGACCCCAACGGAACAGGCTACGATTATTTGAAATTCTCCATTGATAATAGTGAAAAAGGAATTTGGGATGGTGAAATTGCATGGAGTGAAGAAACTTACACCGTAAGTGCCGGTACTCATACTTTTAAATGGACTTACCATAAAGACGGTTATGTAACAGGCGGCCAGGATTGTGTATGGATCGACTACGTTATCCTCCCTCCTATTCAGCCTGATGAATTTACACAAACCATTCCTTTAAACACAGGCTATCAATTTGTTTCTTCAAGAATTGATGTACCAAATCATGATATGCTTGTTGTTTTACAAGATATTTTAAATGAAAATCTCGATTTTGTGAGAAATTCAAACGGTACTATATTAAGAAAAATCGGGCCTAATTGGGTTAACGGAATCGGTGATTGGATCACGTCAGAAGGTTATTTAATTAAAATGTTCGGTGCTGAAACCTTAGCATTAACCGGTGATGTTATGAATCCTCTTTATCCTATAAGCTTAACAACAGGTTATCAATTTGTAAGCTTCCTTCCCGAAATAGCCATCGATGCTTTAGTTGCTTTCGAGGGAATTTTATCGGACGACCTTGATTATATCAGAAATTCTAACGGTGAAATGCTTAGAAAAATAGGCCCTAATTGGGTTAACGGTCTCGGTGATGCAAGTCCGGGCGAAGGTTACCTAATCAAAATGTATGCCGATGATATGTTGGTTTATAATATTCCTACTGAAATCATCAAAAGCTCAACTCCCGAAAAAGCTATGTCTCACTTTATGTTTGAAGGTGGTAACGCAGCCGATCCGGTTTATTCATTTTATGTTGCAGATTTAAATATTGGTGATGAAGTTGCTGTTTACGATGGCAACAAAATGGTTGGAGCAAGTGTTATTGTTTCCAAAAATGTTCTCGAAAATTCAGTTCCTGTGTTTTCTACAATCACCGAAGGAAAAGGATATGAAGCAAACAACCCAATTTCTCTCGTTGTTTGGGATGCTCAAAATCAAACAGAAGTATCGGCAAATTATACCTTTAATACGGAATATGCTCAAGCTTATACACAAACAGCTTTCCCATCAAATGATGGTGAGTTTAGTGTGATAAATATTACAAAAGGAGCTATTGGAACTGAGAAAACAAATCTATCAGAAATAAGTATCTTTCCAAACCCAGCTACCAATGTTCTGAATATTGTATCAAACAATACCATAAACCATATAAGGATATTGAATTCTATTGGTCAAATTATGTATAATAGCGAATTAAACATTAAAGTTCTAAACCTTAATACTACTAATTATCAATCAGGAATTTATTTTATTCAACTTGAAACAAATGATGGAATAATTACTGAAAAACTTACAATAAAATAATTGTAATAATCAATATATTAAAAGGGGTTCCGGTTTTGGTTCCCCTTTTTTTATGGATACTGACTTAAATGAAATTTATTTCTGAAAATGAAATTATTTTATTCGATAAAAAACAGCAGACTTATTGAAGCAGAAATTGTTGTTGCAGAAAGAAAAAATGTACCATTAAAGAAAAATGGGTGGAGTTTTAATTGGAAACAATTAGCTCAAGAACAAGATGCCCAAACATTTATCATGAAAACCATTGAGTTGCAACAAAGTATTGAAGGAGTTCTGCATTTAAAAGTTGAAAGTGGGATGTTAATTATGGATGCCATTGAAATTGCACCTCATAATATCGGAAAGAATAAAAAAAGATATGATTATGTTGCTAGTTGCTTAATTGCTTTTGCTTGTAGAGAAAGCTTCAAACTTGAAGGAAGTTACAAAGGTTTTTTAACCTTTGTTTCCAAAACAAATTTGATTAAATGGTACTCAGAAAAATATGGTGCAACATTGGCTCTTGGACAACGGATGTTTATAGATTCAGAAGCAGGTGAAAAATTGATTAATAAATATTTATACAAAAAGCCATGAAAAATAATAAGCAAATAGAACCAACTAATGACGCTTTAACTAATCGCATGGATGTAGGAACAAATAGTTTTGATGAATTTCAGGCAATTCTGTTAAACAAATCGAAGAAGCAAACAATTGAACAAAAACGGAAAATAGAATTGTTAGCTCTTAAATTTAAAATGGAAGATTATTTAAAATCAGAAGGACATGATATTAAGTTAGCAGGAGAATTCCTAAAGTTGTATTTAAAGACTTTGCATATTCAACAAAATAAGTTTGCCAACTATATAGGAATTAATCCTTCAAACTTAAGTAAATTGATTATCGGAGAACGTCCTATAAATTATGAATTAGCTTTAATATTTGGAAAGATATTTAACAATAACCCTATGCTGTGGATAGAAATTCAAGCAAAAAATGAATTAATGAAACTTAAAAAAACTAAAAGTCAAAAATATCAAAGTTACTCTTTAAATGATTTGATTACAGGATAAAGAACGTGGTGTAATCAAGTAGTTCACTGATGTTCACTTAACCGCGAATGCACCTCTCACTCCACATGATGATTTAGATATTTGAAAATTATTTTTACATTTGTTTAAAATAAAGAAAACATGAACTCTAATTCTATTTTATCCAAGGTGGCCTTAATTTATGGCATTATTATTACTTCCTTAATGTTACTTATATTTGGCACAAAACTTATTGGATCAATTATTGAAAATGGTTTCGAAGAATTAAAAGAAATTGCCAACGCTTTGATTCATTGGCATGATAATCCAACAGCTTTCTTTTTCATCTACATAATCGGGTATGCAATTGTATGGTGGAAATCTTTTTGGGGTTCTGTAATTATCATTGCCGGAAGTTTGTTGGTATTTTTTATTAATATTGAGAATATGGGATTTTTAATATTTTCAATATCTACATTTGTAGTTGGCTTATTATATGTGTCAACATGGTTTGATTTAAGAAAAAGGAATAAAACGTAGCTTGACAAAGGCTCAAAAACAAGCAGGCAATAAATAGAAAAATGAAACATTTACATTAAATAAACAATAATATAAGTTGAAACAAAAGTGGATTTTAATGACCGTCAATTTTTAGCTTCATCCATAAATAGTAATTTAAATTAATGAAGACGAAACACCTTAGTATAATTCTATTGCTCATTGTGTTGATAGCAAGTTGTAATACTGCAAGCAGAAAAGATGATGTGAAGAATAATCAAACAGATACACTAAAACAAAAAAAGACAAATATGAACGACACAACGCCAAAAGTTACAGGAATAGGTGGAATTTTCTTCCGCTCGAAAAACCCTAAAGAAATAATGGAATGGTACGGCAAGAACTTAGGACTTGCAATAGATGACTATGGTTCGCCTTTTGAATACAGAAACGCTAATAAACCTGAAGAAATTAATTATCTCAGATGGAGCCCTTTCGAGGAAGAAACTGATTATTTCGAACCATCTGAAAAAGAGTTTATGATAAATTACAGGGTACAGAATATAGATGGTTTAGTGAAGAAATTAAAGGAAAATGGCGTGACCATTGTTGACAAAATTGAAGAGTTTGAATACGGAAAATTTGTTCATATTATGGATCCTGAAGGAAATAAAATTGAACTTTGGGAACCCATCGATAGTTTTTTTACTAAAATGGGCGGAGCAACAACCAAATAATAATAGCTACTTGATAGTTTTGACCCATAAAACCCACACTGATTATAGTCCTAACCGACATAAAATATTTATATAATTATGAATTTCATTAAAAATAACAAAGCCTGTTTTTTTCTTATAATAATCCCTTTTTTCTGGGCCTGCGATTTCAATTATAGATGGGGAGGGCAGGAATATATTCAAAAAGTAAATACTCAAACCCTGCCGGTGCAACTGCAAGTTAAAAAAACCTTTGATTTGGGCAACGGCATCTATTGTTCAAATGATTTTGACGGTGCAAGATTAAGTGGAATTGTATATGCAAATGATACTATCACAGCACTTATAAATCCCGAGAATACCCCTGTTAATCCCAGTCCATGGTATGCATTTAAAATCTGGTCGGATACGGTGCAGAATATATTTCTAAAATTAACCTACTTAGTCGGAGTTAAACACCGCTATTACCCAAAACTGAGTTATGACGGCCTCAAATGGAATAACCTTGATTCGGTTAACTATATTGAAGGAATGGTTTCGGAAATAAATAATGAAAGGTTATTGCCGGAATTTATAACTATGAAACTTTCAATAGGCCCCGATACATTATGGGTTTCGGCACAGGAACTAATTACATCGAAACACGTTAACAATTGGATTGATAATATGGCTTCAAAACCGTTTACAAATAAAACTCAAATTGGAAAAAGCCGTGATGGAAGACCTGTGAATATGCTTAAAATTGGCAATAGTGATGATGAAAAAATGATCATCATAATATCAAGACAACATCCGCCTGAAGTTAGCGGTTATCTGACAATGAAATCATTTGTTGAGACAATAAATGGCGATACCGAAACAGCACAAAAATTCAGACAAGTCTATAATACTTATGTAATTCCACTTGTTAATCCCGATGGTGTGGATAATGGCCATTGGCGTCATAATTCGGGAGGGATTGATTTAAACAGAGATTGGGAAGTATTTAATCAACCGGAAACCAAAATTGTCAAAAACTTTATGGAAAACAAAGTCTTAGTTACAGGAGGTAAGTTTTATTTCGGAGTTGATTTTCATTCGACATGGGAAGATATTTACTACATCATAGATCCTGAATTTACGGGCAATATGCCCGGTATAGTTTCCGAGATGATTGATTCGATGAGTCAAAATATTCCGGGATATATAGCTAATATACAACCAAGACAGTACGATGCCAAAATTAGTTCGTTAAGCTATTTCTTCGATAAATTCGGAGCCGAGTCATTAGTGTTTGAAAGCGGTGATGAAACCCCAAGGGATTTATTACAGAAGAAAGGTGAAATATCAGCAATGGAATTAATGGAACT
>JAEINX010000165.1 GCA_016342645.1 Bacteroidales bacterium | reverse complement strand
AATAAAAATTACTAATGATCCAATAATTAATAACAGCCATTCATAAAAAGTAAAATATACTTTGAGGTGCTTTTTTTTATACAAAATTATAATCAGGGCTAATATTATCATCGTAATTGAATTGATGACCGGTGCAATAACCGGCCCTATCCAATTAAAAGGAATTAAAAACAAAATATCCCAGGTAAGTAATGATTCGGGCCAACCAATCAATGCTTTAAGAAATATGTAATAAAAAATATCCCAGACTGCAAAGGCAAAAATGAAGTAAGCAAACTTCTCAAGTTTGGATTTTCCGAAGTAAAAACCTATTGTTAATAACATTATTATTGTAACAACTTCTCTGAATAATTCTGTAATAATTAAATTTTCTCCAACGATCTTTAATGGAAAAACAAATCCGTCGGGATAAAGTATCTCACGCAAATAAACAACAATAGCACTTTCGAGATATGCCATACCGGTAGCAAACAAACAAGCAAATAATAATGATTTTACGATATTTGATTTCATTTTCTATAAAGTTCTGTTTTGCAAAATAATAAAAAATATTTGATATGCAACAAAGAATTTTGCATTTTAAGCCCAAGAAATTTGCTGATTTTTATTGCGGCATCAGTATTAATTTTTAATTTTGCCAATTATTATAAATATTTTGTGAAAAAAATATTATTTGAGTCCTAATTTCATAATTTTATCAGTTAATTTTCGACATCAAAAAATCTAATAATCACCAATATAAAGAAAATCGACAAAATATTATTAATTAATTTGTTAAATAAAAAATTAAATTCTATTTTTGCACCCCTTTTTAAGAGGACAATTTTTTGAATATAAAATTGAAAAAATTAAATGAATACTTTAAGTTATAAAACAATTAGCGCCAACAATCAAACTGTTAATAAACAATGGATTTTGATAGACGCTGAAAACGAAGTTTTGGGTCGGCTTGCATCAATTGCTGCTTCTTTTTTAAGAGGTAAACGTAAACCCGAATATACTCCACATGTTGACTGCGGGGATAATGTAATAGTAATTAATGCAGAAAAGATCAGGTTAACCGGAAAAAAATGGACAGATAAACAGTATGTTAGTCATTCAGGATATCCGGGTGGACAAAAATTCACTTCTCCAAAAGAGTTACTTGAAAAGAAGCCAACTGCAATAGTTGAAAAAGCTATTACAGGAATGCTTCCAAAAACCAGGCTCGGAAGTCAAATGTTCCGAAACCTATTTGTTTATGAAGGGCAAGAACATCCTCATGAAGCGCAAAAACCACAAACAATCAAAATAAATTCAATAAAGTAGAATATGGAAGTAATTAATGCTCTTGGCAGAAGAAAGACTGCAGTTGCAAGAATTTATCTTAAAGACGGAAATGGAAGTATTTCTGTAAACAATAAAGATTACAAAGAATATTTCTCAACACCAACTCTTCATTATGTAGTTACCCAACCTATGGAAATTACAAATACAATGGGAAAATTCGATATTAAGGTAAACCTTGACGGTGGTGGTATAACAGGCCAGGCTGAAGCACTTCGACTTGCTATTTCACGGGCTTTATGCAAAATCGACGAAGAAAATCGTCCGCCGCTTAAAGCTAAAGGATTGATGAGAAGAGATCCGAGAATGGTTGAAAGAAAAAAACCGGGACAGAAAAAAGCAAGAAAGAAATTCCAATTCAGCAAACGTTAAACAACTGCTTTAGTTTAGTATCTAAATTGCTTAGATCCCTGTTTTGGGGCTACTTAGCAATTGTAATTTTTAAGAATGTAAACAAAAATTTAAATTAAATGGCGAAAACAAATTTTAATGACTTATTAGATGCAGGTTCACATTTTGGTCACCTGAAACGTAAATGGAATCCCAATATGGCTCCATATATTTTTATGGAACGCAATGGAATTCATATAATAGACCTTTACAAAACAATTGCAAAAATTGAAGAAGCAGCATCTGCTTTAAAGCAAATTGCAAAATCCGGCAAAAGAATACTTTTTGTCGCAACAAAAAAACAAGCAAAAGAAATAGTTGCCCAACATGTTAAAGGTATCAACATGCCTTATGTTACTGAAAGATGGCCCGGAGGAATGCTTACAAATTTTGCAACTATTCGTAAAGCTGTCCGAAAAATGTCATCAATTGACAAAATGATGACTACGAATTCATTCAAAGATCTTTCGAAAAGAGAAAGACTTCAAATCACACGTGAACGTGCAAAACTTGAAAAGAACTTGGGTAGTATTTCCGATTTAAATCGGTTGCCTGCAGCTATTTTTGTAGTTGACATCAACAAAGAACATATTGCTGTTGCAGAAGCAATCAAATTAAATATTCCGACTTTTGCAATTGTTGATACTAATTCCGATCCGACAAAAGTCGATTTTCCTATTCCGGCTAACGACGATGCTTCAAAATCAATTTCTTTGATAGTTTCAATAATGGTTAAAGCCATTGAAGATGGACTGATGGAAAGAAAACTTGATCGTGATAAAAGAGCTATTGAAGAAGAAAAAGAAAAAATTATTGAAATAAAAAAATCTAAAGCTCTCGAAGAAGCTGAAGAAGATGATGAAATTATTGTAGGAAAGCTCGGAAAGAAAAGTATTGAAGTCAAGCCTGAAAAAATGAAGGACGTACACAAGGACGAGAAAAAAACTACTAAAAGGCCAAGAAAAAATGTTTCAAAATAATCTTTTAGAACATTAAATTAATTTACAAATTATAATTTTAAAATAATATGACAAAAATAACTGCCGCAGAAGTAAATAAACTAAGAAAACAAACTGGAGCCGGAATGATGGATTGTAAAAAAGCTCTTGTTGAATCTGAAGGCGATTTTGAACAAGCAATTGATTATCTACGAAAAAAAGGTCAAAAAGTTGCTTCGAAACGTGCTGATAGAGAAGCAAGCGAAGGTGTCGTGATGGCCAAAATTACTGATGATAAAAAATCCGGTTGCATTGTTGCTATTAATTGCGAAACAGATTTTGTTGCAAAAAATCAAGATTTTATTGATTTTGTTTCCTCAGTTATGGATCTTGCACTTGCAAATTCACCAAAAACTATCGACGAGCTAAAAGCAATGAAATTGAATGGCATATCTGTTGAAGATACAATAATGGATCAAATCGGAAAAATTGGTGAAAAAATTGAACTTTCATGTTATGAAATCATTGAGGCTGCAAAAGTTTTTGCTTATAATCATCAGGGTAACAAACTTGCTACGCTATTAGGATTAAATAAAGACGAAATTGAAAATATCGATGAAATTGGACATGAGCTTGCAATGCAGGTTGCAGCAATGGCCCCGGTTGCTGTTGATAAAAGTGATGTGGATCAAAATGTAATTGATAAAGAAATTGAAATCGGAAAAGATCTTGCACGTCAGGAAGGAAAACCTGAAGATATGGTTGAAAAAATCGCAATTGGAAAATTAAATAAATTCTTCAAGGAAAACACTTTGTTAAATCAACAATTTGTCAGAGACACAAAAAAAACTATTCGTCAATACCTTGCTGAAAACGATAAAGACCTTACGGTTACAGAATTCAAGCGTGTTATGCTTGGTTAAAAAATAATATTTTTAAAAAAAAGAGAGGCATTAACCTCTCTTTTTTTTTGGCAAAAAAAACGAATAGAATTTATATTTTTGAAAATTATTGAAACCAATAAGTGGGAAATAGAATAAATAGGGGAAATAAGGGGAATAAGGGAGTAAAATCCTCTATACCTTTATACCTATATTTTCCTTTTACCATTAACACATACTTACCTCACTAAGAAAATGGTGAAGAAATAATAATAAAATAAAAATGAGTGAAGTTTATTTTTCTTTGGGTAGTAATTTAGGCGATAGGCAGATTGCTTTGGAAAAAGCAATTTTTTATATCGAAAAACATATTGGTAAAATAATTAAAATTTCCTCCATTTTTGAATCCGAACCATGGGGTGTTGATTATAAAGAGAAATATTTAAATCAGGTTGTATTATGTCAAACCGAACTTTCTCCCGAATTTGTTTTAAACGAAATTCTGAAAATAGAGAATTTAATAGGACGAAAAAAACGTGAAGTAAAATATGAATCAAGAATTATAGATATTGATATTTTATTTTATGATAATCAATGCATCAATAAAAAATCATTAATCATTCCTCACCCACTACTTCATAAAAGAAAATTTGTTTTAATTCCGTTAATCGAAATAAATAATAATTTTCTTCATCCTATTTTTAATAAAGCGATTAAACAGCTTCTTTTTGAATGTTCCGACAAAACAATTATTGAAAAATTTATTAATAATAATAAAAATCATTAAAAAAATTACTTTTGCATTACGGAAAATTCATTTTGAATTCCTGTTTAATGTGACATTTTTTTAATGAAATATAATTATATATCAATTGAAGGAAATATTGGAGCCGGTAAAACCTCTTTGGCTACACGAATTGCCGAACAGTTTAATGCAAAATTAATTCTTGAACAATTTGAAGATAATTCTTTTTTGCCAAAATTCTATAAAGACCCTGATAGATATGCCTTCCCGCTTGAATTGTCGTTTCTTGCCGAACGATTTCATCAATTGAAAAAACAATTAACCGCACAAGACCTTTTTAAATCCTTTACTATTTCCGATTATTTTATCAATAAATCGTTAATATTCGCACAAAAAACTCTTCAAAGTGACGAATTTAGCCTTTACAAAAATCTCTTTCAAATAATAAATTTGGCTCTACCTAAACCGGATTTGCTTGTTTTTTTATATTTAGATGTCGAAAAACTAAAAAAAAATATTTTAAAGAGAGGAAGGTCTTACGAAAAAGATATCGACAGCTCGTATCTTGAGAAAATTCAAGAAGGATATCTAAATTATATTAAACAACAATCGGGAATGCGAATTTTAATAATTGACACCAATAACCTTGATTTTGTGAATTGTGAAGATGATTATACAATAATTATTAATGCAATAGACAAGGAGTATAATATTGGGGTTCACAGGATTTCATTTGATTAGAATTTTGATTACAATCGCAAAAAGAACGTTATTTTTGCGATTACAACCCTGTTTTTTATTTTTCCTTGTTAAAAGTCAAAAAACTGTTCAATAGTGATGCTTTTTATATAATTGTCAACAAAGTAATTAACAGAAATATATATTATGTAAACTGAAATTTATTTCTTACTTTTGAAACTAATTACATAAAACATTAATCATGAGAGTATTTAAAAACATAGTTTTATTAGGTGTTACGCTTTTGGCTTTGTCATGTAACACATCGAGATATAAAAATCTTAACCGGGCTCTTTCCAATATTGGTGAAGTTAAAATTCTTGACTTAAGCAGGGATAATCTAAAAGAAATTCCAAGCGGTGTATTTGAGCTGAAAAACCTTGAAGAATTAATTCTGTTTAAAAACAATATTGAAGAAGTTCCGGCAGATATTAAAAAACTCAAACATTTAAAAAGGCTCGTGTTAAGTAGAAATGATATTAAGAATTTGCCTGCTGAGATTGGAAGTCTTGAGAATCTTAAAAATCTGTCGATAATATTTAATGATCTTGAAAGCCTTCCCGATGAGATTGGAAATCTTAAAAGTTTGGTTGAGTTTAAACTAAACTATAATAGTTTGACAGAACTACCTCAAAGTATTGGAAAACTAAAAAATTTAGAGTTTTTATATCTTGATCACAATCAATTAACATCAATACCAAAAGAAATTGGAAATTGTTCAATGTTAATGTATTTTATAATTGGTAAAAATCAAATTCAACAATTGCCGCTTGAAATGGGAGATTTAAATAATTTATGCGAATTAAATGTTGCCAAATCAGGTGTAATGTTACCACTTCCCGAAAGCCTTTGTAATATTAGAGATATTGAGTATTTAATAGTCGATAGGACCACAATTGTTCCATATTGCTTGCTGGGAAGAAGAAATCAAAGGTTTCATATTTTAATAGAATAATAATATTTTGAGATAAACTTTGATACTTTTAAATTAATTGAACACCGATTTTCACGGGAAAAATTCATACGTAATTCAAGAATAAGAAGCGCCGGAAAATTCAATTGCTAAATCATCCATCCATTCATATTTATATGGCTCAAATTTCTTCATTACTTCCAGAATTAATGGTAAGTTTCTTTTCTTTTTTAGGAAAACATTAATTTTTTCATTTTCAATTTCCACATCTGCTGAATTCAGAATGAATTTATCAAATAATGATTGATCAGAAATATGCGAATATCTCTCCAGGTCTAAAGCAAAAAGTCTAAAGATATTGTGAGTAAGAATACTCATTGTTAAATCAAAATCGACTTTAATAACCATAGAAGATGATACAAGGTTTAAATGAAAGAAATCAATTTGCTCACTTATTGCTTTTTCTACAATCCATCTCTTTGAATATTTTCTAACGATCTTTTCATCTTTTAAGTCAAAATCATTTGTAATTATAATTGCCGGTTTTATTTTACCATGTCCTGTAATACTTATTTGACGAATTGTATCATCATATCCTTTTAGATATATTTCTTCATCAAGAACTGTTATGCTTCTCTTCTTGTTACCGGCCATTTCAACCCGAATACGTTTTTTAAATTTTTCAGGTATTTGTTCAAGCCTGTTAACAATATTTTTTCCTCTTCGGCGAATAGTTACAAATTTGATTTTTTGATCATCAAGTTTTTTCAAGTTCTCATAATTGGTGAATTTACTATCAAAAACAAGGTATTGTAATTTTCTTTTTTCTGAAGATGCTCCTGATTTATAAAAATCCAAAAATTCTAAAACTTCATTACTTTCATTCTTGTGAGTAACATTTGTGTTGCCGTAATTTATAATTCCTGTATCAGGATCATGAG
>JAEINX010000164.1 GCA_016342645.1 Bacteroidales bacterium | reverse complement strand
AAATTCGTTCACCAAAACGCCTAAAAGGGGTAATATCTTTTGTGGGGCATTGGGGGATTTATAGAGGAAATATACAAAATATACTTCAAAAAAGCTAATGGGTAAAATAATTATTTAATTTCTTTCTTTTTTTATTTTCTGAATTTAATTAATTCATTATTAGATTTCTTATTTTTAGAAAAGGATTTCAAATTTAAGAAATTTCATAATTCAAACATTAGTTTGTATATATTTGCAGAAGTTTATAATTGTAAAAGAAATTAAATTATAATTTTTATGAAATTTATTGAGCTTGCAAAAACAAGATATTCATCCCGAAAATATCTTAACAAAAAAATTGAAAAGGCAAAAATTCTAAAAGTTCTCGAAGCAGGACGAATTGCTCCCTCAGCGGTCAATTTTCAACCATGGCATTTTGTAGTAATTGAAGATGAGGAAAATTTAAAAAAACTTTGGGAAACTTACGGCAGGGAATGGATTAGGGAAGCCCCTGTTTTACTTATTCTTTGCGGCGATCACAAAAAATCTTGGAAAAGAAAAAAAGATGGAAAAGATCATTGTGATATCGATGTTGCAATTGCAGCCGATCATATCACACTTCAAGCCACAGAATTAGGCATGGCTACTTGCTGGGTTTGCAATTTTGATAAGGAAAAATGTTCTGAAATTTTAAATTTGCCCGAAAACATTGAACCAATTGTGATTCTTCCATTGGGATATCCTGCCGATATAGTTGATGAAAATCGTCATGAAAAACTAAGAAAAAAATTAGATGAGCTTGTGAGTTGGGAAGTTTTTAAAGAAAAATAAAACAAAATGACAAAACGAATTTCAGAAGCAATAATTGATTCAATTGAATTAAAACAAAAAATATTGAATGATAAATTTTTGTTGGAAACTATTGATAAAGTTGTAGATATTTGTACAAACTGTTTGAAAAAAGGCGGAAAAATCCTGTTTTGCGGAAATGGTGGAAGTGCAGCCGATGCGCAACATCTTGCCGCCGAACTTTCGGGGCGATTTTATTATGATAGAGATCCGCTGTTTGCCGAAGCACTTCACGTAAACACTTCTTACTTGACCGCTGTTGCTAACGATTATTCTTACGATGAAATTTTTGCCCGCCTTGTGAAAGCCAAAGGACGTGGGGGAGACGTAATAATCGGTATTTCGACTTCCGGAAATTCAATCAATATTTTGAAAGCTTTTGATATGGCTAAAAAGCAGAAAATGATAACTATCGGGATGTCAAATCAAACAGGAGGGAAAATGCTTGATTCTTGTGATTTTTTATTGAAAATGCCTTCACTTGACACACCACGAATTCAGGAAGCTCATATTTTGGTTGGACACATAATTTGCGAATTAATCGAAAAAAATATTTTTCCGAAATGATTAATGAAGCAATAATTCTTGCAGGCGGTTTGGGAACCAGATTGAAATCGCTTGTTAAGGAAATTCCAAAATCAATGGCCTTGATTAACGGAAAGCCCTTCCTCGAATATCAACTGAATTATTTGCACGAATTTGGAATTAATAGAATAGTCTTTTCCCTTGGGTATAAAAACGAATTCATCCAATCATATTTTGGAAGTCAATTCAAATCAATTTCAATTTCATATGCCATAGAAAATGAAGCGCTTGGAACAGGGGGGGGGATACTAAATGCCTTTCAAAAAATTAATTCCAAAGAAGTATTTGTCCTGAACGGAGATACAATGTTTGAGGTGAATTTATTAAAATTTTTTGCTTTTCATAAAAATCGGGATTCTAAAGTATCGCTCGCATTACGTTTTCTTGAAGATGTTTCAAGGTTTGGAACAGTTGAAACCGATTCTGATAACCGGATTACAGGATTTCATGAAAAGAATTTTGTCAACTCATCGGGATATATAAATGGAGGTATTTACATTATCGACAAGTGTTTTTATGAAAATTTAAATTTAGGAACAAAATTTTCAATTGAATGCGATTGCTTTGAAAAAATTTATAAAACCGAAAAACTTTATGGTTTTCAATGTGACGAATATTTTTTAGACATTGGAGTTCCTGATGATTTTAATAAAGCACAACATGAATTTAAAAGATTTGAAAGTAGATAAATCTTGGACATTATTTCTTGACCGAGATGGAGTTATTAATGTTCGTTTGATTGATGATTATGTTAAAACTCCTGATGATTTTAAATTTATTGATGGAGTGCCCAAAGCAATCAGACATTTATCGGCAATATTCGGGAGAATAATTATTGTAACAAACCAGCAAGGGATCGGAAAAGGCTTAATGACTGAAAGTGAATTGAAAAAAGTTCATAATAAAATGCTTGCAAGGATTATAATGTTAGGAGGCAAAATTGATAGAATCTATTATTCACCATTCAAAAAGGAAGAAAATGATATTACAAGAAAACCACAAATTGGTATGGCTTTACAAGCAAGAAAAGAATTTCCGGAGATAAATTTTAAAAAATCAATAATGATAGGCGATTCAATTTCAGATATTATTTTTGGTAAGAAACTTAATATGAAAACTGTGTTTGTTTCTAATGATTTAGCTTTGATAAATAAAAATTTCAAAATTATTGATTTAACAGTAAATAGTCTTTATGAATTCTCAGAAATATTCAACAAATAACTATTTTCCGGTCTCAATTTAATTATCCAAAAAAATAGAATATTGTGTCTCCAAACTTAATACTCACTTGTTTTTTAGCTTACACGGGATTATTATTTTTAGTTTCATGGATTACTTCCAGAAAAGCAAATAACGAAACTTTTTTTATCGGAAATAGAGTTTCTCCGTGGTATGTGGTGGCTTACGGTATGATTGGGGCATCACTTTCAGGTGTTACTTTTATTTCAATTCCGGGATGGGTTGGTAGCACCCAATTTTCATATATGCTTGTTGTATTCGGATATTTTTTCGGTTACATTTTAATATCGACAGTTTTATTGCCTGTATATTACAAACTAAATCTTACCTCAATTTACAGTTTCCTCGAAAAACGTTTTGGAGTTTTTTCTTATAAAACCGGTGCTTTTTATTTTCTGCTTTCCAGAATAATTGGGGCTTCATTTAGAATGTTTCTCGTTGTTAATGTTTTACAATTGTTTGTCTTTGACAAGTGGAATGTTCCTTTTTGGATGACGGTTACGGTTTTCATAGTTTTAATTATTCTTTATACTTTTAAAGGAGGGATAAAAACAATTGTTTGGACTGATACTCTTCAAACTACTTTTATGCTTGTCGCAGTATTACTTTCAATTTATATAATTATTGATCATCTCAATACTGATTTTTCAAGTTTGACGAAAGAAGTAATTGATAGTAATTATTCAAATTTATTTTTTACAAACTGGAACGACAGGCGGTTTTTTCTAAAACAATTTCTTAGCGGAATTTTTATTGCAGTTGTTATGACCGGGCTTGACCAGGATATGATGCAGAAAAATCTTAGCTGTCGGAATTTAAAAGATGCTCAAAAAAATGTAGTCTCGCTCGGTTTTGTTTTGATTTTTGTAAATTTATTATTCCTTTTTCTTGGAGCAATTTTGTTTATTTATTCGGCTCAAAAAGGTATTGAAGTTCCAAAAACCACCGATGATTTATTTCCTTTGATCGCATTAAAATATCTTGGGCCTTTTGCCGGCATAGTTTTTATTGTTGGTTTGATTTCGGCTGCATATTCGAGTGCCGATAGTGCTTTAACTGCTCTAACAACTTCTTTTAGCATCGATTTTCTTGGTATTAACCGAAGAAAAGGATTATCAGAAAAACGAAAAACCAACATAAGGTATATTGTACATATCTGTATCGCAACAGTTTTGCTTTTTGTAATTATATTTTATCGCATGATAAATGATAAAGCCATTATTGATAAATTATTTACAATTGCAGGTTATACCTACGGGCCCTTGCTTGGTTTATTTACGTTTGGTTTATTTACAAAGTTCTCAATTCACGACAAATTTGTTCCCATTATCGCAATATTATCACCAATTATTTGCTATATTTTAAGCATTAATTCGGTTGAATGGTTTAACGGATACAAATTTGGATTTGAGCTTTTAATTCTTAATGGATTTATAACTTTCATAGGTTTGTTAATTATTTCTAAACCTAAAAATAAGTTATAAATTCTGAACCAATTATTTTTTATAATTTTATAAAGTTATTTTCGTTAATTAAAAAAAACAAAAATGAATTCAATAAGAACCTTTTCGATAAAATTTGGGACATTATTTTCATTCCTTCTGATTGCTCTTGCCTCAAACGCCCAGTTAGTAAATGTTATTCATGTTGATAAGACTAACCCTCCTAAAATTTCGGTTTTTGACGGTGTTTTTTATTCTCTACCGCAAACGATTATAAAACTTGATTTTATCATTGAAAAACAAACAAAAATCAAGGGGCCTTATGCAGAGTTTTCTGAAAAATATCTTGGAACTGATGATGTTATTGAATCTAATTCAGTAAATTATTATATTCGGGATGTAAAACTTTCAACTTATCAACAGCCCGATCCGAATAATATTTATTTTGTAGAAATAGATACAAAACCATCAAAAGAGGAAAGGTCGTTTTTAATGTCATTAAATGAGTCGGGATTGATAGTGAGTTCCAATAATATTTTTAAAACGATGGAGGATGATTTGAAGATTTTTAGCTGGGATATTGAAAGAAATGTTTCGGATCATTATTTCGATTATTTTGCCGATTATAATCTTTACGAAAAAACTGATACTATTGTCAGAACAGTTAATATTGATACAATTACGATTGAAGATTTAGCTTTTAAACGATCAATTATTGAGAAAGATATTGAGTTAAAAGCAAAAAATGCAGCTAAATTTATTCAAAAACTGAGAGAAGATAGAATGAACCTTTTAACAGGCTATCAAGAGGTTAATTATGAGAAGGGAAGTTTTGAATATATGGGTTCGGAACTAAAAAATCTCGAAAAGGAATACCTTGATTTGTTTCGGGGAATATCATTTTCTGAAACTCTTAATTATAGTTACTCATATACACCTGATAGTGAAAATTATGAAGAAGTCAGAGTGCTTAAATTTTCGAGTTTAAGTGGTGTTTTTGATGCTTCAATCTCAGGAGGAGAAAGTATTTTTGTTAAAATTCAAAATAGTGGCAGTGCACAAGTAATAAAGAATTATTTATCAAGCCAAACTAACGAAAATGTAGTTCATGGGTTCTATTATCGAATTCCTGAGCATGCTAAAATTTCCGTAGAATGTGATAATAGGATTCTGGCTAAGAAATCGTGCATTATAAATCAGTTGGGGGTGGTTTCATTTCTCCCACTTTCTAAATCAAAGATCAGATTCAATCCGAAAACCGGAGGAATTAATGAACTTTTGATTGAATAATAGGCTTATTCGTGAAAATTCACATAAGCTGATATTTAAAATCACATAGTTTCTTCCAAATTCAGATACTCTGCAAGGCGAAAGGTTTTATTTCCCCGGACATTGTTTCAAAATATTGTTTTCAATATTATGAGTACCATAAGCTTTATCAAAAGCATCGGAAAATTTCGCAGCAAGTTTCAGGGCTGTTTTTTTATAATCATCTTTGTTCTTCCAAGTGTTGATAGGGTTTAGGATTTCAGAAGGAACATTAGGACAAGAAACAGGAATATCCAAATGAAATAAATAGTCGTTAGTACATTCGATATTTGCCAAATCTCCCGATAAAGCAGCATTTACCATTGCACGGGTTAAATTTATATCAATACGTTTCCCCACACCATAAGAGCCTCCACTCCAGCCCGTATTTATCAGAAACGCATTAGTATTGTACTTTTCCATTTTCTCGCCAAGCATTTCAGCATAAACATCGGGATTTCCGGGCATAAAAGGCTGACCGAAAAATCTTGAAAAAGTTGCTTGTGGTTCTTTAATACCTGTTTCGGTGCCTGCCAACTTGCTTGTATATCCCATTAAAAACCAAAGCATAGCTCTGTCTCTGTTTAAAATAGAAACAGGAGGCAAAACACCATAGGCATCGGCAGTTAAAAACAAAATAGTTTTTGGATGGCCGGCAGTTGACGATTCTTTTATGTTTTTTAAATATGTTAAAGGATAGGATGACCTCGAATTTGGAGTAAATCTGTCATCGAAATAATCGAAAACACCGTTAGGATACATCATTGCATTTTCAACAATTACACCATGTTTTAGATAATTATCCTTGTGCATCACCGCATCATAAATATCTTTTTCTTTTTTCGGATCAATATCAATCATTTTTGCATAACATCCGTTCTCGAAATTTGCAATCCCATCTTTGCTCCAACCATGTTCATCGTCACCGAGAAGTGCACGACTCGGGTCAGCCGATAAGGAAGTTTTTCCGGTTCCGGATAATCCCAACAATAATGCCGAATCGCCATCTTCTCCTTCATTAGCCGAACAATGTAAGGGTAAAACCCCCTGAAAAGGAAGCAAATAATTCATCACTGTAAATAACATCTTTTTAACACTTCCCATGTATGCCGAACCGACAATAACTCCGATTCTCCTGTCGAGATCCATAGCAACAATCATGTTGGAAGTTTTTCCGTTTTCAAGTTTCCTCAGCCTGCCCTCATATTTTGAGGCATCAAGTTTTTCGTAAGGCATTGAAAGTAAAAAGAAATCTTTTTCATAGAATACACTTTTGTTAATATCTTCAGGTATAGGCCTAAACATATTATCGGTAAAAAGTGCGGTTAGTGCATTATCGGTTACTGTTTTTGTGGGCAAAGCATATTTTGAATCAGCACCAATAACTTTCTCGGTTACGTAGATTTTATTTTTGTCTTCCAAAAATTTCAAAGCATCATCAAAAACCATGTCAAAAGTTTCCTCATCAATAGGCAAGTTATTTGGTGAAGTCCAGTCAATTGTGCTTT
>JAEINX010000163.1 GCA_016342645.1 Bacteroidales bacterium | reverse complement strand
AAGATGCTATTGCAACAGTCGAAGAAAAAAATGTTAATGCAATTCAAATTGCAATTCTTGATGGAATACTTTTCATACCGGGAAAATCCAAGATGTATAAATACATATCTAATCCTTACTCAAATCACAATATTATGAGTTCACTCGTATTACGTGAGTTTTTATATCATCTTTAGAAAATATGCAAAATTTACTTTTACAAAGCGAAAACATTCAAGGCCTAACACATCTTTTAGAAGTTAAAAAGCTAAAAGCTAAAATAGATTTAGTATATATTGACCCGCCTTTTGCTACAAACGGAAATTTTACAATAACCGATGGCCGTGCTTCAACTATCAGTAATTCAAGAAATGGTGATATTGCCTATTCTGATAAATTAATTGGTTCGGACTTTATAGACTTTCTTCGTGACAGGCTTTTTATAATCAAAGAGTTGTTATCCGAAAAAGGCTCAATTTACTTACACATCGACTATAAAATAGGGCATTATGTAAAGCTTTTAATGGATGAAGTTTTTGGTGTTAAAAACTTTAGAAATGATATTACAAGAGTAAAATGTAATCCGAAAAATTTCAAACGAATTGGATATGGAAATGTGAAAGATTTAATTCTTTTCTACACAAGATCCACTAAACCAATTTGGAACGAGCCATTTGAAAAATATACAGAAAATGATTTAATAAAACTTTTCCCAAAAATTGATAAACAAGGCAGGCGATACACAACTGTTCCAATTCATGCACCCGGAGAAACTGAAAACGGAAAATCTAATCAGCTTTTCCAAGGATTATTACCACCAAAAGGCAGGCATTGGAGAACAGATGTAGAAACATTAGAACAATGGGACAAAGACGGAATGATTGAATGGTCATCTACAGGAAACCCAAGAAAAATCATTTTTGCAGACGAACGTGAAGGCAAAAGAGTACAAGATATTTGGGAATTTAAAGATCCGCAATATCCAACTTACCCTACGGAAAAAAATCAAAGGCTTTTAGAGTTAATCATTAAAACATCATCAAATCAAGACAGTATTGTGTTAGATTGTTTCTGTGGTTCGGGAACAACATTAAAAGCAGCTCAAATTAATGGAAGAAAATGGATTGGAATTGACCAATCCGAACACGCAATTAAAGCAACAATTGAAAAACTGGAAACAATTGAAGGAAACCTTTTTATTGCTAAACCGGTATTTGAATTTGTTAATCTACAAAAAGAAACCTTGTTGCCAAAAACATAAAAATTCCTCATTTTAATTTATTAACTCATAATAAAGTATTAATATTGTGGTTTATATATGAATGATAACAATAATTTATAAAATAGTGAAAAACAAAATTTTAATCATAAGCATCTTGCTTTTTTCTTTATTAAGCATTCAAAGCTTTTCACAAAACAAAATAATAGATCAGGTTATTGCGGTTGTAGGGAAAAATGCAATATTATCTTCAGATATTGAAACACAATATTTTCAATATAAAATGCAGGGAAGATTGCAAGCAAGCAGTACTTCAATAAAATGTCAAATACTTGAAAATCTTTTATTTCAAAAACTGTTGTTGGCACAGGCTGAAATAGATAGTGTTGAAGTAACCGAAGGAAGAGTTGAAGCTGAAATCACCAGAAGATTACGCCATTTCATTTCACAATTTGGTTCACAAGAAAAGTTGGAAGAATTTTATGAAAAGTCGATTATTGAAATTAAGGAGGAGTTTAGGGAATTAATCAAAGACCAAATGTTGGTTGAATCGGTCAGACAAGCAATTGCACAAGACATCGGCATTACTCCTTCTGAAGTAAAATCGTTTTTTAGAAAAATCCCAAAAGACAGCATTCCTTTAATTAATTCAGAGGTTGAGATTTCTCAAATTGTAATTGAGCCTCCGATTAGCCTTGAAGAAAAAGTAAAAGTCAAGGAAAGGCTGGAAACTTTTAAGGCAAGAATACTTGACGGAGAAAATTTTTCAACGCTTGCAATTTTATATTCAGACGATCCCGGCTCGGCTAAAAACGGTGGTGAACTCGGAATGTTCGGTCGTGGGGAAATGTATCCCGAGTTTGAAGCTGTTGCGTTTAGTCTTGATGATGGCGATGATATATCAAAAGTTTTTGAAACAGAAGCAGGTTTTCATCTTGTTCAATTAATTGAACGCCGTGGCGAATATGTGAATGTGCGTCATATTTTACTTCAGCCTAAAGTATCTCCATATGATCTGCAAAAAGCTCAAATCAAGCTTGATAGTATTGAAAATCTTATAAATACAGATTCGATAAGCTTTGAAGATGCCGTTAAAAAATATTCGGACGATCCCGGAAAAATTAACGGTGGATTAATGGTCAATCAAGTTACGGGTACAAGCAAATTCGAAGAAGATCAATTAGACCCTCAGGTGCTTTTCGTTATTAATAAATTAAAAATCGGGGAAATATCAAATCCTATTCCAATGAAAACTTTCGAGGGAAAAGATGCCTTTCGTCTGCTTAGGCTTGATAAACGAACTTTACCCCATCGTGCAAACTTGTCGGAAGATTATGACAGAATTCAAAATTGGGCACTTGAGGATAAGAAAATGCAAATTGTAAACGAATGGGTTAAAAATAAAATCAAAAAATCGTATGTATGGATTAATGAGAAATATGAAGACTGCGATTTTCAATATGATTGGTTTGATAAAGAATAATTTATAGAAACACAAGGTAAAAAAATATTTCAATGCAATATAAATCAGATGTAGAAGCTATTGACGCTTTTGTTGAAAAATATAATAATTTAAAATCCGAAATCGCCAAAATTATTGTTGGTCAGGACGAAGTAGTTTCAAAAGTGTTAATTTCAATTTTTAGCAAAGGCCATGGTTTACTCGTTGGAGTTCCCGGGCTAGCAAAAACTTTATTGGTAAACACAATTTCAAAAGTTTTAGGATTAAGTTACAGCCGTATTCAGTTCACTCCCGATTTGATGCCTTCCGATATTATCGGGACTGAAATTCTTGATGAAAACCGAAGATTCAGGTTCATTAAAGGACCCGTTTTTGCAAACATAATTCTTGCTGATGAAATAAACCGAACACCTCCTAAAACTCAATCGGCTTTGCTTGAGGCAATGCAGGAAAAAGCAATTACTGTTGCCGGAAAAAATTATAAGTTAGACGAACCGTTTTTTGTTTTAGCAACTCAAAACCCGATTGAACAGGAAGGAACCTACCCCTTGCCCGAAGCTCAATTAGACAGATTTATGTTTAATATTTGGCTTGATTATCCTTTATTCGAAGAAGAAGTAAAAGTTGTGAAAAACACAACCACCGAATTTATTTCTGAGCCGCAAATTGTTCTTAATGCTGAAGAAATTATCTTCTTCCAAAATCTGATTCTTCGCATTCCTGTTCCCGACAATGTTTATCAATATGCCGTTAATCTGGCTTCAAAAACACGACCGGGAACTATTGAAGCTCACCAATGGGCTAATTCCTACCTAACATGGGGAGCAGGTCCGAGAGCTTCGCAATATCTTATTCTTGGTGCAAAATGCCATGCAGCTATTAATGGGAAATATTCACCCGACATAGAAGATGTTCGTGCAGTTGCCACCTCAATTCTTCGCCACAGAATTGTTAGAAATTATAAAGCTGAAGCTGAAGGAATTGATGTTGAAAAAATTATTAATGAATTTTTGAGAGAAGCCTGAAAATAATAGATCGGAAATGGGATTTTAGAGTAATTGAAACATTAGCGTTGGTAATTTTATAAACTATTTAAAAAAAACATAACATAAGAAATTGAGAAAAAAATATTATTTTTGAATAAAAATTTGAAATAATGGAAAAAAAAATAAATATCCATATTGAAAAACTACCTGAAGGATATTACCTCGCAACTTCTGATAATTTGCAAGGATTGGTTGCTCAAGGAAGGACAATTTCTGAGACTATTGAAATTGCAGGAGACATTGCAAAGAAATTATTAGAAGCACAAGACTTTGAGAAAATAAAAGACAAATTTTCATCATTCACAAATAATTTCGATTATCCCTTAGTAGTTGGACTATAATTTATGGGAAGGCTTTCGGGTTTTAAATATCGAGAAATAATAAAGAAACTAAAAAAAAATGGTTTTATATTCTATCGACAGGCAGCAGGCAGTCATGAGATTTGGTATAATAAAGAAACTGGAAAATTTACAACCATCCCAAATCATGCAGGTGATATGCCTGAAGGAACATTAGGAGCAATATTAAAACAAGCAGGTATTAATCCAAATGATTTTTTGAGTATAAATTAAATAATAAACATTAAAATCATGAAAAAAAACAAGATCTATTTCTTTTCTTTCATTGGTGTTGTTGTAATTATCCTTATTTGGGTTTTTTCAGATTCAGGATCAAGCAATGTTGAAACAGTGTTAGTACCTGTTAATTCAGGAGAATTTGTAATCAATGTTACAACAACAGGAGAACTGGAAGCAAAAAGCTCAAAAAAAATCAACGGGCCCGATGGTTTAAGAAATGTCAGAATTCATCAATTGAAAATAGATGATATAATTCCTGATGGGACTATTGTTGATTCGGGGCAATATGTTGCAAGCCTTGATAGGACCGAATTAAATAATAAGGTTAAAGATAAAGAACTTGAGTTAGAAAAATTCCAGTCCCAATTCACAAAAATGCAATTAGACACAACAATGGAGTTGAGAAATGCAAGAAATGAATTAATCAATTTAAAATTTTCGTTAGAGGAAAAACGAATTGTTCTTGACCAATCTAAATATGAGCCTCCTGCCACACAACGACAAGTTCAAATTGATCTTGAAAAAACTCAACGTACTTATGACCAAACAGTGAAAAATTATCAGTTGAAATTAGAAAAAGCCAATGCAAATATGAAGGAAGTGGGAGCTGCATTAAAAAAAGCTGAGGGTGAGCTCGAAATATTGAATGGATATATGAGGCAATTCACAATTTATGCTCCTCAAGCAGGTATGGTAATTTACGAATCGGGTTGGGATGGCCAAAAAAAGGGAGTCGGGTCAACTATTAGCGTTTGGGATAATGTTGTCGCAAAAATCCCAAATCTTGCCGAGATGAATGTTAAAACTTATGTTAATGAAATCGATATAAGTAAAGTAAAAAAGGGGCAAGACGTAGAAATCGGTATAGATGCATTCCCCGATAAAATTTTTACAGGAGCGATTACAAGTGTGGCAAACATCGGCCAGCAAATGCGTAACTCAAATGCAAAAGTTTTTGAAGTTATTATTCAGGTCAATGAATATGATTCAATCATCAGGCCCGGAATGACAACAAAAAGTACAATAATCACAGCGGTTTATGATAGTGTTTTATATATTCCTATCGAATGTATTCAAAATAACGACAGCCTTTCTTATGTTTATTGCCCGAAAGGTAAAAAACAAGTGATTTTAGGAAAAACCAACGAAAATGAAATTATTGTAAGAGCAGGATTGAACGAAGGAGAAGAAGTTTATTTGGTTGCACCCGAAACAGCAGAAGAGTGGAGACTATATCCACTTGATACATCTGTAATAAATAATATCAAAAGACAAGATTCAATTGAGAAAACCAAGGAAAAAGCACCCGAAAAACAGGAAATAGATATTGAAAAAATAATTCAAAGCGGAGATATGGAAGCCATTAAAAATATCGACCCTAAAGAATTAGAAAAATACATGAAAAATAAGGCCGGAAAACAGGGTAAAGGTGGCGAAAAAAAAGGCGGGAAGCCTAAGAAATAATTAATATTATTTAATTTTAATCACCCTTACTGTTTGAATATGATTGCCGTTTTTCAATCGAATAAGGTAAGCATCGGGTTTAACCTCCTTTCCGTTTTTAAACTTACCATTCCACTTTAGTTTATACTTTCCGGGTGAATATATCTTATTTGTTATTGTTTTTATATGCTTGCCGTTAATATCATAAACTGATAAATCGACAGAGTTTTGTTTAATAATTGAGAATTTAAAATTTAAATATTCTGAAAATGGATTAGGATAACAATGTAAGTTTGGAGTTGGAAGTTGGAGGTTTGGAGTTTCAATAATTCCTACAGGGTCTTCCACAAAGTTTCCTTTCCCATCGTTAAAAAATATATTAACATTAGCCGGTAGTGGTGCACCCCAGCCACGAATGGTAACTATATCATTATATCCGTTACCATCAAAATCGGCACAATGTGACTTACGATAACTTTCTCCATAATTAATTAATGGAATAAACTGCGGTTCTGACAATTGGAAATCTCCGAGATTATAAAAAATAATTAAGTTTGTATTATTCATAGCATTAAACAAAATATCCGGCATGCTATCATTATTAAAATCAGATATTTCAAAATATCCATTGCAGAGAGGTTGAAAAATGAAAGGCTCATAATTAATAAAAGTATTATTTCCTGCATTTTCATAATGTTTTAGCTTAGTATAATCAAAAGGGTATAAGGGATATGAAGCTAAAATGTCATTCAATCCATCATTATTAAAATCGCATATTTCATTGTTTCCAATAAAATCGGTTGATAAGATTGATAGTTGAAATCCATCAGGATAACTGAAATAAACTTCTGTATTTTGTCCGGTAATGACAATATCCTCACGTCCGTCATTATTCAGATCACCGCAGGAAATATTTACTGGTTGAAAACTTAAATCATAATATTCCGGTTCGGAGAAATTTCCTGTTCCGTCGTTATATAGAATGCCCCAAAATTGACCATTGTTTGAAGCAAATAATATATCTGTGTAACTATCGAAATTAACATCCCCAATTGTATAATAATCAACACCGACATAAGTTTCCATGCTGAAATATTTTATACTATCTAAATTATTGTCATAAATAACTGAAATAAACTCGCTTTCTATAATTGGATCTTCTTTCTTGGCAATTATTTCGGCTAAAATTTATTTTGAGGGTCTGGAAAGAAAAAAAGAACTACTTTAGTAGAACAAATAATTTCAAAACAATCTCC
>JAEINX010000162.1 GCA_016342645.1 Bacteroidales bacterium | reverse complement strand
ATTATGTTGCCGAAAGAGTTGAACCCTGGAGCTATTTGAAATTTCCTTATCTGAAAAAGATAGGTTGGAAGGGATTCGTCGAAGGGCAAGATTCGGGAGTTTATCATGCAACACCTTTATCTCGTCTAAATGCAGCAGACGGAATGGCAACTCCACTCGCTCAAATTGAATACGAACGAATGTATAAAACCCTTGGCGGGAAACCCGTTCATGCAACACTTGCTATGCACTGGGCACGATTGGTTGAATTGCTTTATTCAGCCGAAAGATGTCTTGAATTGGCTACCGACTCAGAAATTACAGGCAAAAATTTGAGAACCGAAATTGACATATCCAAAATTGTTGGAGAAGGTGTCGGGATTGTTGAGGCTCAACGTGGAACTTTAACTCATCATTATTGGACAGATAAAAATGGGATCGTTGAAAAAGTGAATATTATTGTAGGAACAACAAATAATAATGCTCCAATCTGCATGTCGATTAAAGAAGCGGCTCAAGGATTGATAAAAAAAGGAACGGAACCAAATGAAGGAATCTTAAATATGATTGAAATGGCTTTCAGGGCTTACGATCCGTGTTTTTCGTGTGCAACTCACCGGCTTCCCGGCGATATGCCTCTTATTGTGAATTTTTTGAATAAGAAAGGGGAATTAGTAAAATCTGTTAGGAGAGACTGAGATAATGAGAGAATGAATAACAACTTGAAATAATTATTCGGTACTTGCTTAAAAGCGTCAGGTTTTATTTATAAATCTTGCTGCTATATTGTTTTATTAACCGCAAAATATGCAAAACAACTCAAAAAATATTTGCGTTTCTTTGCATTCTTGGCGGTTTAATAATTTTTCGTGCCATCGTTAAAAAGAATCTCTAATTTAGATTGTGTTATTTCCCAAATACCCCATAATCAAAGCAATATCATGGTTTTCTGAACTTCACAACCCTCGAACTTGAAGTTTTCGGATTAAGCAATCCAAAAAATTGAGTTTTCGTGTAAACACTAATTGAGATTTCTTTAATTTAGCCGCCGAAATCTTTAGATTTTCAAAATGATAAAAAATACCCTTACCAAAACAAACAAATATTTTTCCTTAGTAAAGTTCAGTCATACAATATTTTCCTTTCCTTTTGCATTTATTGGATTTTTTTTGGCAATAAAATTGTTTGGTTATAAATTTGAGTTTAAATTATTAATATTAGTTGCTTTAGCGGTGCTATTTGCAAGAAATGCCGCAATGGGTTTTAATCGTTTTGTGGACAAAGAAATTGATAAAATCAATCCGAGGACTGCATTGAGGGAAATCCCTGCTAAAATATTAAAACCGAGATCGGTATTACTTTTTGTTATAATTAATTCGGTTTTATTTATTTTGATTGCATTTTTTATTAACAGGCTATGTTTTTACCTTTCGCCAATAGCATTATTTGTTGTTTTGGGATATAGTTTCACAAAACGATTTACTTTTTTGTCGCATTTGGTTTTGGGGCTCGGTTTGTCGATTGCACCTCTTGGTGCTTTTCTGGCTGTAAGCGGAAGTTTTAGTATTCTTCCCTTATGCTTTTCATTTGTTGTAATGTTTTGGGTTGCAGGATTTGATATTATTTATGCTTTGCTAGACGAAGGTTTCGATAAAGATAATAAACTAAAATCTATTCCTGCTTTCTTTGGTAAAAACAAGGCTCTGATTATTTCAATTATTTTTCATCTTTGTTCGGTGATTTTTATAATTTTTGCGGGCTTGATCGGGCATTTTGGAATTATTTATTGGATAGGGTCAATAATATTTATAGGTTTATTATTTTTCCAACATAGTTTAGTTAAACCCCATGATCTGAAGAATGTTAATCTTGCTTTTTTTACAACAAACGGTTTTGCAAGTGTAATTTTTGCAGCTTTTGTAATTGGGGATATGTATTTGAAGATTTGAATCAAGAATGATGTTAGGAAACCGAATTCGGGAGTCCAAAGAAAATCACCTTTTAAAATACTCCTTCCGTCTCCCTTCTATATCTCCTTAATCAAATAAATATAAACCGGGAAATGATCGCTATAACCTCCCTGGTAAACTCCTCCAGCATAAGTTCGTAATGGATAACCCGCATATCTTCCTTCTTTGTTTTTTAGGAATTTTTTGTTAAAAACACTGACCTTATAAAACTTATAATCATTTTTATACTCGCCAAGCAAACCGGGAGAAATTACTATTTGATCGAATAAATTCCATGAATCTCGCCAAGCTAATGAACCTATACCTTTTTTAAACAACTTTTCCATTGGATTGTATAAATACCCGTCTGGGATTTTTTCAATTTTCCCTGAAGTTTTTAAATGATCTTTTACGCTTGGATCGACAGGATCGTCATTAAGGTCGCCCATTATGATTACCTTGGCGTTTTTATCAATTCGCATAAGAGAGTCAACTAATGACCTTGTGAGGTCGGCGGCAGCTATCCTAAGCGGACGACTTGCTTTTTCTCCTCCCCTACGCGATGGCCAATGGTTTACTATAACACTTAAAGGTTCGCCATCAAAAAGCCCTGAAACCAATAATTGATCTCGCGAGAAAAAATCATCTCTGCCTTCAATTCCTAATTCATAAGACACACTTCCTGTTACGGTAAAATATTTTGGCTGATAAAGCAAACCGACATCAACACCTCTTTTATCAGGAGAATCGTAATGAACAATTTTATAATTATATGGTTTTAAGGCCGGAGTGTTTACTAAATCTTCCAATACATCTATATTTTCAATTTCCGAAACTCCAATGATTGCAGGTGCATCATTAGTCAAATCATTTCCTATTTGCGAAATTACCTCAGCAAGCATATCTAATTTCACTAAATAACGATCAGGTGTCCATTGATTTCGTCCTTCAGGAGTAAATTCCTCATCCCTGACATTTTCAGTATTAATTGTATCAAAAAGATTTTCAAGATTATAGAATGCAATACAACCTACTTTATATTTCTTTTCCTGGGCATTTAAGCTTAATATTGATAATAGAAAAAAACAAATTAGAAGGCTTTTTGCAAAAAAAAGTAACGTAAATCTTTTTGGGGTAATAAAATTTTTCATATCAAGAATTCTTAATTTTCAAATATATTTTTCGCAAAAGTAAAAATAAATTCTTTTACTAAAATGGATTAATGATTAAATTAACCAGTGTGATTTAAAAAGTCATCGGATGGCAAATTATAAAATTATTCACAAAATATTTATCCTGTTTTTCAATTAAATAGCAAGAATTATTCGATAACTACCAACAAAAAATTCTACTTTTTAGCCCAAATTTATTAATTATTTGTAAAATCCATTGAAATATGATTATGTTGTAATTAAAAAATATGTACTTTTGCCCTCTTATAAATTTTTTTCATAAAAAAAGTTAAATTATAAGCGATAAAAAAATATAACATAATAATATTTAAATGAAGAAACTCTGTTTTACGTTATTACTTTTAATAATTTTTGTTACAACTGTTGTTTCCCAAAGAGATACAACACTTACAAAAAAAGAAGTTCAGGAAGTTCCGGTAATATCAATTTCGGCAGCTGAACTTGAGAATGATGAAGATATGCAAGACATTTCCAGTTTATTATCCTCATCAAACGATATTTTTGTATCTACTGCCGGATATACTTTTGGTAGTGCACGATTCCGAATCAGGGGATTAGATACTGAAAACACTAAAGTCTTGTTAAATGGAATCCCAATGAATAATATAGAATCAGGCCGAGTATTCTGGTCAGTTTGGGGAGGCCTAAATGATGTTACTCGGAATAAGGATATTAAAACAGGCATTACATCGTCTAAACTTTGTTTTGGAGGAATTGGTGGAGTTACAAATATCATTACAAGAGCCTCAAGTTATTCAAAGGGAATGAAATTAACTTATTCTTCTTCAAACAGAAGTTATACAAATAGAGTGATGTACACCATGTCAACCGGATTAATGGATAATAATTGGGCAGTTACTTTTTCGGGTTCACGAAGATGGGCAAACGAAGGTTATGTAAAAGGAACTTTTTATGATGCATACAGTTTTTTTCTATCAATAGAAAAAAAATTAAACGATTCTCATAGTTTCGGGTTAATAGGTTTCACAACTCCCAATGAACGTGGCAAACAAGGTGCTTCTACTCAGGAGGCTTATGATTTAGCCGGAACAAATTTCTATAATCCTTATTGGGGATACCAAAATGGTGAAGTCAGAAACTCAAGGGTTAGTTATTATGAAACTCCCATGATAATCGGAAGCCATTATTGGACAATTGATAATAGCTCAAAATTAACATCTTCACTTTATTATTCGTATGGAATAGGTGGTTCAACTGCCTTGGATTGGGGTGATGCTGAAGACCCAAGACCTGATTATTACAGAAATATGCCAAGCAACTACACAGGTGATGGAGAGGAAACCGATTATAGTGAAAAGTTGGCTAATTGGAATACAGCAGCAGGCAGGCAAGTTGCCTGGGATGCTTTTTACTTTGCCAACAGAAAAAACCTTCGTACAATTACTGATGCTAATGGAATAAAAGGAAATACATTTACAGCAAATGAAGCAAAATTCAGAGTTGAGGAAAGACGTGATGACCACAGTCATTTAGGTTTTAACTCGGTTTATAATAAAAACATTAACGAAAATATTGATATTACCGGAGGTTTGAATCTATCATGGTTTCAAGGTTATCATTTTAAGGTGTTAAACGATTTATTAGGAGGTGATTTTATTGTTAATATTGATAAATATTCCGATGATTCAACTGCAATGCAAAACGATATCCGAACCTTTAATAAAATTATAACAAAAGGTGATAGATTTGGATATGATTACACATTAAACGTTAACAGATATGAGGTTTTTGGGCAGAGCGAATTTACTTATAATACGATTGACTTTTATGTAGGTGCAAGTTTGTCAAAAACTCAATTCTGGAGAACAGGAAGAATGCAAAACGGTAAATTCCAGAATTCATCTCTTGGAGACTCCGAAAAACAAAATTTTACTGATTTTGGAATAAAAGGAGGTTTTACATACAAAATTGATGGTAGGAATTTCATAACCGGAAATGCCGAATATTTAACCAGAGCTCCTTATGTACGAAATGCTTATGTTTCTCCTCGTACGAGAGACGATTTAATAAAGGATTTAATTAGTGAAAAAATCACTTCAGGAGATATTAGCTACATTTTCAGGTCTCCGTTTTTGAAATCAAGATTAACATTTTATTATGCCGAATTTAAAGATCAAACCTGGGTGAGAGGAATATTTTTCGATGATCTAAAAGTATTCGGAAACTATATTTTAACAGGCTTAAATACTAGAAGTACCGGTATGGAACTTGGAATTGAAGCAAAAGCAACACCAACCCTGACTTTTACCGGAGTTGCATCTTTAGCACAATTTATTTATAGTTCAAATCCAAATGCCTCCATTTCGGAAGATGATAATGCTGAATTAGTTCTTGAAAACCAGACAATTTATTTTGATAAAAGGCCACAAGGCGGAATGCCGCAAACAGCAGTTTCGCTCGGAGCAAAATATTTTTCACCAAAATATTGGTTTGCCGGAATAAGTTGGAATTATTATGATGAAGCTTATTTGACAATGTTTCCGGGCAGAAGAACTACGGAAGCAATACACGGCATGGATGTTGACAGCCCCTTATGGAATGAAACTCTTAATCAGGAAAAACTACCCGATAATTTCACATTCGATTTGTTTGTAGGGAAATCATGGAAAATTGATAAATATTACATCTCAGTAAATTTAAGTGTTAGTAATCTCTTAGATAATAAAGATATAATTAGTAATGGTTACGAACAATATCGTTTTACATCGGCGGATGTTGATAAATTTCCACCAAAATATTACTATATGTATGGGCGAACATATTTTTTGAATGTAAGCTTCAGAATGTAAATCAAAATAAATATTAATAAGAAATAAATAAACATAAAATATTCATGAAAAAAGCAAATAAAATTTTCACAGGGTTTTTAGCTACACTTTCAATGGTAGTTGTATTAAGTGGATGCGTAAAAAACGATTATGACGACCCACCGGTAACTTCGGTTCCTTTCGATGCAAATAAAATTTATACTATTGAACAAATTAAACAAATTTATGCCGATAGTGGAGACTATACATTTAACGATATCTATTCGGTATATGCAACAGTTACTATGGATGATGCCACCGGAAATATCTATAAAAGTGCTTTCGTACAAAACAATAACGAAGGAATTGAATTATTTCTGAATGCATCCGGATTATATCAAGGTGATTCAATTAGAATAATGTTGGATGGCGTCAAAGTTTCTATGTATCACGAACTAATGCAAATCCAGGATGTGCATGTTGATTCAAACATTGTAAAACTTAAAACCATGGTTAATATTGAACCGGAATTAGTTACGATGGCAGATATTTACACCGGAAAATATCAATCTAAACTAATAAAATTGGAAGGTGTCCAATTTGTTCAAACGGATTTGGGAAAAACTTATGCAGATGCAAAAAATCTTATTTCAGAAAACAGAACACTGGAAACTTGCGATGGAAGCACAATAATTGTTCGTACGAGTGGTTATGCTACGTTTGCAGGTGAAAAACTTCCTACCGGAAAAGGCTCAATAATTGCAATTGCAAGCATTTACAATGAAGACATTCAGCTTGTCATCAGAAGGCTTTCTGAGGTTGTCCTGACCGGCGAAAGATGTGATGGTGGCGAAATAGTTCCTGTTGATGAAATACATGAGTATTTTGATGGTGCAATTCCCTATGAAAATATTGCTATCCAAGGATGGTACAATATTATTGAAGTTGGCGACCGAGCTTGGCAGGGAAAAGAATTTGGCTCAGAAAAATATGCACAAGCTACAGGATATTCATCAGATTTGCCAGAAATGATAACTTGGTTAATTACACCTCCAATTAAAATGGATGAAGCGAAAATTCTTACTTTCGTAAGTGCCATCGCTTATTGGGAACATGAAGCGGATGCCCCTTTTGC
>JAEINX010000161.1 GCA_016342645.1 Bacteroidales bacterium | reverse complement strand
TATTATTTTCATTGTTATGAAGATCTGTGGCCGGGATTGGGCGATTATGATTTCAATGATGTTGTTTTAAAAACCAAACTCCATATGTATAAAAACGGACAAAATCAACTTGTTGGGGGAAGAGTGAAAAGTTTGGTTTATTGGATTGGCGGAGGAATTCCGCGAGGTTTAGGCATGGAATGGTTTAAATCGAACGGATCGGCTTCGCAACTAACATATTTACCGGATGAAACTGTAACCTTCACTGAGCCGGTGAATGTTTTTAGCGACCCGATTGTTTATAATGCAGTGCAACTATTTGATGGTAATATTATTGAGAGTGTAAATGATTCGGTTGATTTTGAATATACTTGGGATCATACTATTGCAGGAAATAATTTATGGGTTCAGGTTTATATTTATGATATTGAAAGAAGCCATGAAGTTCACATGGATGGACACCCTCCGACAAAAGCTGCCGATATGTCTTTATTTGGAACCGAAAACGATGCTTCACAAAACACATGGGCATGGAATCCTGGAGATCAGTTTTCAAATCCTGCGGCTTTTTATAAAACAAGTACAAATTTACCATGGGGATTGGAAATTGTAACTTCTGAATTTTACATTCCTTTAGAAAAAATTGAAATAATAAATGCTTATCCTCAGTTCCAAGTTTGGGCAGAATCGGGAGGATCTGAAAATCAGGATTGGTATAATTATCCTGATGATAGCAAAATTTTTGTACCGGAAAAAGAATAATGTAAGGTGAAATTTTGATTAAAATTGAAACCTGAAGTTGAGGAACTTCAGGTTTTTTTGTTTATTTTCATGATTTCAGAAGATAATCAATTAGCTTTCTTGTTGCAATGCCGCGATGGCTGATTTTGTTTTTTTCAACTAATGACATCTCGGCAAATGAAATATTATATCCTTCGGCTTGAAAAATGGGATCATATCCAAAGCCTTTTTCCCCTCGTTTTTCATCAATAATAATTCCATTAACAATTCCTTCAAACAATTTTTCCTTTCCATCGATGATTAATGAAATGACTGTTCTGAATCTGGCTTTTCGATTTGTCTTTCCTTGTAATTCTCTCAGAACTTTATTCATGTTTCTTTCAAAGCTCCTTTCATCACCTGCATATCTGGCCGAATAAACTCCGGGCTTTCCATCCAAGGCTTCAATTTCAAGGCCGGTATCATCGGCAAAACAATTTATTTTATACTTATTATAAATATACCTTGATTTCTCAGAAGCGTTTCCTTCAAGTGTATTGCTGGTCTCCTGAATATCTTCAAAGCATTTTATATCCTCTAAACTTAATATTTTATATAAATCATTTTCATTATGTAAATGCTGTTTTAGCAGCTTATTTATTTCGCTTATTTTGTGCAGGTTATTTGTTGCAAAGACTAAATCCATTTTCTTTTTGTTTTTACAAAAGTATAAAATTTATTGTGGAGACTTGAGAACGGCTAACTAATAGCTAAATTTTATTTTGAGGTACCGGAGGAAATAATAATGATTACTTTTAAAGCATCTTGTTTAAGTTTTATCTTTGTTTAATGTGATTTATAAATTTCTAAATCATTAAGTGGTTATTTCGCTGGGTGGGAGGTAAAAAGTGGGGATTGGTGGTTTTACTTTTGCCATTTACATTTTTAAACAAGCGGATGCAATATTATATAATCGATTGGATAAATTAGTGGAAAGATACAGGAATAGTAATAGGGAATTTTATTTGAGTTATAAGAATGTCAGGGTTATTGTGGATGTTGGAGTGAGGCATGGGAAAGGGAAGGGAGAATTTTAATTTTTAATTTTTGATTTGGGATTTTGGGGGTGACAAAAGGCTACTTTTTATTTTGTCAGGATTAACATGATTGAATGCGGCAATGTGAGAATTAAAATAAACCGCAAATAACGCAAAATGGCGCAAAAAGATTTGCGTTTTTTGCGTGCTTGGCGGTTTAATAATTTGGTTAAAATTTGAATGTTTTTAAGCATATTCATTGTCTTTTTTAAACCGTTAAAATGGTTAGGATTATGTTCTTGTATTTTAAATTCCATGACTGAAGTCATGGGTTGCGGTTGAAAAAATCTCCCGCATGAACTCTAATTCACTTTGCAAAATGTGTTTATATACCGGTTTGTAATTTATATTGATTCTAAATAAACTTTGTTATATATTTGCTTTTTGTATTAAACAAGCAAAAAATTAAAATTTGAGTAAGCCCGGCAAAATATTGATTTTTGAAGATTCATCATAGAAATGGGATTTTACATACTAATATGGTATGTAAAACATCACTTTTAACAAAACTAAATGAGAAATAAAAAACATTGCACTTTATAACAACGTTGTAGCCAATGGTGTTGAGATTGAGATTAAATTTGCCTGAAAGAACACTTTCGTTTTATTAAATATTAAATTAATTGAAATATGACAAAGATTAATACAGCCTTTAAAGGAGGTTACAGACTAACTCCAAAACTATTGATAGTCTATATGATTATGTCATTATTTGCATTATCGAATAGTATTAATGCACAGGTTGGTGGCATTTCGGGATCAAAAATAAGTTCATACACGGTTGATGTTGTCAATCATCACAATGTTGAATTTGAACCAGCCTTCTATCACTTTAATTCTCGTAAGCGATGGGATAATAACGGAAATTTGGATGACTTTTCAGTAAATTCCGATAGTACTAAGTGGATTACAGGTCTGAATTTTAGAGTAACTTATGGTTTAATGGATAAGCTGGAGTTAGGCGTTGATTTTTCAAGCGACATGCTATTAACGCGGATTGGTGCTCGTTATGTGTTTTATGACAAGGAAAAAACAGGACTTGCAGCTATCACAGGTATAAATATTCCGATGGGTAACAAAACCGTGTCGAAATCAGTGCGTCTTTCAAATACTATTGCTAAGGCAGGAGGTGGACTGGTATTTACAGGGTATATTCTTCCTGATTTTTCGGTAGATGTCAACGCCCAATATTTCAGATTTATTGAAAAAACACTAGACGATGGTACAAATAATTGGTATTTAAACAGTGATTTTGGATATTATTTACTAGAACGTAAGTTACAACTTATAGCCGGATTTGGTTATCAGTTCAGTAAATATGGCACTTTTAACACCGAAGTGTTTACACTTTATCCGGGTATAACTGTCGAAACGGGCAAGCAATACATTATTGTACTTAGTGCCGGGATTGATGTTTTGGGAAAAAATACAGACAAAAATATTGGTGCTGCATTGGCTTTAACGATAATACTTGACTAATAAACTAAATAATGATTAAAACTAAACTTCCCAAAATTGTATTTCTATCTCTTATAGTATTTACTCCTCTAAGTATTTTCGGCCAAATCTCTATTTCCGCCGAAATCAAGCCCAGAGGTGAAATAGATAATGTAGCTGTACTTCCATTAAATACGCGTTGCTACATTTCACAGCGAACCAGGCTGAGTTTTGATTTTAAGAAATCAATATTTCAATTACGATTAACAGCTCAGGATGTTAGGGTTTTGGGAAGTAGTGATATCTTTACAAGCACTGGTGTTTTAGGAAGCACATCTGGGCTTGACTTCTATGAGGCATGGTTAAAAATAAATATTCTGAAAAGCTTAAGTTTTAGAACTGGTCAACACGACAATATAAATCAGTTGGCGGGCAGTACTAAATAGAAATGATGAACTTTAAACCAATATATGTGCGATTTGAAACAGCGGTGCTTTTAAGTGCCAGCCGCTTCATATTGCAAACGTTATGTTACATAAAACCTGCAATTGAGAGAAGTCTTAATCATAATAATTATATATGTAATGAAAAAAATAATAAGCTTTATTGTAATCATTATCAGTCTGGCTGGAGTTTTTCAATCACTTCACGCACAGACTAATTCATTTTCTCCAACCTTACTTCAAGAGGATTTTGTAAGATTCAGAGAAATTCTTGAGAATGAGCATTGTTGTTTGTACGAATATACATCAAAAGCAGAATTAGACAGTTTGTTTGACGCACATTATCAACTCATTGACTGTGAAATGACACGTGATGATTTTTTTAAACTACTTGCACCCATAACAGCAAGAATTGGATGTATGCATACTGCAACATGGATGCCGGGAAGGTTTTATATTACTAAACCAAATAAACTGTTCCCACTTAAATTGAAATTAATTAATGAACAAGTTTTTGTATGTGGCAGTTACTTGAAAAATATGGAAGTTCCATTCGGTAGTATTATATCCGAAATTAATGGAAAGCCCATTGGGATTATCCTTGAAAAAATAAAGAAGACTATTTCTGCCGATGCAAATAATCCATATTTTGTAGAGGCTCAATTAATAAAGCGTTTTTCTCTAAGTTATGCCAATATTTATGGTCTGCCAGAAGAATATGAAATTAAATACTTTAAACCGAATAGTTTAGTGGCTGAGGTGAAAAACATAACTCCTACAAGTCATGAATCAGTTCATCAAGATGTATTTTCACATTTTAATAATCCCGAATTGGAATTTGATTTGGATACTAATAATAGTACAGCAATAATGACCATAAGTACTTTTGTCTATTACGACAAAGTTGATTATTTTAAAAGTTTCATGGATTCATGTTTTCTTTTGATTAACGAAAACGAAATAAGGAATTTAATTTTAGACCTAAGAGGGAATGGAGGTGGTGACCCATTTTGTGCTTCTATATTATTTTCATACCTCCTAAAAAAACCTGAACCATACTATTCCAAGCCTTATTCAAATTATGAAACCCTTGCCAATCCTATTCCTCTTCCAAATAATAACTTTAAAGGGAATCTCTATACGCTGATAGATGGAAGTTGCGGCTCCACCAACGGACACTTCTGTGCTTTATTAAAATATCATAAAATTGGCAAATTTATTGGCACACCAAGCGGGGCTTCCTATAAATGTAATGCAGGCAAGAACACAGAATTTCGTTTGCAAAATTCCCAAATGATTATTACCATAGGACGTAGTACCTATGCAGTAGCAGTAAAGAATATCCCTAAAACAGCAATTCTGCCTGATATTTATGTCAATGAAACTCTTGATGATTTTCTTAATCACCAAGATGTTTTTCTTGAAAAAGCATTCGAACAAATTGTTCATTAAAAAAAGAATAACTACTTAATTATTATGAAATAACAAATTGTTAATATCATCAATCATTATGAATACAAGCTGAAATTTAAATAATAACACCACATAAGCATGTATAAAAATAATAGCCGACATAAAAATAAATTCAAGGCTTGTAGCCCTCGCCTGAATAATTCAGTCGGGCAGGGATTTCGGAGATGTAGGCAGAAAAAATCAGCTTAATCAGCGGGAAATTTTAGGAGGAGACGATATTACTTGATAAGCAGATAAATAAAATTTCACGTAAAACACGCAGACAAATCACAAAATACGCAAGGCCATTGTCTTTGCGGTTTTTGCGAATATTTTCGCGGCCTTAGCGTGAAAATTCATATAAGCTGATATTTAAAATCACCTAAATATTTACAAAATAATATCGAATATTGAACAAGGAATTTTGAAAAAGGATATCAGTTATAAACAAATCAAAAGGCCTAATAATAATAAAAAACTACCCAATTATTACAGCCGGGAAGAAATCACTAAAATAATCAATGCAACAACCAACCTTAAACATAAAGCAATGATAATGTTGATGTTTTCCGGAGGTTTTCGCATTAGCGAGCTACTGATTTAAAACCACAGGACATCTTGTCGGATGTTATGCAAATACACGTTCGGGAATCAAAAGGAAGAAAAGACAGGTACACAATTTTGTCAGAAAAAGCCTTAATGATTTTAAAAGAATACTACAAAAAAGAAAAACCTCGTGAATATTTGTTTGAAGGACAGTTTGGTGGGAAATATTCAGCAAGTAGTCTAAGAAATGTTTTGGAAAAAAGTATTAAAAAAGCCGGAGTAATTAAAAAAGGTACATCTCATGTTTTACGTCACACCTTCGCAACCCATTTGTACTGAAACGCATAAACTTAAAAACACTAAATTAACATAGTTTTTGATTTATTTAGAGTTATGTGTTTTTTTCATTTGCGGTTAGTGTAAGTTTACTTGAAGCAGGGGTTGATCTAAGATATATACAGGAATTGCTGGGGCATGTTTCATCAAAAACAACAGAAATTTACACGCACGTAGCAAATAAGCATTTGCAAAAGATAAAAAGTCCTTTAGATAATTTGAATATTTAAATATTTTATATAGATTTGCATAAAAAAGATATGAATATTTACAAAAAAATAGAAAAAACATTAATAAACAGCAAATTAACAAAAAGCACCACAATAGGTAAAGAAGAAATAACGCCTATAGCGTAGTAATTATTTACAAATTGTATGCCATTTTGAAAAATGAATCCCCAATTTTATAGGGAATATTGGTTAAGAGTTTCATGGATATATTTGGATGAATAGATAATATCAGAAGATGTCAATTGATAAAGAAATAAAAGTTCGTGGGCAAATTATTGCATTGAATCTGAGATTGGAAGATTTAATAACCAAAATTCTTTATAAATTTTTTCTACCGCAACAAAGCGATGAAATTATAAAGAATTTGTACTTGAATGAATTTATCTTGCCTATGCAATATGGTAAAAAAATTGATTTGTTTAAGAAAATTATTAAATCAGAAATTTATAGGAATAAAATAGAAAAATATATCCAGTCTGGTTCAGATTTTTTAAAGAATCGTGGTATTACAACTATTGAAGAATTTGATAATTTTTTAGGACGTAGTTTGTCAAATGTGATTAAACACAGAAATATGGTTGCTCATGGTTTTAATATTTCCGAATTGGCTTCTGAAACTATAGAATTGCGTGATGAAGATATAATTTTAGCAAATAAATTAAATCCAGAAAGATTATCTATGGATTCATTAAAAGAATTATCACAAGAAATAATTACTATAGAATGGATAATCAGTAAATTACAAGAATATTAAAATAAAAACGGCATACAATAAATAGGACTCTGAGCGGTCTGCAAGACCCAGCGATGAGTCCATGTTGAACTACATCCCATCTATGTACTTATCGA
>JAEINX010000004.1 GCA_016342645.1 Bacteroidales bacterium | reverse complement strand
GTAAAACCAAGAATACCATTCATAGGTGTACGTATTTCATGACTCATATTTGTGAGAAATGCTGATTTTAAACGGTCGCTTTCTTCTGCTTTTTCTTTTGCAATTATTAAATCATCAATCATTTTTTTTCTTTCTGTGATGTCCTGGATTGAGCCTTCAAGAATGCCTGTATCGGGATACAACCTCAAAGAAGTAATACAATTAATCACTTTACCTTGTTTGTCATATAGATCGCATTCAAAATCCAATACATGGCCTTTTGCTTTGAGCAGCATCGCCATCTTCTCACGCTCAAGTTTATTCACCCACATATTTACCGAAGGTTTGCCAATTACTTCATCACGCCTATAATTAAGCATATTGAGAAACTTTTTATTTGCTTCTAAGATTTCTGAACCATTCAACTGTGTTCTGAACATACCCACTTCGGCATTGTTGAAAAGGTGGCGGAATTTATCTTCGCTTTCGCGCAGTGCGTCCTCCGCTTGTTTACGCTCAGTGATATCTGTCAATATGCCATGTGCCCACTCAATATTTTCAGGGTCATGTGAGTAAGGTCTTCCATTAGTTTTGGCTTGTAACCAAATTAAACCTTTTGTAGGGTGATTATACCTAAATTCTTCTTCAAAAAGAAAAGGGGGTTTCATTCCTTTTTGATTGGCTTCGATCAGCCGTGGTAAATCATCGGAGTGGACATTTTCAAACCATTTCAAATAGTTTTTGCTTTCTTCCAGACTTACACCTGTTAAATCAGTTATTGAAGGACTTACATGGGTAACAATAGGCGACATCGGATCGGATCCGACTTTCAGTCGATATATCATGTATCCAACCGGATTTTGGATAATTGAGTTCAAATGAAGTTCTCTCTCTATGAGTGCCTCTTCCGCTTTTTTTCTGGCATCAATCTGTTTTTTCCTTTCCAGCACTGATTTTACAGACAAACCAAGTCGGGATAGATTGTCTTTAAGAAGATAATCCATTGCTCCGGCCTTCATGCAATCCACAGCGGTTTCCTCATTTATCGATCCGGTAACAATTATTATAGGCAAGTTTGGGGAGATTTTCTTCGCAATCATTAATACTTCCATCCCTGTGAATTGCGGCAACATATAATCGGAAAGTATAAGGTCGGGATTAAATTCAGTTAAGGCTTTTCTAAAGCCTTCTTTATTTTCAACATGCTGGTATTTAAAGTCGATCTTTGCTTTTTTCAACACAAGAAGAATTAATTCAAGATCTGAATAAACATCCTCAACAATTAATATTTTGACTATATTTTCCATTAACTATTACTTTATTATGGGGATTGTAAAATAAAAAGTTGCTCCTTTGTTTTTTTCTGCTTCCACCCAGATTTTACCTCCGTGTTTCTGAATGATTTTGTGCACAATTGCCAGGCCTACGCCTGTGCCTTCGAATTCTTTTTCATTATGGAGACGTTGAAAAACTTTAAACAATTGATTGGCATATTTCATATCAAATCCAACTCCGTTATCCCTCACAAAGTAAATCTGTTCTTTAGCATTTTCCTGAATTCCGATATGAATTATACTGATAGGTTTGCCGGAAGAATATTTAATGGCGTTGCTTATAAGGTTTATCCATACCTGATGAATTAATGAAGGATCACCGTATGAATGGGGCAATTGCATTACATTGAGTTGAATTTTTCCCTTTTCAGCTTCGGGAACAAGTTCGTTACAAATAGAATTAACCATGTTGCTCATGTCAATTTTTGTAAGATTGGCATTCTTTCGGCCAATTTTTGAAAATGAAAGAAGATCACTTATTAGCGTATTCATTTTTTTCACATTTTCCGGAATTAAATGCAGCAAACGCTGAACTTCAGGATCAATTTCAGACGAATGACTTTCAAGAATCATTTTGGAAAAACCGTCTATTGCTCTTAGAGGTGCACGTAGATCGTGAGAAACTGAATAGCTAAAAGCATTGAGATCATCATTGGCTGCCCTTAGTGCATCTTCTATTTTTTCTCGCTCCTGTATCTCTTTCATTAATAGTTTATTACTTTTGCTTTTCATTATATAACGAAAATAAATGACAATTACTATTAGAAAAAACAGTATCAAGCCTAAATAAAGGCGATTTTTTTGAAGATTATGTTTCTCAATCTGCAATCTATAAATCTCGTTTTCTTTCTCTTTTTTTTCTGATTCATATTTTATTTGCATTTCCGTAATTTTATTTTCTGATTCTTTATTGAAAATAGAGTCTTTTATTGCCATAAAGGATTTGTAATTATCAAGAGCCAGCCGATAATCTCCGGCCCGTTCATAATGTTGAGAAATGGAGATGTAAGCGTTTTTTATAAATTCATTTGCTTTAATTTCTTTCGCTAAGTTTAATCCTTTTTCAAAATTAAACAAGGCAGAATCATAGACTCTTAATTTTGATTGAAGTATCCCGATATTAATATATGTGTTGGAAGATTCAAACTTATCATTTATCTCTTTACTAACCTTGAGCGATTTTTTGTAGTATTTCAAGGCATTTTCATGATCATTAAAATAATCTCCATATAAAAAACCAATATTATTCAATGTTCGGTTAAGCTGGGATTTTTTTCCTAAATCTTCAGCAATTTTAGCCGATCTTAATAAATACTCTAATCCTTTATCAAGCTTATTGCTACGAATGGAGATTAAACCTAAGTTATTCAATGAACCAATAATTTCATCCTTCAATTCAAGCTTTTCTCGTATTTTCAATGCCATTTCCTGGTATTCTAAGGCTTTATCCATATCTTTATTAATGGCGTAAATAATACTAATGATATTCAATGCGTTATGATTATTCTGTTCATGAAAGCTTAAGGATTTCAAAGAATTTTCCATGGCTAAATCTAATCTACTCGTTTTACGATAGCATCTTCCAAGATTATAAAATGCGACTGATATACCTACACTATCATTTTGTTGTGAATAAAGATCCTTCGCTCTTGAAAAATGACCAACTGCCTGTTCTATATTGGGTTTCATGAAGTTAATCAGCCCTGCTTCAATTTCCGTTTGTGCCATCATAGTGTCATTATCTCTCTCCTCAAATATTTGTAAAGCAACATTATTATATTTTAAAGCTTCATCAAATTTATCTGACTTCAAATAACATTTTCCCAGATAAAAAGCGGCAAGGCCTTCCCCATGTTTATAGTTTAAGCGGGTCGCCAATTCTAAAGCCCTGATACAATATTCAATTGCTTTTTCAGGAGAATCGTCGATATTCATGTTTGCCAGCGAAAGGGCGGTATCCACTTTTTCGTGGTTGGATAAGTTTTCCAATCTCAGTTCTAAACTATCTTTTTTCAAATCACTTGCCAATACACTCTGTATTAAACATAATAACATTATAATAATTTGAAGATAGCTCATTATTTTGTGTTTATATGCTAATTAAAATACTTTTGTATTAATGAAATAAGTTCATCTTTTTTAATGGGTTTTGCAATATAATCATCGCAACCGGCATCAAGTGCTTTTTCTTTGTCTCCGGCAAGAGCATAAGCTGTTTGGGCAATAATTTTAACATCTTTGTTGAACTTACGGATTTGCATTGTAGCGTCATAGCCACTCATCACCGGCATTTTAATGTCCATTAAAACTAAATCAACATCCGAATTGTTTTTCATATATTCAACGGTTTCTTTCCCATTAATAACCCTGTTTATTCTTTTAGCCAAATTATGAAGAATAATCTCGAGATGTTCAAAACTGGTTTCATCATCTTCTGCTATTAAGATGTTAATTTGATTATTAATGGCTGTTGTGCTTAAAACTTCCTTTTCTTTTATGAGTTTCGGCTTTTCCTGTTTTTCGATCCAAGGTAGGGTGAAATAGAATGTTGAGCCTTTTCCCTGTTCTGATTCAACACCAATTTGACCATCCAACATTTCAACATAGGCTTTTGAAATAGCAAGTCCCAGTCCCGAGCCTTGTCGTGCATGTATATCACTAATATCTGCCTGTTCAAATCGATTGAAAATAGAATTGATTCTATCTTCGGGAATTCCTATTCCGGTATCAGTGATCTTAAACTCAAACTTCGATCCTTTTTTATTACAAAGAATCTCTATGTTCCCATTGTCGGTGTATTTAATTGCATTTTTAATCAGGTTGGAAATAATTGAATTCAGCTTAACTTTATCCATAAGAATAAAAGCATCCCACCTTTGCATGCTATTATTAAGCTTAAATTCTAAACCTTTGGAAGTAGCCTCCCCATTAAAGAACTCAAATTGTGTTTCTATTTCTTCATTTATGTTAACAAAAGCTTTTGATATTTCTACCTGGCCGGCATCAATTTTCGAAATATCAATGATATCGTTAACAGTATTAAGCATACGATTCCCGCTTTTTCTGATTATTTCAATAAATTTAAGTTGTTCTTCGCCACTTAAATTTGGTTCCTTTAGTAGATCTGTAAATCCCAAAATACCATTCATAGGTGTACGTATTTCATGACTCATATTTGTGAGAAATGCTGATTTTAAACGGTCACTTTCTTCTGCTTTTTCTTTCGCTTCATACAAATTTTCATTGGTTTGATTCAGTTCTTCGTTAATAGCTTCGTATTCTTCGTTCTTTAATTTTAGCTCAAGTTCGCTTTTTTCTGCTTTTTCTTTCGCTTCATACAAATTTTCATTGGTTTGATTCAGTTCCTCGTTAATAGTTTCGTATTCTTCGTTCTTTTGTTGTAATTCACGTTCGCTTTTTTCCGCTTTTTCTTTTGATATTTCCAACTCTGCTGTGCGAATTTTAACTAATTTTTCTACTCGAAAATGCCTGGTGATAGCATATCCTAACGACAAAACTATTAAACAGATAGCAAAAACAAGAAGTATAATAAAATGAGTTTCTTTATACCACGGAAGCAACACAGTAAACGGCCAACTTGCAGGGGATTGATCAATATTTCCGTTTCGATCCATTGCCCGAACTTCAAAAACATGAGAGCCTGCCGATAAACTGGTTCCAATTGCTGTAGTTTTATTTTCAAAAGGTGTCCATGAATTTTCATCAAAACGATAGGAATATAGTAATCGGTTATCCGGTGTATTATCCCATTTATCGCGCCCCTTGAACACAAATTGCATTTCGCCACTTGGTACGGCTTCGTGGAAGTTCATATCCGAAGGTACAACAGTTTCCGGTGCGTAGGTATCAGCTTCCGGATGATAACGATAAACTCCGTTCTCTGTGGCAACCCATATTTTCCCCTGTTTATCTTCAAGAATATCAAAAATTACTGCATTAGGAAGGCCATCTTCGTTTGTATTGGAAATCCATGTTCCATTAATCAATCTGTGAATCCCAGTCCCTGATGCAACCCAGATACTGCTATCGCTGGCGATTATCATCATCCGGGCTGTTTCAAATTCAGGGGTTTGAACAAGCGACCAATTTTCCCCATCAAACTGTAAAATTCCTTTGTTTCCGCTAATCCAAATGTTTCCATTTCCCAATTCAAGAATAGCGGTTGACATACCCCATTCAAACTCTTCTTTTAAGTCAAAACTCTGCCTAATTCCTTTTTTGTAAAGGATAATTTCTGTATAAGTTACAATCCAAATGTCCCCGCTAATGGTTTGAATAATATCTGTAACTTCACATTCTCCGGGAGCTAATTTATCAATATTCAAATTCTCAGCTAATTCTTCTCCATTTTCGCCATCATATTTAATAAGTCTGGATTTACCATTCAAATCCTGAAGAATAATGAAACAATTCCCATTCTTATTCTGGTCATAATATCTTATTTTTTCGTTTCCAAAAGGGAATGCAACTGTACGGCTTTTATCCTTAGGATTGAATAATGCAAGTCCTCCTGAGTCGGTAGCTCCAACAACCAGTAAGCCATTTTTAAGAGAACAAATATCTCCTGTGAATACTGCTGGATTAAATTGAAACGATTCCCATTTGTTATTCGAAAAAAGAAAAAAAGCGTCCTCTGAGGCAAACCACAATAGGCCAGATAAATCTTCATGGATTTTCTTAAAACGCCGATTCAAATCCACTTCTGCTTTTTGCTTACTCCACAAAGTTTGAGCAAAACGGGCAAGCCCAGATCCTGTTGCCAGCCAGAAAGTGCCATTTGGCTCAACAACAACATCGTTAAGCACACGATTTAAGATTCTGTTTTTTTCCACACATGTTTCCTGACCTTCCTGAACATGAAAAAGGTCCCAATCTCTAAGCGAGCCATTCGATGGTGGGAGGCTCCCTTTTATTATCCAAAGTGAGTTGTCCTGTCCTCGCCATCCGCAGTAAACTTCATCTTTTAGTGAAGCATATACTTTTTGCCATTCCTTACCATCGAAGCCGCCTAGAACATTTTGCTTTGACGTAGAAGACTTTGACATAAAAGTTAATTCTCCATCTACTCCTTCGAAGGGCTTGTTGAAATGGTATAATCCGAGATCCTTGGGAACTTGAAAGTCGATCCATTGCTCTTTAGAATCATTAGACTGAACCAGATACTTTGCAAGCCCATCTTCTCCTGTAATCCAAACGCTTCCATCCTGAAAAGTCGTCATGTCGATTAACTTCCCAATTTGAGATTCTTCTGCCCGCTTAATAATACGTGTCTGTTGTTTCACTTTATCAAATTCTTTGAGATCACCGTCTCTAATAAAAAGGAGTTTGTTTCCTTTTTTTGGTGTTGGTATAAATGGAATTCCCACTTCAAATTCCAAATTTTGCCAATTATTATTTGAATAAAAATTAACACTATCCAAATTCCCTTCATCAATACTCCATAAATTTCCTAAGAAGTCTTCATATGTTTTTCCAATAATCCCTGATGGGTCGATTGTATAATCAAAATTAATACCATCATATATAGCAAAGTAAAACTTTGGCGAGTGAACAATTATAATATCGTTATTTGGGTTTTTGGTAATGCTATTCACCCACGAAATTTTTAATCCATTTTGGGAAGTGAAAAATCGTTGCTGGACTCCTTCCTGAGCCTGAACATTCAATGATGATATCAGAAAAAACAAAATAATTTCCCCAAAAGCAATTAAGTCTTTGAAATGCATAGTTATATGCGATTTTCTATATATTTTTAAATGCACAATCATAATTATCAGATATAAATTTATATATTCAAATAAATTTTCTAAAGTCTATTTCGAAATTAATCAACTACTAAAATAGAATGAACATAAATAGCGACCTACGAAAAAGAATTTTTATTAAAATCTCCATATATTTCATATATTTTGTAAATTTACAAAAAAAAATGTTTCCTATATGAATAAATGGTTTTTTAAAAAAATAAAAACATTCAAAATTATGCGTATTACAGTATTCATAATGCTCGCCTTCATTCTTCAGATATTCACAAGCGATGCTTATTCCCAAATAAATAGGATTTCATTTGACTGTTCCCAAAATAAGTCGGCAGATGTGTTTGATGAGATTGAAGATATTTCAGAGTTCTTTTACAATGAAAAACTTATTAATACAGATAGTAAAATTACCTTGTCGCGTGATAATAAGAAGATAGATGAAATCTCAAATACACTTTTTTCTGAGACTAATATGGGATGCACAATAACTGACAGCGAGAATATTCTGTCTCCTAAATTTTTATCAGATGGGCAACAGCAAGACTCAGTATCAGGTATAATAACCAATAAGAGTGGTGAATTTCTGCCAGGAGTAACTGTGTTAATAAAAGGCACATTCAATGGAACGACTACAAATAAAGATGGGCATTATTCCATTTCAAATATTTCAGATAGCACCACATTGCAATTTTCATTTGTGGGTATGAGGACACAAGAGGTTTTGGTAGGGAACCAAACAACCATAAATATTATAATGATTGCAGATGCAATTGGACTTGATGAAGTTGTAGTTATAGGTTATGGTTCACAAAGCCGGAAAGATGTAACCGGTGCAATAACAACTTTAACTACCGATGATATCAAAAGCATGGCAGCTACAGGTATTGATAAGTCAATTCAGGGCAAAGCAGCTGGTGTATTAGTTACAAATAATACTGGTGAACCAGGAGGTGGTGTTACCATTCGTATTCGTGGCACAACTTCTATTAGTTCAGGTAACGACCCCTTGTATGTTATTGATGGTGTTCCTTTAGTAAATACACAAACAAGTAACCGCAATGTTGGTGAAAGCAGGATTAATGGAATGTCTCAAATTAATCCTTTCGATATTGAATCTATCGAAATTTTGAAAGATGCTGCCGCCACATCAATATTTGGAGCTCGTGGCGCAAATGGTGTAATACTGGTTAAAACTAAAAGAGGAAAAATAGGAAAAGGAGAACTTACAGTAGATTTGTATTTAGGTATGTCGGAATTAGCCAACCGTTACGATTTGTTGGGAGCTTCTGATTATGCAATCTTGGTAAATGAAGGCCGGGCTCAGTTGGCCAATATTGAACCAGAATATTATCCATACTTTTCACAAAGTTTTATAAATAATCCAACAGTTAATACGAATTGGCAGGATGAAATCTTCAGAATAGGAAAAGTAGAAGAAGTTAACGTTTCTTTTGTTGGTGGAACAGAAACAACTAAATATATGATTAGTTCCGGTTTCTATAATCAAAAAGGTATCATAATTGGTTCAGATTTTAATCGCTTTAACATTCGCGCAAATGTCGACCAAAAGTTAGGAGAAAGATTTTCTCTGGGTACAAATTTGTATGCATCTGTTATCGATCAGAGACGAATTAAAAATGATGGTAGTCCGGATAATGCTGATGCATCGAATTTCAATCATATTTATGGAGGGCCTGTTCTCTCTACAGCATTAGTAAAAGCTCCTACAACTCCTGTTTATTTGGCAGATGGTACTTTTTCTAATGATGTGGCTCAGATAGAATATGGAAACCCTGTCAGACAGGCAATAGACGTTAATATAAAGAATAATGTAAATCGTATAATTGCTTCTGCTTATGCGAAAGTAGATTTATTGCCAAGAATTAATTTTAGAGTACAAGTATCTGGTGATATCCGTAATGAACTGGAGAAGTGGTTTAATCCACCAAATCCAAATGCATTTGACGGAACTGATTGGAGAGGCCAGGCTTCTCAACGTAATTTTAATCAAAGAGTATGGACATTGGAAAACTATTTTACCTATAAATTAGGTATTAATAATCATAGTTTTACATTCCTTGCTGGTAATACGTTGCAAGAAACCATGTGGGAAAGCAGTTTTATTTTGGTAAGTGGTATTGTTTCAGATAAGATTCAAACTTTAAATGCCGGAACCGATATTGATGTAGCTATATCTGATAAACAAGCTTATGGTATTAATTCTTATTTTGGAAGAATTGATTACAACTATAAAGGCAAATACCTTCTTTTGTTGAATGCCCGTTATGATGGTTCATCAAGATTTGGTAAAAAACATCGCTACGGATTTTTCCCATCAGCTTCAGTTGGTTGGAGAATATCAGACGAACCTTTCCTTGAACCAGCCAATTTTTTAACTAATTGGAAATTACGTGTTAGTTATGGTATTACTGGTAATCAGGAGATATCAAATTATGCATCTCGCGGTATCATGAGTATTGGAACAGGTACAAATATCGGTGGTAATTATACTGATGAAACTGGAGCGGTTATCTCAAGCTTACCCAGCCCGAATCTGAAATGGGAGGAAACTACGCAATTTAACGTAGGTACTGATGTGAGTTTATTTAAAAGTCGGGTAAATTTTACTGTTGACTACTATATTAAAACCACAAATGATTTAATATTTCTCGTTCCAATACCTAGTACAATGGGTATGAGCCATAAATGGGAAAATATAGGTAAAATGGAGAACCGTGGTATTGAGTTTAGTGTGAATGGTACCATTATTGCAAAAAATAAATTTAACTGGAATGCCGATTTTATCATCTCAAGGAATGCAAATAAAGTTCTTGAATTGATGAAAGACCAAGATGTTATCGTGAGTGGTGCCGGTGGTAGTAGTATCGCCAGAGTTGGTGAGCCAATTAGCTTTTATTTATATGAACGTGAAGAATTTGTTAATCCTGAAGATGGAACTGTTGTTATTATTGATCAGGATGGAAGTGGAGATTTGCCAAACGAAGGAGACCGTATTATAGCTGGAAGTCCGTTCCCTGATTTCTATGGAGGTTTTACCAATACCATGTCTTATAAAAACTTTGATTTATCAATATTCTTTCAGTATTCATACGGAAACAAAATATACAATGCAACAAGAAGCTGGATTGAGACATTGAAACTTAACGACCGTACAATTATTGGCACAAATACAACACAAGCTGCTTTTGATAACAGATGGCAAGAACCAGGTGATATAACAAAGTATCCTGTTGTAAATTACGACGGTAGAGATAATCAGTATACATTACCTAACACAGGATGGTTAGAAGATGGTTCTTATTTAAGATTAAAAACTTTGACTCTGGGGTACAATTTCGCTCCAAATGTTATATCTAAACTGAGGTTAAAATCTGCAAGGATATACATTACTGCAGTCAACTTATTGACATTCACTAATTATTCAGGATACGATCCTGAGGTTGATCACTTTACAGGAGTTAATGGTGGGCCCAACAGTGGCCTGCTGAGAGGTTATGATTATGGCTCATATCCTCAGTCCAGGTCATACATAATTGGAATTAAAATATCATTTTAAATTCATAAAAAAGTTAGTATGAAAAAAATATATAAATATTTATTGTTCATCCTTGTTTTTACACTTTTTTGTCAATGTGAAAAAGTGCTGGATCAAGATGTATATTCCGGCGTCGAGATGGATGTATTTTACGATTCACAAAGTGCAGCTGAAATGGGTATCACTGGTTGTTATAATAGATTTTTCAATGAGAGTTCCTACTCACAACTAATTTGTTATTTTCAGGTATCAACGGATGATATTAAGCAACCATCTGGTTGGCTCTTTCAATTAAAAGACCGCACAAAATTAGGACCAAGTTCATCTATTCCGGGTTATTATGATCCGTGGGCAAGATTGTACACAACAATTACTAATGTTAACTTCTTTCTTGAAAAAGTTCCTGAAATACCTAATGAGAAATTTACTAACGACAGGAAAAGAGAATTATTAGCAGAAGGACATTTTCTCAGGGGTGTATGTTATTACTATTTAGCCATGGCGTGGGGAGATGTCCCATTGGTTTTGGAATTGGAGACCGGTGGTCCGGAAGACAACCAAATTGCTAAATCTCCTTATGTAGAAGTAATAGAACTTGTAAAAGCGGAACTAACAATTGCTGCTAACGATCTGCCTGCAGTATTAGAAAATTATGATGATAATCCTGTAACTAACCAAAGAAAAGGCAGGGCCAGTAAATGGGCAGCAAAAGCTTATTTAGCTCGCATTGCATTAATGGAGAAAGATTGGGCTACTGCATTGGAACTTTCAGACGAGATTATAAATAGTGGAATTTATCCACTGGCAACAACATGGAGAAGCATTTTTGAAGAATCTAATAATTCCTCGGAATCAATTTTTGAACAGCAGAATGATTACTCTCCTGGTTTCTTTGGTTCAGGAATATTTGGCTGGTTTATGGGTTTTGATTTTGAGTTTGCTGATGAAGATTATGAGCTGTTTGATACTGCTGATACTTTGATGGTGACTCAGGGCAAAGATATTCGTTGGGAATTCATGTTTGGAGATCATCCCTGGTCGGGGAATCCGGCTATTCGCAAACATGTTCCTCCACGCGGATATGACTTGGGCGGAATTGAGCAGATGAATTTTGTGCTTATCCGTGCCACCGAACTTCATTTTAATAAATATGAATCATTGATTGAGCAAAATTATGAATCAAATAAAAAAGCCGCCCTTGATTTTCTGAATATAATCAGAGCTCGGGCAAAAGATTTGACTTTTGAAAATCCTTGGTGGCCAGTACCGGTTGGAACAACTGGTATTCCTGCTCTTACTTTGGCAGATGTAAATACTAAAGATAAAATGATTAAAGCTATCCGTGACGAGAAACGACGAGAAATGATTTATGAAGATGGTTTGAGGTGGTTTGATTTAGTTCGATGGGATAAAGAATACGCAAAACAAATTACAAATTCTACTACAGATGATCATCTATTTCTCCCAATCCCTGAAGAAGAGTTGCTTCTTAATGAGGCATTAGTACAGAATCCGGCTTATCAATAAGCAGTTATCTATATTTTACGCATTTTAGTCAAGTTAGCATTCCTCATGAATCAGTATAAAATGAAAATCCAGGATAACCGGGAAAAGAAATCCGTAAATTCGCAATCAATTTTAGCTATTAAGAACAGTGCCAGATGAAAAAACTTAATAAAAAAACAATCAGATTATTATTTATTATTTCTATTGGTATAAATGTATTGTTTCTTGGAAATGTAATGAAAAAGATTCTTCTGAAACATTCACAAAATAAATTTAAACAATCGCAAGAATTAAAACAACCTGATTCTGTAACTTATTTTATTGGTAGGAATGAGGTATTTGATAAATTGCCAAATGATTCAGACGAGGTGATTATGATTGGTACTTCGCTTACAAATAACTTTGAATGGCATGAGATATTTAGATCTGTGAATATCAAAAATCGTGGCATTAATGCTGATATAACAAAAGGTATTTTACAAAGATTAGATGAGGTTATTGAAAGTAAACCAAAAAAAATATTTATTGAGATTGGGATAAATGATATTCGAAAAAATTATTCAATGGATTCAATTTTTAATAATTATGTAAAAATCATTGTAACAATTAAACTTAAAAGTCCAAAAACAAAAATTTATATACAGAGCCTCCTTCCAAGTAATAAGTCATTAAACAATAAAATAATAGACTTTAATAAACAACTAAAAGATTATTGTGTTAAGAATAACATAGTGTTTATCGATTTGTATTCAAGATTTGTGAGTGGGCAAATACTAAATCCCATTTATGATTGTGGCGACAATTTACATTTGAGTGGTTCGGGATATATGGAATGGTGTAGATTAATTAAGGATTATATAAATGAATAAAAATGCACGATGTTATCCTTCTTACTTTGGTTGACTTTGAATATAGATGTTCATTTTAGCTCTAAAAATTTCATAAGGTGTCAGGTCTCCATGTGATTTATGAGGTCGGTAAGAGTTGTATAAATTCTCCTACACTTTGATAACTACCATCGACTATGCATCCTGACATTCTGTTAATTAGTCCAAGTTGTTTATCAATGAGACAACAACGATTCTTCTTTTTATTTTTACTTTTGCCATTTACAATAATTAATGATTATTATTGTCTTTTAAATGACAATTGGCATTATTATATCCGGGCAAACCAATATTGATGGGTATTTCGATGCTTTGACTATTGGACTAACAGACGGGGCAGACAACTATCAGTTATATCGATGGGAAGAAAGTCTTGATTGGAATGGAACTATCGGTAATTGGGTTGACATATTAAATGGGCCTAACGAAAATAATTCGACATTAGAAAATGAAGGCTTCATTGTTGGAAAAGGATATGATATTTTTTACAAAACCGCCAACAAAACTTTGGTTTTAACCGGAATTCCATACACATCTAATCAAAGCATTAATATTACAAAAACATCAAATAGCACTTCACCGGGCTGGAACTTGATAGGAAATCCATTTTACTCAACAATTGTAGCCAACAGCAGTCCCGATGATAATAATTTTTTGAGTTCTAATGCTAATGTGTTAAATCCCATTTACTCGGGTATTTATTTATGGGATGAAAAGGCAAGCTTTCAGGGCAACAGGTATTGAAGATCAAACACGCAAAACCGAAAACATCCGCTTCTATGTTTACGATAATAAACATTATATAATTGATAAAGAATTACAAAAAGTAACAATCCAAGTGTTTAATATGCTTGGACAGCCGGTGATGGAAAAACAATATTCTGAAGCAGTAAACACTCTTGATTTGAATCATACAAAAGGATATTATGTTGTTAGGATAATAACGGATAAGAGTTTAGTGAGTGGGAAAATCTATGTTGAATAAAAATCCATAGTCTTTCTCCTATGTGTTTCATATATATAATTACTTATTATAATAATGGGTATCGAACAAGGAATTTTGAATAATGAAGTTTTAACTATCTGCAATTATTCATAATTTCATTTTCTCTTGTTATTTTTTTTCAACATTCATCATTCCTTGTTCTATATTCGATATTAACTCTTAAAATACTTTTGTATTAATGAAATAAGTTCATCTTTTTTAATGGGTTTTGCAATATAATCATCGCAACCAGCTTCCAAGGCCTTTTCCCTATCGCCCGATAAAGCATAAGCGGTTTGTGCAATTATGATTACGTCTTTATTAATTTTTCGTATTTGGCGTGTGGATTCATAACCACTCATTCCCGGCATGCGAATATCCATAAATATCAGGTCAATGTCGGGATTGAGACGGCAAATTTCAACGGTTTCTAATCCGGACCAGGTTTTTAATATTTCTTTTGCAAATTTATTGACAATGATTTCCAAAAATAATTCCGTTGTTTTATCATCTTCGGCAATCAATATTTTAAGCTTTTTTTTCAGCGGATTTTCAATGGAAGTCGAAATTTCACTTTTATTATCTTTTTCTTCCTTTGCCACGGTATGATAGGGAAGGGTAAAATAAAATATTGAACCTTTCCCTATTTCACTTTCTACCCAGATTTTACCGCCTAACATTTCCACATAAGCTTTTGAAATTGATAAACCCAATCCTGCCCCCTGACGAGCCATTGTGTCTTCAATATCAGCTTGAATAAAACGTTCGAAAATAGCTTGCTGGCGGTCTTTTGCAATTCCAATCCCTGAGTCTTTTATAAAAAATTCAAGAAATTCTCCTTTTTTATTATATCCAAATACAATTTCACCCTCATTGGTGTACTTAATTGCATTTTTGACAAGATTGCTTAGAATGGCAAATAATTTATCTTTATCGGTTTTAATAACAGCTTCATTATCAGTAAGAGTATTAATAACTGATAGACTCAATCCTTTCTTTTCAGCATCAATTTTTAAGAGGTTATAAACAAATTCAATCTGATGGAGTATGTTAATTTCGGAAAGATTAATATCCGATTCACCTGATTCTATTTTGGAGATACTGATTATGTCGTTGATAATATTAAGCATTCGCACACCGGATTTCTCAATCATATTAATGTATTTTTTTTGCTTTTCACCCGTAAGGCCGGGTTCGGTTAATAAATCGGCAAAACCTAAGATACCGTTCATAGGTGTTCGTATTTCATGGCTCATATTAGCCAGGAATGCCGACTTCAAACGGTCGCTTTCTTCTGCTTTTTCTTTTGCAATTATTAAATCATCGATCATTTTTTTTCTTTCGGTGATATCTTCTTTTACAGATACAAAATGTGTGATTTCTCCAACTTTATTTTTTATTGGAGCTATAATTGCATTTTCCCAAAAAATTTCTCCATTTTTCTTTTTGTTGGCAAACTCTCCCTGCCAAATTCGACCAGATTTAATTGTTTCCCAAAGAATTTTGTAATATTTTTTATCCTGTAATCCGGAACTAACAATCCGAGGATTATTTCCTATTATTTCGTCTTTGATATATCCTGAAATTTCAATAAATTTTGGATTTACATATTCAATAACACCATCAAAATTTGTAATAATTATACTTGCAGGACTTTGTTCTACAGAAGCACTCAGCAGTTGCACTTGCTCTTCTGCTTTTTTTCTTAGACTTATATCCTTAACAAGCACATGCCTTGCTTCTCTTTTATTAAAATTTACGCCATGTGAAGTAGTTTCAACAATGAAAATTTCTCCATTTTTCTTACGATGCCTACTTTCTCCTTCAAAATTGAAAACATCATTTGCTTTCTTCAGATTAGTAAGAAATCTATCTATTTCAACAATATGATGAATATCTTTTAAAGTCATTGAAAGAAATTCATCTTTCGAATATCCATAATGATCAATAGCTGCTTTATTAACTTCTAAAAATTTTAATGTTTCAATATCATAAATCCATATTGGCTGTGGATTGTTCTCAAATAATAAGCGATATTTTGATTCACTTTCTATTAATTCTTTTTTTTTAGCTTTAATTTTTTGTCTTTGATAAGCATTTGTTAACAGATAAGGCAATTTTTTCAGGTAATTTTCTCTTTTAACAAGATATTCATCTGCACCGAGTTTTAAAGCCTCAATCGCAATATTTTCATTGCCTTGACCTGTAACAATTACAATTGGTATATCCAATTTTAGTTTCTGACGTATTATTTTTGTTATTTCTATGGCGTTAATTCCCGGTAAATTATAATCCATCAGGAGCACATCATAGGGATCAGATTTAATTGAAGGTTTATCAAATAGTTTAAGAGCAGCTTCACCTGACAGGATAGATTTAAATTGAAATTGGGGTGCAACTTTTTTAAAATGACGCATTGTCAAATCAATATCTGGTGAATGATGTTCAATATATAATACCTTAATATTTTCCAATAATCGGTCATTTCTTTTACTCTTTTCTGTTAAATTAAACAAAATAATTTCTGACAAATTAAAAAGATAACCCTCTTTTTTTACAATATAATCATCGGCTCCGGATTTTAATGCGCTAACAATAAATTCTTCATCGTTTAAGCCTGATACCATAATTATTGCTATTTCCTTGTTAATTTTTCTTAGCTCAATAAGAAAATCGGTTCCAAAGCCGTCGGGCAATTTTAGATCAAGTAAAGCAATATCGTAGTTAATATTGATAAGTTTTGTTGCCTCTGCAATTGATGATGCAATATCAATATGACAATCCTTAAAATCTTTTGATATTTGCCGTATTGTAAAATCAGCATCAAATTTATTGTCTTCCAATATAAGAATTTTCATAGTTTATGGTTTTTATTAGTTTATAAACATGGCTTATTCAGAACATTCCAGTATATTTCAATTTGAGCTGCAACCTCAATAAATTTTTCAAAATCAACAGGTTTAACAATGTATGAATTAGCTCCCAAATTATATGAAGTTTTTATGTCTCTATCGTCTGATGAAGTTGTTAAAACTACAACCGGAATAGTTTTCAATAAATCGTGTGATTTAAGTTCTTTTAACACTTCAAGTCCGTGAACTTTTGGTAACTTAAGATCAAGAAGAATTACAACAGGCAATGGTGCTCTCCATTATTCCATTTGTTTATCCATTCCAGAGCTTCTTCTCCGTCACGAGCAATTTCAATTGGATTTGTCAACTTTCGAAGTTTAAAAGCCCTGATGGTTAAGTCTATATCAACAGGGTTATCTTCAACCAAAAAGATTGAATGATTTAGGTGATTTCTATTCATAGTTAATGTTTTTTGGTAGTTTAATGAAAAATTTAGCACCGGAATTGATTTCGCTTTCTGCCCTTATGGTCCCTCCCATTCGATTAATGGCTTTCTTAACTAATGCCAGGCCTATTCCGGTTCCCGGATAATCTTCAACGTTATGTAAACGATGAAAAATTTCAAAAATCTTATCGTGATATGCCATCTTAAAACCAATACCGTTATCCTGAATAATTAACTCCCAATAAGAGCTAGTTTGAATAAAATTAATATTTATCACCGGTGCTTGAATTTTTTTTGTAAATTTTATAGCATTTCCTATTAGATTTCTTATTACCATCGCAAGTCCATTGTAATCTGTAAAGATAATAGTTTTTTTTACATCATTGACAATTTTTATGTTTCTTGATGTTATTTCTTCATAATAATTTGCAATTATATTATCTAAAATTCTTCTAATATCAATTTCTCTATTTTGCATATTTGATCTTTCCAAACGTGAATAGGCTAATAAATCTTCAATTAATTGGTTCATCTGCATGGTGCCTGAACGGATATTACTGATAAAGGTTTGGGCTTCTTGGTTAAGTTTATCAGAGTAGAGTTCAAGTAATAATTTACTATATCCATCGATTCCACGAAGCGGTGCTTTTAAATCATGCGAGACCGAATAAGTAAATGCCTCAAGTTCTTTATTGGCTTTTTCAAGTTTTTTAGTACTTTCTTCCAGCAAAAACGACTTTTCATTTAAGTCCTCAACAATATTTAAAAGTGCGGATTTAGTATTTTCCAATTCTTTACTTTTGTTTTCAACTTCTATTGTTCTCTCCAATACTCTTTGTTCAAGTTCTTTATTTAATTTTTCAATTTGTTTTTCAATTTGTTTTCGTTTGCTAATATCTCTGGCAAGTCCCAGAATTGACTTTATATTTGAATATTCGTAAAGACCAAAGGTAACTTCGACCGGAAATATAATACCATTGATATTCTTATGGTTGGTTTCAATGGTGTATGATTCACCTGATTGTATATTATTCAATATATCTCTCAGATCATTTTTATTATTGAATTTGGTAACAATATCAGTAATATTTAATTTGATCAGTTCGTTTCTTTCATAAGCAAGTGTTTTGCAAGCCTTTTTATTTACCGCTAAAATATTTCCCTCAAAATCAAACATATATATTGAATCTCCCGATTGTTCAACAATAGAGCTAAACCGGACTTCACTTTCCTTTAATTCAAGCTCTATTTTTATTCGCTCCTGGATATCCTTTCTTAATTTTTCATTTGTTATGTTAAGTTCATCTGCTTTCTTTTTAGCTAATTTGATACTATGCAACATTTTCGACTGAATTAATCCGTTGCTGATAATAATCAATGCACCTAAAAAAACAACAACCGAAATAGCTGTGATCCATGAAATGGGTTTGGTTGAAATCTCATCAAGGGAGACATCCAATACAATATGTTGTTTTACATAAAGAAATCCTATTATACACATTGATAAAGCTGATATAAGAATCATAATCAGAGCCGACTTTTGGTCAAGAAAAATTGTTGTTAAAACAAACAAGCTAAAAAATATTGGAATTCCTGCACCGCCAAAACCGTAAATCACAATATTATTAACAGCGATAAACTCACAAAAAAACAATACAACATATACGATATATTTGTATTTTAATTGTTTGCGAAAAATAGTTACCAATAAAACAGGAATAAAAAATAATACATAAATCAGGATGGTGGAAAACTGTTTTAACATATATGCCTCAACTCCCGCAATAATCAGGACCGGTGTTCCTAATGCCGTAAGTAAAAATAAAATTATATAAAGTAATCGTTTTCTAATCTGCTGAACGGAATCCTGCTTATTTATATATACATTAAACAACTTCATTTAATTCGATTTGCTTTTATTGTTCTTGTTTTCCAACTCTTTAATTTTATTCTTTAATTCTATCATACGTAATTCTCTCCCTACAAAAACCTTGTTGAAATTTTCAAGTTCCTTGTTTTTTTCTTCCAGTTCTGCAGTCCTTGCTTTAACCAATTCTTCTAAATGATTGCGATGTTTTATCACCTCATCTTCGGCTAATCTACGTTTTGTTGTGTCTTGGACAGTTGAAATCATAAGGTTTTGTTCAATTAGTGGAATATTGTAGGCATGCACATATCGTTCTTCCCCAGAACGGGTAACAATTTTTATATCTTTCCAATTCATTCTTTCCGGATCACCACTTTCCATATCGGCAATTATTTTAGCTTTCATTTTTTTGCGATATTCCGGGTTAGGGAAAACTTTTTCGAAAAATATGCTAGTATTTGTAAGAACGTCTCTTGACCATCCATAAATTTCTTCGAAATTGTTATTCATATATTTTACATCGCCATCACTAATAGTGTTTAAAGCAAATCCAATAGGCATATTTCCTAATATTGATTCTATATATGTATTTCTTTCTTGTAGCGTTTTTAAAAATTCTTTCCGTTCTGTAACATCTTCTGATGTTGCTAATATTCCAAAGATTTTTCCGTCACTATCTTTTAATGGCATTTTACTGGAATGCCACCACACTTTTTTACCATCGGGTAATAAATAATACTCATCATACCTTAATTTTGGAACTCCTGATTTAATAACTTGTTTATCATCATTAATATATTTTTCAGCTTCATTACTCCAAATCAAATCAAAATCAGTTTTTCCTATAACATCATTGACTTTATTCTGTCTTACGGCTTTAACAAAAGAACTATTACATCCTAAATAGACAGAATTTAAATCTTTCCAAAAAATTCGTGTAGGAACCGAATTGATAACCAACTCAAACATTTCTTTTTGTTTCTTTAACTCAATTTCGGTATGCTTAAGATTCGAAATATCTCTTGTAATTGACAAGATATGCGGGACATTATTAATGGATATTACAACTGCTGACATTAGACCAACAATAATTCGGTTATCTTTAAGTTTAAATTTTGCTTCCAAATTCTCAACTTTCCCAGATTTTTTTAATCTCTTCACCAAACGAGTCCGGTCTTCAAAATTAGTCCATATATTAATTTCGTTTGAAGTCTTTCCAATCGTTTCTTCACGGGTGTATCCTGTAATCTGAGTAAAACTATCATTAATATCCACGTATAAGCCATCTTCCAGCCGATTAATATTAACAGAATCAGGACTGGTTTTAAATGCCAATCTGAATTTTTCTTCACTTTCCAGTAAGGCAGCTTCTGCTTGCTTTCGCTCGGTGAAGTCAGAAAAAACCGCTCTTGTTCCAATAATCTTGTCTGAACTATTGTAAATGGCAATTGCTTTCAATTCTCCGGGGATTTCATTCCCGCTTTTTGTCTTAAAGGTAGTTTCAATCTTTATTTTTCCGTCTTCTACGAATTTTTTCCAATTCGGCTCGAAATCGTTTTTCAGGGCTTCTTTCGTTAAAAGGTTGGAAATATGCATCTCCTTTAGTTCTTCTATTGAATAGTCTAAAATATCGACCATGGCACTATTTACATCTGTTAATTGTCCGTCTTTGTTTGTGATACACATCAAGTCGGATGCAGTATTTACAAATGTACGAAATTTCTCCTCGCTTTCTTTCAGTTTTTCTTCAGCCTGCTTGCGTTCAGTAATATCATGCATTGCCACCACAGCACCGAGTGTTTTTCCATCGGAATCTTTTAATACCTTTCCATTGGAAACGAGCAAGCGTTTACTCCCATCTTTAGGAATTATCATCATCTCAACATCTTTTGCAACTCCCTCAGTAAATGCTCTAAACAGAGGGATATCTTTTTTTTGCATCGGAGTTTTACCATCAGGGAAAAAGATATTGTAATGCTCTGCCCATTTGTCAGCAGCAATGGGCATATCAGGCAATCCATGAAACTCTTTGGTGGCGTTATTAAAGCGATTAAGAATACCATTAGCATCGCAGGAAACTATTCCCTCCGAAATACTATCGAAAACAGCTTCTAAAAATTGTTTTTCTTTTTTTAATTCTTCAATTGCTTTTTTTTGTGCTGAAATATCGCGCCATGAAGAAATGGAATAGAGTATCTTCCCATTCTCATCTTTTACAGAATTAACATTCAAACTAACATCAATAGAACTTCCATCTTTTCTTTTTAGAATTAGCTCTTTTCCTGAAACTTCACCTGTTTCCACAAACTGGCGAAATGCATTTTTCACTTCAGCTATACAGCTTTTATGGTAGACCTTATATACATGGGCTCCAATTATTTCCTCTCGTGCATAATCCAAATTTTTTAAAAGTGTTTCGTTACACTGAAGAATGCTTGCATCAACCGGAGAAACCGAAACATACATGTCGGGAGAATTATTGTATAATATACGAAATCTTTCTTCGCTTTCTTTTAAGGTTTTATTCAATTCTATTTGATCAATTCTCTGTTGAGACATTTCAGTAATTAGAAGTGTCATCTCAAGTAAAAAATCCATTGCTGTTTTAACTTTTTCTTCTGATACAACAGGAACTTTGTCGAGTGCTTCGAGATAATCCTTTTTTTTGAAATTATATTTTTCGGCTTGTTTAATAAAAAAGTCACGATTAGGTTTTTCGAAGAAAAATTGTCCTGAAAAAAGGTTTGCAATATGTTCGTCATTAATAATTATTGGAACTGCAACATCAACCAATCCATTTAAACATTTATAGGAATGATATTTTTCGCCTTTGCCTAATTTCCCTGCCAATACTGTATCACTTATTTTGCATTTTTTTGCCGTTTCGGTATGAACCCTATGAAATTCAGTACAAATCTGTCTCCAACCTGATTTCGATAAAATATTTCCTTCAAGGTCTAATATTGCAGTAACAAATCCGGTTGATTTATTAAAACCTTCCAATAGTAAATTTACTTTCTCAAAATCTATTAAATCAAGTATATTATCTTTCATTCTTGTTCATTTTTTACTTATCGTTTGTTTTTTGTTCAAGTTTAGTTATAACACTTTTTAGCTCTATCATTTTTAGCTCACGACCAATAAAAATTTGATTCATTTTCTCAAGTTCTGAATATTTTAATTTTAGTTCCTTTGTTCGTTCATTAACGCGTTCTTCAAGTTCTTCATTCAATTTTTTGATTTCCATTTCAGCTAGTTTGCGTTCAGTAATATCAAGAAGGAAACCATCCCAGAGCATACCTCCATCATTCATTGGTGTTGGTGTTCCATGTGCCTCTATCCATATTATTTCTCCTTCTTTTATACACCTGAATACTACAGGAAAGGCTTTGAGATATTTTGCTGATTTCATTACTTCCTGATAAAAGTATTCACGGTCATCAGGATGTACCATGTCAAGAAGTTTTGATGGATCTTTTAAAATGGCTTCAGAGTTTATACCCATAACGCTTAATACCTTATTACTAACATAGGAAAAAGAAAAATCTCCATCAGAGGACATTCTGAACCTGTAGAGAACCGCAGGTGAATTATCTGATACTTTCCTATATTTTTCTTCACTCTCACGAAGCGATTCTACTGCTTTATCACGTTCTTTTTGATTGAGGTTTATTTGATTTATAAGTTTGTTAAATCCATCGTAAAGACTTCCTGTTTCATCATCGCTCATTTTTTGTATGTGCACTGAAAAGTCCTGAGATTTGGATATTTTATCAAAGTGATCTTTTAATTTAATTATTGGTACGGACAAAAATCTTTGCATCCAGCCTGCCATAATAAATGATAAAAAAACCAGCACCAGGGTTAATAGGGAAAGTGTTATAAGTAAAGTCCTCTTTACATCAGTAAGTGGTTGTGAATTTGCCTTTAAACAAATAGTCCCATACATTTCATTTTGGTACTGAATAGGTACCTGAACATAGAAATACCCATTTTTAAACATACTGTTTGGTTGTTCATTAAGAGGTAAAAATATACTTTTATCTACAGTATCCGAATAGGTTACAAAAAGTTTTCCTTCCTTGTCAAAAATACAAGCTGTTTCAATAAATTTGATATATCGTAGGCGTGATAATACTTTTGTTGCCTGCTGATTATCATCAAATGTTAGAGGCACGACACAATAATCACCTATAAGTTTGGCGTTTAATACTAAATTTGATTGAATTTCAGATTTTAACCTGCTAATATCCCACATAGCAACAAATGCAAATCCTATGCCAAGGCTTAAATATGTAACCAATAAAATAATGGCAACTATTTTATTCTTTATTGAAAGATTTTGTATGAACTTTATTTTAATCATTTGTTTTTACAATTTTAGCTGAAGCCAGCAGTAGGCTGCTAATTTTCAGTCCTGATTTTTCAATTGCCTCTTCATTTATTTCGAATCTTATATGTTTACCATCTAAAAACATATTAATATGAGTGCCCATATCACAAAATCCTTTTGTGTCACTAATAATAAGTATTGGTTTTTCACCAATTAACGTAAGAATTTCTTTAATTCTTTTCTTTTCGGAACCCGAAATAAAAACAAGGTTTGCATTCGTTAAATCGCTTAGTCTATCTGTATAGATTAATTCCGTGTTTTGATTTTTAATTTTTACATTAGCAAATAGCTCATCAAGTGACATGTCAAAAGGATTTTTACCTATAACTGCTATTCTACATGTATTGTTTTCAAATTTTTCGGGCCATTCTATGAATCGAGTAAAACGCTCTATGTAAGCTACTTTTAATTCTGTTTCTGTTGTTTGCGAATAAGCAAAATGGTTCACAATACATAAAATTAACAGAAAAATATATTTTACAACTTTCCTCATAAGTAATTACAACTTTACGTTTAATTTTAAAGCAAATGAAATCGGTTCATTAATAAATCCTACTTGTCTGGGGTATTGCCTACAGTCATCATATTCCCAAAATTGATATACATACCTGATATGGTTTACTGAAAATATGTTCATAACATAGGCTGATAATGACAGATTAAGTTTTTTAAAAGGAAGTGTATAGCGAATTGATAAGTTTGAAGTGAAGGAAGCTTTTCCATATCCTTTGCCTATCAGATCGTCAAAAATGGCTTGCATTTCATTCCTTGTATGTTCAAGCCCGTAATTGTCATGCACATCTTTAAACATATTTAGCATATCCATTTGCTCTTGTTTTGCTGCAAATCTACCATCAAGATGTATAAATAGTGAATTTTTAATTTTAAAAGATGAGTTAAACTTTAGTTGGTGTTTTGGGAAATTATTAATTCTGTTTTCTCCTGCACCGATAAGAGGCATATCAATACTGTCAGGGCCAATTTTAGAAAGATAGTACTCAGCTTCATATTTAGCTTTCCAATCAATTTGCCGAATATAAGAATAGCTAAATGCCACAGAAAAACGGTTCAATTTATAAGAGGCATCAATTTCAAAACCGGCGGTATTAAAAGTTCCAATTACTCCGGATTTATCACTATCAATCCATGCTATTTGGTCAATGGATTGATGAAAGGCTGATACGTTAAAAATAAGATTTTTGTTTTGAACACGTGTGAAAATCAATTCAAATCCTCTAAGTTTTTCAGGAGCAGAAGGATTTCCACCTGCATAATTGATTGCATACAATTCACGAAAATTTGGCAAACGAACAGATTGCTGACCAATCACTTTTAGGTAATTATTATTGCTAATTTGTTGTATGAGTGCCACTCTTGGTGAGAAAGCAACTTCGGCAAGATTGTGTTTGTCTATTCTGCCTGAGACCAAAACAGTTGTTTTTTCAATAGGCTGATAGTTGACTTCAAAAAAACCTGAGATTTGGTTTGCATTAATTCTTTTATCAATTAAAGTAACAATATTATTCTGATTGTATGTTGCGTAAAAGCCAGATGTTGTATCTGTTATTGCGAATAGAATTGGAGAAGGAAAATCCAGTATTAAACTATTTTTCTCTTTTCCCCACTCAGTTCCATAGAACCAATAGTTGTATTCCGAACCAATAGCAAGTTTAAGTTTTTCGTAGGGCTGAAATGATAAAACTGAACGTAAGCTTATTTTTTTTTCCGAGAAGGAATATTTTCGTTGACTAATGTCATCAAATGGTTTTTTATCTCTTTGATAAAGTGCAATATCGCCATGGCTTTGCGACTGAAAGCCGGCTGAACTCACTAATTGAATTTTTTCAGAGAATTTATGATTGTTTTTAAAAATAGAGGAAAATTGCTGTCCGTAAATACCCGGAAAAGCAGGGCCTTCCTGCGAACCTGCCTGTTGAGATTGCTTTGTGAAACTAAAGTTGGTATATCTTGCACTTAAAGTAAATTCTTTGAAAAAATTAATATTCAGTTGTGCTTTAATCTCAGGTCGGTTATCAAAGTCGGAATAAAAATTGGGTGCCGCTGAACCCAAACCTTTTTTTCCCCATGTTTCTGACATATAACCATATCCATATCCATGTGCACGATCGACATAATAAAATTCAGGTTCTTTAATTCCATCAGATTTCCCGAAACTGGCAAACATATATGCCGAGAATTTTTTCTTTTTAATAACATAGTTGCCATTAAGTATCGAATACCTGTATGTAAAATCATGTTTAACACCAATACCTGACTTATCACAAGTTTTGGCATTTTTTGTTGTTATGGAAATTACACCACCTATTGCTCCCGGCCCATGTATTACTGAACCGGGTCCGCTTGTGATTTCAATTTTTTCAATATCTGATAAATCCTTGTTTTGAATTTCAAATACAGCTCCACTCTCAAAATTCAAATTCATTTTCTCTCCATCAACAAGTAGAAGGTAGGAGTTGTTTTGGTCGCTAATCACTCCGTTAATACCAATGCGTGGACCTAACCAATGATTAACAAAGGTTCCACTTGGAACATAAACCTCTAATAGGTCTAATAAATTCCGGTATGGAGTTAATTCAATGTCTTCTCTTGTGATAGTAGTTATGGTTCCGGGTGTTTTAATTCTTTCTATTGCGGTCAAGCTTGCAGATTTAATTTGTACCTGCATTAATTCTTCAAAGGTTAATTTGGTTAGATCATTTGCAGTTAACCGATCATTGTTTTCTTGTGAATAAGAAATTGTTACCATAAAAAACAAAAGACCAAAGATGAGTGCTGATAAAGTTGTTAGTTTTTTTGTTTTCATGATAGTTAATTTCAATTTTAATATGAGTTTGAAAAAAATGGTTTATTTAACACATTCCAATATAATTCGATCTGGGCTGCAACTTCAACAAATTTATCAAAATCAACCGGTTTAATAATGTATGAATTAGCTCCCAAATTATACGCAGTTTTTACATCAATATCTTCAGATGAAGTTGTTAAAACAACTACTGGAATAGTTTTTAGTAAATCGTGTGATTTAATTTCTTTTAAAACTTCCAGTCCGTGCACTTTGGGTAGTTTAAGATCAAGAAGAATAACAACAGGCAATGGGGCTCCACTATTCCATTTGTCTATCCATTCTAAAGCTTCTTCTCCATCGCGTGCGATTTCAATTGGATTATTAAGTTTTCGAAGTTTAAATGCCCTGATTGTTAAATCTACATCAACCGGATTATCTTCAACCAAAAAAATTGGATTATTTAAGTGATTCTTTTTCATAATTAATATTTTAGGGGGATTTTGATACAAAATGACGCACAGGAAATAGGTTCGTTTTCAACTCTAATGGAACTACCCATTCGCTTCATGGCTTTGTTCACCGATGCAAACTCTATCCTAGTTCCCTGATAATCTTCGATATGTTGCAAACGAATGAAAATTTCAAAATTTCTATTTTTATATTTCATTAAATGCTAATTCCTATTATATATACTCCAAATGTACTATTTTTAATTGAATTTTTCTATAATTTTTAATGTTTTTAAAGTTTGTACTGTTAATATCGTAAAATAATCCAGTAGAGTTATTCGTGATATTAATAGTGCTCTCCTAATATTTTACTAATTTATTGATTATCTTTTCTTAAAAAATAAATATAAAACAAAATTCACATTATTTTTCAAAAACACCAAAAACAATAATTTAATAAAAAAACAGTTAATAGAAAAGTTAAGAAAATTTTTACAGTTTTAACGTTATTTAAAGTGTTTTAACGTTTTGTGAAAATTTCGTATATTAAAAATTTAAAATAATGAATCTTTATTACCGTATATTAACTTTTGCTGTTTTATTGTTTTTTTCTGTTTTCACAGTAGCTCAAAATATTGGGGTTGGCCAATGGCGAGATCAATTACCATATAAAAAAAGTATTGATGTTGTTGAGGCCGGCGAAATCATTTATTGTGCTACCCCTTATAGTTTGTTTTATTATAATAAAACCGATGAATCTGTTCAACGACTAACAAAAGTCAATGGCCTTTCTGACGTTGGAATAAATGCAATTAATTATAGTTCAGATCATAAAACATTAGTAATTGCCTATTCAAACACAAATATTGACCTAATAAAAGGCAATGTCATCATAAATATTCCAGATATAAAACGAAAAACCATACTTGGGAATAAAACCATTAGCAAAATACTTTTTATTGATAAATATGCATATTTATCTTGTGGATTCGGAATAGTTGTTCTTGATGTTGAAAATGAAGAAATTCATGACACTTATTACATTGGCCCCGAAGGAAGTAAAATAAATATTCTTGATTTAACTTTTAATGATACTGCTTTTTTTGCAGCAACTGAAAGTGGAATTTACTATGCTTCATTAACTAATCCTAATCTGGCAAATTTTTCATCATGGACAAAAGATAACTCCGTATTAACTCTGAATAAAAATTTTAATGCAATTCAGGCTTTTAATGGTAGAGTTTTTGCAAACATTTCTAACCCTGATATTTATAATTCAGATATTCTGTTGTTTTATAACGGAACTGATTGGGAAGTATTTAATCCTGCAGAGACATATACAAAACGAGAAATTTCAGTGAATTATAACCAAATGATTATTTCTTGTTCCGATAATGTGCAAGTTTTTGATTTGGATTTTAATTTGAATTATTTAATAAACTCAGTAAATTCAACCTATCCTATACCTTATGATGCAATTATTGATAAAGATAATTACGTTTGGATTGCAGATAAAAGATTAAGCTTAATAAAAACATGGGATAAAGGACACGGGGCTGAGTCTATTGAATTGAATGGGCCGGGTTCGGTAAATGTATTTCAACTTGCATCGGGAGGAAAAGATATTTGGGTTGCTCCCGGTGGAAGAAGTAATTCTTGGGCTAGTATGTCTTTAAATAATGGGTTATTCCATTTTAATGGAGATGATTGGACAACCTATAACTCATCTAATATAACAGCCTTTGATACAATTATTGATTTTGTTTGTATTGCAATTTATCCTGGAAATCCTCAAAGAGTATTTTCAGGCGGCTGGGGAACTCCAAATAGTTTTGGTACAGGTGTTATCGAATTACTTAACGGGGAAATAAATGAAATTTACACGCCACAGAATAGTGCAGTACAACCACTTGATGGTTATAGTTTTAATAGGACAAGTGCTGTTTGTTTTGATAATAATAATAATTTGTGGATAGCAAATTCGGGTGCAAATTTACTTTTAACCGTAAAAACCTACGAAGGCGATTGGAAAGCTCTTGATCTCGGAACAAATGCAAGAAGTTTTGACTTGGGAAAAATGATAATAGACTCATATAATCAAAAGTGGATAATCAAAAGAGTTACTGATGCAAATAGTCAGTATTTGGTTGTTTTTAATGATAATAATACAATTCTTGATACTTCTGATGATGAAACAAAATTGCTTGGAAAACAGGAAAATAGAGGAAATATCCCAGGCTCAAAAGTTTATAGCATGGCAGTTGACCTTGATGGAGAAGTTTGGATTGGAACGGATGAAGGAATTTGTGTCTTTTATTCGCCTGAAAATATTTTTGAATCAAGCACGATAAACGCACAAAGAATTCTTGTCGAGCAAGACGGATATGTTCAATATTTATTAGAAACTGAAATTGTTACGGCTATTACAATAAATGGAGCAAATCAAAAATGGATGGGAACTCAAAAAGCCGGCGTATTTCTTTTATCGGAAGACGGAACCGAAGAAATTCATCATTTCACCGAAGATAATAGCCCCCTACTTTCAAATGATATTATTGATATTGCAATTAATAGCGATGGCGAAGTCTTTTTCGGGACCACAAAAGGTATTATTTCGTTTAAAGGATATGCTACTCCCGGAGGCCCGACTAATAATGATGTTTATGCATATCCAAATCCTGTCAGAGAAGATTTTTCGGGAGTAATTGCTATTCGCGGGCTTGTTAAAAATGCTAACGTAAAAATTACCGACATTAGCGGAACTCTTATTTATTCCACTCAAGCAGAAGGTGGTCAGGCAATTTGGGATGGTAAGAATTTTGATGGAAGAAGAGCACATACCGGTGTATATATGGTTTTTAGCAGTAATGATGATGGCTCTGAAACTTTAGTTACAAAAATTCTTTTTATAAATTAATTCAATAGTCATTTTGGATAAAAGACAATGTTTTATAAAACCAAAGGAATTGTAATTCAACGAATCAAATATTCAGAAACAAGCCTTATTGTTAAAATTTATACTGAGATTTTCGGTTTACAAACATACATTGTTAAAGGGGTAAGAAGTCGAAAATCAAAAATTAAATCTAATGTTTTTCAAAATCTTTCCTTGCTTGATCTCGTGGTTTCAAAAAAAGAAAAAAGTAAAATCAATTTTTTGACTGAAATCAGGCTGGCTTATCAATTTACAACAATTCCTTTCGATATTCGAAAAAGTTCTATTGTGATGTTTCTTAATGAAATTCTACATAAAACTATCAGGGAAGAAGAGCCAAACCAAAACCTTTTTGATTTCCTTTTCAACTCAATTCAACTTCTCGATCATCAGCAAAAAGATTTTGCAAATTTTCACCTGCTTTTTCTTATCAAGCTAACAAAACATCTCGGTTTCTTTCCACATCAAAAACAAACAGAGCAATTCAGATATTTTGATTTAACAGAAGGAATTTTTATTAAAGGCATCCCAATTCATCAATATTATTTAAATACGGAATTAAGTTTAATTTTAAATGATTTGTTAAATATTTCATTCGAAAAAATTAATGAACTTAAAATTAGTAAAATTCAAAGAATGCAACTGTTAGAAAAACTAATTGATTATTATAAAATTCATGTCGAAAATTTCAAGGAAATTAAATCATTGGCGGTTCTTCAAACGGTGTTAAATTGATTTTCTAAGTATTACTATTTTTGCAATAAAATCTTTAATTGAATGGATTTAAAAGAAAGTAATATTTCAGGGGAATTCTCAGGAAGACATCCATGGGAGTTGGCGAGAAGTGAAGTAGTAATTTCTTTAATAAAAAAATATTTTGATTTCTCATCCGATAAGGAATGCACTGTTTATGACATAGGTTGCGGCGATGTTTTTTTAGCTGACCAGCTTACAAAAAAAATCAAATCATCAAAAATTATTGCCATCGATAATGCTTTCAATTCCGAAATTATTTCAAAACTCGAAAAAAAAATCAATAATCCGGCGATTTCGATTTTTCAATCAACTCAACAAGCAAAAGCTATAAACAAAAAGGCTGATATTGTTTTATTATTAGATGTTTTAGAACACATTAAAGATGACACTAAATTTCTATCATCCTTGTTATCTGAAAGTTTTATTACTCAAAAAACAAAATTTGTTATCACGGTTCCGGCTTTTCAACATTTGCTTGGCGCCCACGATAAATATCTAAATCATTTTCGCCGCTATGCTAATAAAACTTTATTAAATACAATTAATAAAGCCGGATTGAGTGCGATTGAATTTGGGTATTTCTTCTTTTCTTTGTTTATGATCAGATGTTTACAATCTTATAAAACCAAAGTATTTGGTAGTCGGGGTAAGACTTTCAACGGTGTGGCAAAGTGGAAGGAAAGAAAATTTTTAGACTATTGTTTGAAGAATTTCCTTATTATTGATTTTCGATTGTTTAAACTACTAAAAAATGCAGGACTTAAATTTCCCGGCCTTTCAAATTATATAATATGCAAGAAATCTGTATAATAATTCCATGTTATAACGAAGAGAAACGCCTACCGATAAAAAAGTATGAAGATTTCAATGGATCAAGTTCGATTAGTTTATGTTTTGTAAATGACGGAAGTACAGATAATACTTTAGAAATTCTGAAAAAACTTCAAGCCGGAAAAGAGGACAAATTTTTTATTATTGACTTTGAAAAAAACAGGGGAAAAGCGGAGGCAATCAGGCTTGCAAGCCTTGAATTGTCTAACAGAAAAAAATTCGATAAAATTGGCTTTTTTGATGCCGATCTTTCAACTCCGTTAACTGAAATTTTTTTATTAGACAAATATTTAAATAGTGATCCTGAATATGTTTTAGCTTTCGGCTCAAGAATACTCAGATTAGGCTCAACCATAAAACGCAATTCTTACCGGCATTATTCGGGTCGAATATTTTCAACTTTTGCAAGCATAATTTTAAAACTCCCTGTTTATGATACTCAATGTGGGGCAAAGATCCTGAAAGCTGATTTGATTCATGTGATTTTCGAAGAAAAATTTCTTTCGCGCTGGTGGTTCGATATTGAAATATTTGCCCGATTAATAAAATTTTACGGACTCGAAAAAGTGAAGAGCAAACTAATTGAAGTTCCCCTAAACACATGGGTTGAAATGGGTGATTCTAAAATTTCATTTTTCAGTTTGATAAAAATTCCCATTGATTTATTGCGAATAAAAGTGAAATATAAGATCAATGCTAAAAGATAAACTCTTTATAATCCATAGCTTTATTTCAAGACAAAATAATATTTTATTATTATCGATTTTGTCGGTTGTTTTATTGATCTTAACATTTCCTGAAATTGATCCTGAAATCGGTTCGGGAATTGACAACTCTTACATAATAGCATTTAACCATTTTTTCAGTTCCGACATTCAAATTGTTAAAGACCTGATTTTTACTTATGGCCCGCTTGGATTTCTAAAGTACCCTCTTCCGATGGGAAATAATCTTGAGATTGGGGTGATTTTCATATCAGTTCTTCGTCTTTTGTTCATTTTTTCGGTTTTATATTTATCAATTATTCTCAGGAAAAGAAACGTTCTTTTTTCAATTATCTTAACTTTTTTTGCTTCAACTTTATTCAATTTCGATACTGTTTTTTTTGCATTAATTATTTCAACAATACTGATTTACAAAGAAACAAATAAAAAAATATTTTTTCTGCTTTCATTGTTTTTTTTAATTCTCGGGCTGTATATTAAAATCACTATCGGAATAATCGGATTCCTGATTTTTGCAAGTTTTATCATTATCGATTTTATTGTTTCAAGGAAAATTACAAACATTATTTTCTCAATCGTAGGTGGCACTCTTTTTTTTATCATCATTTGGTTAATAATTTATCATGATTTTTCAGGAATATTTCAGTTTTTTTATAATCTCATAGTTCTTGGGTTGGGCAATTCAAGTGCATTTTCGATAAATCCCGAAAACAATTGGTGGTATTTATCGCTAATGTTTTTGATTTTTGCAATTATTCCTTTTATCTCAAAACAAAAAAATGTCAATTTTCTTTATGGAATACTTTTTCTTGCACTTTTTGCTTCTTTTAAATTTGCTTTTGCAAGAGAAGACATTTTTCACTTGAATTTTTTTCTTAATGTCTTGTATATGTTTATCTTTTTATTTTTGATTTATATTAGAATGATAAAAGCTATCACTTATGTTTTACTAAGCTTATTAATTATATTTTTTTACGGTAATTTAAATTCTATTGAAATTGACGGAGCAACCAAAAAACCTTTCTTTTCGGGAACCAAAAACTTTTCATCTACCTTTTTCAATTTTAATAAATTAAAAGAAAATAGTGTAAACGCTATTGATAATAATTTAAAAACAAAACAACTCTCACCGGAAATTTTGAAAACTATTGGACAAGAAACCCTTGATTTTTTTCCGTGGGAAATTTCATACATCATTCCAAACAAATTGAATTATAGCCCGAGGCCAATGCTTCAAAACGGATGTCTTTTTGCTCCTCCCCCAATAGATAATATAAATGCCGAATTTATTTCTTCTGATAAATCGGCTGAATTTTTTATATGGGAATTAAATCAAAATAAAAGCCTCGAAGGAATTGATACTCGTTATATTTTTAATAGCGATGGAAATTTTCTATTTGAATTTTTAAATAATTACAAGATAATTGAAGATGAAGAAAATTTTCTTTTGCTTCAAAAAACAACAATCCCTCGATTTAATTCACCTTCATCTTTGGGAAATGAGAATTACAGATTCAATGAATGGATTAATATCCCGGAAATTGAAAATGGGATTTTAAAAGCAAAATTTGAAATTCATCAAACTTTTGCAGGAATAATTAAAAGCCTATTATATAAAGAGGAAGAATATTATGTTGAATATGAATTGGATAATGCAACAATTATAAAACATCGATTTTCAAGAGATAATTCATTGACAGGATTATGGATAAATCCTTATTTAATTCGTGTTTCAAATGAACTTATTGGAGAAAAAGTAAAAAGAATTCGACTTAGTTTTTCCGACAAAGAATTTCTCATAAAAGATGAAATAAATATTTTATGGGAACAAATTACTTTTAATGATACTCTAAAATCATCGAAACAAAATATTCACCCGTCTGAATTAATTATTTCAAAAAATTATAACTTTGAAAACATCAATAATGAATTAGAAAATTGGAAATCTAAGATTGATTCAAAAAATGTTTTTTCAGGAAAACATAGTTTGAAAATGTCGGGTGAAGACATTTACAGTCCCGGATTTATTTCAGAATTCCATGAAGTTTCAGTCACTCAATTTTGTATCATCTCAATTTCTGCAGATGTTTTTCTTCTCGAAAAATCAAATCCTTTACTTGTTTTTTCGGTAAGCAGAAACGGAGAAACAATATTTTGGGAAACTAATTCATTGCAAACCAATGATTACATTACAAACCAATGGAATAAATTGAAGTTGGATGTCATTATTCGTGCAAATATTTTTGCTGGCGATAAAATTTCAGCATATCTGTGGAATAAAGATAAAAAACCTCTAATTCTTGATAATTTACGAATGGATGTTTTTGCACTTGAGTAATTTAACTCACAAAAATCAAAACATTATTTAATCCAGCCACTCAAACATTATTGTCAATAAAATGCTGAACAATTTTTCCAATTACTTTGTTCTTTTTTAATAATTTTCAAAAAAAACGAGTGTATAACTGAGGCAATTGAAAGATACATTAATTTTGTCGAAAAAATTAAAAGATGTCAAAAGATAAAATTAGCAGAACCGAAATTTCGGAATTAGGTGAATTTGGATTGATCGACCATCTAACGAAAAATATTAAAATACGAAATAAAAGTACAATAAAAGGAATCGGCGATGATGCTGCTGTCATAAAAAATAAAAATTTATTAACATTAGTTTCAAACGATTTGCTTCTCGAAGGTGTTCATTTTGATATGGTTTACACCCCTTTAAAACATCTTGGATATAAATCGGCAGTTGTGAACTTTTCAGATATTGCCGCAATGAATGGTATTCCAAAACAACTGATAATCGGGATTTCGATTTCAAACAGATTTTCGATTGAAGCATTAGATGAGTTTTATTCGGGTTTGTTGCTTGCTTGTGAAAAATATAATGTCGATTTGGTTGGTGGCGACACAACTTCAAGCCCTTCCGGCCTATTTATTTCAATTACAGTAATTGGTGAAGTAGATGAAAAAAATATTGCATATCGTAGTGGGGCCAAAACTAATGATTTATTGTGCGTTACAGGTGATTTGGGTGGAGCGTATATGGGCCTTCTGCTTTTAGAAAGAGAAAAAGAGGTTTTTAAAAGTGACCCAAATATGCAACCCGACTTAGGCGGTTTCGATTATGTTTTAAAACGGCAATTAAAGCCTGAAGCAAGAACCGATATTGTAGAAATTCTGCGAAAGCAAAACATCAAACCTACTTCAATGATAGATATTTCGGATGGCTTGGCTTCCGAGATTTTTCATATCTGCAAAAACTCAAAAACTTCCTGTTCGGTTTACGAAGACAAAATACCAATCGACTCCTTAACTGTTAGTGTTGCCGAAGATTTTAAAATTGATCCAACAATTGCTGCATTAAGTGGCGGTGAAGATTATGAATTGCTTTTTACAATTTCACAAAATGATTTTGAAAAAATTAAAGAAATTGAAGATATTTCTATAATCGGACACATAACCGATAGTAGTGAAAGTAAAAACTTGATTACCCGATCAGGAACTGTAATTCCTTTAGAGGCTCAAGGTTGGAAGGCAATGTAATGCATTTTAAAAAAACAGAAAATAATAAAGAAAATCTTTTGCAGAAGATAAAAAACACACCTAATAAACCTGGTGTTTATCAGTTTTTTGATAAAGAAAATAATATTATTTATGTTGGAAAGGCCAAAAATCTCAATAAACGAATTTCATCTTATTTTAATAAAGAAAATACTGCTTCAGGACGATTGGCTTTGTTGATAAGAAAAATTTCAGAAATAAAATATATTATAGTCGGCAGTGAAGTTGATGCACTTTTGCTTGAAAATAATCTGATAAAAAAACATCAACCACGTTATAATGTAATGTTAAAAGACGACAAATCCTATCCATGGATTTGTTTAAAAAACGAGCCATTTCCAAGAGTATTTATTTGTAGAAATCCGGAAAAAGACGGCTCAGAATATTTTGGACCATATACTTCGGTGAGAATGATAAACATCTTGTTGGGGCTTATTAAACAACTTTATCCTCTGCGAAATTGTCGCCTTAATCTTAGCGATGAAAACATTAAAAAGAAAAAATTCAAAGTTTGCTTAGAATATCATTTAGAGAATTGTTTAGGCCCTTGCCAAGGATTCCAAAATGCAAATGATTATGAAAAATCAATTTATGAAATTAGGCAAATATTGAAAGGAAATATTGCTTCAATTGTTTTGCCATTGAAAAATCAAATGGACCAATGTGCTAAAAATTATGAGTTTGAGAAGGCACAAATTTTAAAGGAGAAATTATTTTTATTAAAAGAATATCAAAGTAAATCAACAGTTGTAAATCCAAAAATTAATAATATTGATGTTTTTTCCATTATTTCAGATGAAAAATCAGGCTTTGTAAATTTCTTAAAAGTAGTGAATGGCGCTATTATTCAGGCCCAAACTTTTGAAATAATTAAAAAACTTGACGAAAGCAACGAAGATTTATTAATTCATACGATTACCGAATTACGTCAAAGTCATAAAAGTAAGGCTGCTGAATTAATTGTTCCATTTGTTTTCGATTTTAAAATCCCTGATATTCATTTCATTGTCCCTAAAATCGGTGACAAGAAAAAACTTCTTGACTTGTCATTACAAAATGCAAAATTTTGCAAAATCGAAAAACAAAAACGACTTGATTTTGTTGACCCTGACCGTCATTCGAAGCGAATTTTAAATCAAATGATGAAAGATCTCAGGCTAAAAGAACCTCCTGAATATATCGAATGTTTCGACAATTCAAATATGCAAGGCGACCATCCGGTGGCTGCAATGGTTATTTTCAGAAAGGCGAAATCCTCAAAAGCAGAATATCGTCATTATAATGTTAAAACTGTTTCCGGCCCCAATGATTTTGCTTCAATGGAAGAGATTGTTTTTCGTCGATATAAGCGGCTTTTGGATGAAAACAAACCTTTACCGAATTTAGTTATTGTTGACGGAGGCAAAGGGCAATTAAGTTCAGCATTATCAAGTCTTTCAAAACTCAATCTGCAAGGAAAAATTCCAATCATCGGTATTGCCAAACGATTGGAAGAAATTTATTTTCCGGGTGATTCGGTTCCATTATATATTGAAAAAAAATCGGAAACTTTAAAAATTATTCAGCAATTAAGAGATGAAGCACATCGCTTTGGAATTACTCATTTTCGTAAAAAACTCGAAAAACATACTATAAAATCCGAATTAACAGAAATAGTCGGAATTGGGGATTCCACCACTCAAAAATTATTAAAGAATTTCAAATCCGTAAAAATAATTAAAGAAGCTTCTTTTGAAGAATTGAAAGAAATAATTGGAGCATCTAAGGCACAAATTGTGATTAAGTTTTTTCAATCTAATAAAAATCAACATTAAAACGATGAATAAATATTTGCTTGAGAAGGAAATATGGAAAATAAAGGGAATAAGGGTATTTGAATGATTTCAAAGAATTTCTGCTTCAAAAATCATTTCGTCATGTCAGTTAAATAATATTGAACCTCCGCTTAGAAGCAGATCAAAAATTTATGCAAAAAAAAACCGGTGATTAAACCGGTTTTTAAAATCTATATTTTTTTTATTGTTGCTGTAATGTAAATTTAATTGGCATATTAAACTGAACCCGAACAGGTTTTCCTCTTTGTTTTCCTGCAATCCATGTAGGCATTAGTTTTGTTACCCTAATAGCTTCTTCGTCGCAACCACCGCCGATACCACGTATAATTTTAATTCCGGTAACCGAACCGTTAGGTTCAACAACAAATGTAACATATACTTTTCCTTGAATTCCGCTTTCTTTTGCCATCTGAGGATATTTTAGATTTTCGCCTAAAAATCTTTTTCTTGCAGCTTCACCACCCGGAAATGATGGAGGTGATTCAACGACAAGAAAAATTTCTTGCTCTTCAGCCTCTTCTTCTTCCTCAATAGGAACATATTCTTCGATTTCTGTATTATCATCAGCCTCTACATCAATATCAATATCATCCTCAATTTCAACATCATCATCGACAATATTAATAACGGTAATTGTTTTAGGAGCTACGATTTTGTGCACCTCAACTTTTTGTTCGGTAATTGGGATAATTTCTTCCGTAACATCCTCCATTATCCTTTCTCCGAAGTCAATTTCCTTTTTTTCATACGTTTTATATTCAAATGCATATAAAACAATTGCTAAACTAATTATTAATCCGATTTGGATAAAAATTATCCTTTTGTGTTCAAGGTCAGCTTTTTTTGATTTTTTTGCTTCCATAATTTCAAGTATATATTATAAAAGTTAAATTCCTTTTTAATTTGCTAAATTATTAATTATAATCTTACGATTTAATTTTTTTTATTATTTTTTTTTGAACTATAAAAAATAAAATAATTCCTAAAAAGCATCCGAGAGTATTTGCATAAAAATCATAAATATTTGCATGCCTTCCGATAAAAACAAATTTTTGCAAAATTTCCGTTAATGCTCCTAAAAAAATACTAATAAACAAAGAACCAATTATATAATAATAACGCTTATTTCTATAATTATATTGTTTACTGTTAGCTATCATAAACAGGAAAACCAAAACCGCAAACATTAATAAATGAATCAACTTATCCGGTGATAGCCAATCCCAGAAACTCGTAATATGAGGAAAATAATTACCGGGCAATCCCGTAAGAACAAGAATTACTAAAACCCATAAAAATACAGGGAAAAAATTCTTCAGATGCATTATAAAAAATTACTCTTCGATAATTTCTTTATATTTTTCCGATGAAAGCAGTTCTTTAATTTCGTCAGGTTTAGTGATTTTTATTTTAATAATCCAACCTTCGCCATAAGGATCGGTATTGATTATTTCAGGATTTGATTCTAAGCTTTCATTAAATTCGACAACTTCACCGGAAACAGGCATAAACATATCTGAAACTGTTTTTACTGCTTCAATTGTACCGAAGACTTCTTCTTTTTCTAAAGTCTCTTCAAGTGTTTCTACCTCAACAAAAACTATATCACCAAGCTCTTTTTGAGCAAATTCTGTAACACCAATGTATCCTTCATCTCCTTCTATACGAAGCCATTCGTGATCTTTTGTGTACTTTAAATTTTCAGGAATATTCATTATTTAAAAAATTTTAAAATTAAGTTGACAAAATTAAACATTTTTAAAATAAAAATTAGATAATATTTATAATTTTGCATCACAAAAGATATACACTTATTATATATCAAATACATGGAAAAAAAATATTTTAAACATGAAAGTGCCTATGTTGACGACAATGTTGTGATTGGCGAGGGTACAAAAATTTGGCATTTTTCGCATGTTCAAAAAGGATCATGTTTAGGAAAAAATTGTGTTTTAGGGCAAAACGTAAATATTGGGAATAATGTAATTATTGGAGACAATGTAAAAATCCAAAATAATGTTTCGGTTTACGAAGGTGTTGAATTGGAGGATTATGTTTTTTGTGGCCCTTCAATGGTTTTCACTAATATTATTGACCCAAGATGCGAATTTCCCCAGAGCGGTACGGAATTTTATCATAAAACTTTAGTTAAAAAAAGCTCTTCAATTGGTGCAAATGCTACTATTGTTTGTGGAAACACTTTAGGAAAATATTCTTTTGTGGGAGCCGGCTCGGTAGTTACTAAAAGCATTCCTGATTATGGTATGGTAGTAGGATTACCTGCCAGATTAGTCGGGTGGATGTGCGCCTGTGGTGAAAAACTCTCACTTTCAATTGAGCCAAAAACAAATGAAACCTCAAGCTGCCCGAGATGTGGAAGAAATTATACAAAAAAAGGAATTATTGTAAAACAAATATAAAACTAAAATATATGCAATTTATTGATTTACACGCACAACAAAGAAGAATTAGAGATAAAATCGAAAAAAATATTTCAAAAGTTCTGGATCATGGAAAATATATTCTCGGCCCGGAAGTTACTCAATTAGAAACCCAACTCGCAGATTATGTCGGAGTTAGACAAGCAATTGGTGTAGCAAGCGGAACAGATGCCTTGCTAATGCCCTTAATGGCTTATGATGTAGGTCCTGGAGACGCTGTTTTTACGGTTCCCTTCACTTTTTTTGCAACTGCCGAGGTTATAAAGCTAACAGGTGCAACTACTGTTTTTGTTGATATTGACTCTGATACTTTTAATATTGACCCTGCCAAACTCGAAGAAGAAATTATTCGCGTTAAGAAAGAGGGCAAACTAAATCTAAAAGGAATTATTCCGGTCGATTTATTTGGACAGGCTGCCGATTATGATGAAATTAACAAAATTGCTAAAAAATACGGCCTTTTTGTTTTAGAAGATGCAGCACAAAGTTTTGGAGGTTCATATAAAAACCGAAAAAATTGTTCACTTGCCGATGTTGCAGCAACAAGTTTTTTCCCGGCAAAACCTTTGGGATGTTATGGCGATGGCGGAATGATATTTTTGAACAATAATGATCTTTATGAAAAACTTCTTTCGATTCGAGTTCACGGGCAAGGAACCGACAAATATGATAATATAAGAATTGGAATAAACGGAAGAATTGACTCAATGCAATGTGCTGTTTTATTGGCAAAAATGGAAATATTTGACGAGGAAATTGAACTACGACAAGAGGTTGCCAATTATTATAGCAAAGGATTGAAAGATGTTGTTAAAGTTCCTTATATTCACGATTATAATATTTCAGCATGGGCTCAATATTCTGTTCTCCATCCCGATAGAGAAAAAATTATTAAAAAACTTAATGAAGCAGGTATTCCGGTTGCAATTTATTATCCGAAACCAATTCATATCCAGGAGTCTTTTATTGATTTAGGTCATAAACCTAATGATTTCCCTGTTAGCATGAGCGTTGCGGAACAGATTTTTAGCCTACCTATGTATCCATATTTAGGAAAAGGCGAACAGGATAAAATCATTGAAGTTATCAAGAAGGCGTAATAGTTTTTCTGTAAAACAAAAGTCAAAATAGTACACTGATTATCCATACGGACTTGCTTCGCTTCGTTAGATTCCTATGATTGATTAAGATTTTTTAATTCCAAATCAGTCTTATCAGTCCAATCAGTGTACTATAAAAATTATGAAAAATATGGGCTAATTTTCACTTTGAGTTGCTGAATTAAATTTATTTTTTCTTTTTGCAAAAAAATGTTTTGAATCGCCCCATTTGCCGTAAGCAATTTCTTCGTCGAGTAATTTAATATTGTTTTCGAGCCGACTTTTTACAGTATCGCATTTTTCGTTAGTGCCGGGTTTATATTTATATAATAAATAATCAACTCGATGTTTTAAAGGTGTAATATTTGGCATAATAACATTTGCACCTGCGAGTAATCCCTTTTCGCGGCCCATTGGATGAATTGCTTGCAAGGCTGTAGAGCTTGCTATATTTATATCTTTCATCATAATTCTCAGAACCGAAATCATTAACAAACTTAGTTCAAACCTTTCGTTTAGTGGTTGTAAAATATTGTTATGAATGCTTAGAGGAGTGTTATTACATTCAATATACGGGCCCATCCCAACCATATCAATATCGAAATCTTTAAAAAACATCAAATCATTGGCAAGGTCATCAATTAATTGAAAGGGTAAACCTATCATTACTCCCGTACCGGTTTGGTAACCGGTTTTTTTTATTAATTCAAGAGCCTTCAATCGGCTTGCGAAATTGACTTCTTCATTAACCGGATGAATTTTATTAAACAATTTTTCGTTAGTGGTTTCTATTCTTAAAAGATAACGATGAGCACCACTTTCAAACCACTTTTTGTAAGTTTCTTCGCTTTGCTCGCCACAAGATAATGTTATCCCGATTTCGTTGTTTGTGTTTTGTTTTATTTTTTTTAAAAGATTATCAATCTTCCTGACAAAATCATTGTCTTTGCGCTCACCGGATTGAATTACGATTGAGGCAAACTTGTTTTTCCAAGCATAATCAACAGCTTCTAAAACTTCTTTATCAGATAACTGATAACGATTAACATGAGTATTTCCGGCTCTTACACCACAATAAAAACAATTGCGGGAACAAATATTAGAATATTCTATTAAACCTCTAAAATAAACTGCATTGGAAAGCTTTTTACGTTTTATTGAGTAAGCTTTTTGCCTAATCTTATTTTTTTCAACAGAATCGGTTTCTGATAAAAGTTCAACAATATCATTTTTTTCAAACTTTTTTTTTGATAATATTTTATGCAAACGAGGTTTCATTGTTAGGTGCTTATATTTTATTTTAGATTGGTCTAATTTTGTGTGAAAATTCATAAGTATTCGATTTGGTTTATAAATCATCAATCTAAAATGTTGTGTTTTTAAATGGCATAATTGCACGCTCAAAAATTCCATTAATAAAAGCAATTGTCATTCCGTAGTTTGAAACCGGAATTCCGGCATCAATCGCAGGTTTCAATCTGTTTTGTAGTTGTTTTCGTGTGGCAACACAACCACCACATTGAATAACCATAGAATATTTATTGATATTGCGATCAAGTTTATTCAAACCGGAAACAACATCAAATTCTAATGATTTTCCTGTAAAATTTCTTAGCCATTTTGGAATTTTATATCTTCCAATATCTTCACAACTAATTCTGTGGGAACAGGATTCGAGAATAAGAATTCGGTCGCCGTTTTTTAATTCGGGAATAAATTTTGTGCCTTTAATATATTGTTTAAAATTGCCTTTCATCCTTGCAAAAACAATGCTGAAACTTGTTAAAGGAATATTTTCGGGGATGAGTTTTTTGACAAGTTCAAAAGCCTGGCTGTCGGTAACAGCTAATTTAGGTTTAATTTTAGTTTTTTCGAGAAAATGTTTTACTGCTTTTTCTGTAACAACAATAGAAACACATTCGTTATCAAGAATATCTCTGATTGCCATTACTTGCGGCAATATCATTCTTCCTTCGGGAGCTTCCGAGTCAATAGGTGTAATTAAAAGTACGATATCATCTTTTGAAAGTAAATCTCCAAGAAGTGAAACTGATTGATAAGCAGTTTCAGGAATTATTTTTTTAATTAAATTTATAACTTCTTCTGATTTATCGGGATGCTTAACGCTAAAATTAATTATTGGAGACTGGGTGTAGTTTTCAATTTTTTCGATTGTTTTGTTTGAAATTTCTTCAAAATCAGATTTGTTGTGAATAATTAGAAAAGGAACGTCAAGATTGTTGAATCTTTTTATTAAACCGATTTCATAAACATCGAATGAGTTTTCCGAAATCATAAGAATTGCTGCATCGACTGTTTTTATTGCTTCCAGGCTTTTATCAACACGCATTTTTCCAAGCTTGCCTTCATCGTCTATTCCGGCAGTATCAATGATAATTGCAGGGCCAATACCAAAAATTTCCAATGATTTTTTAACCGGATCTGTTGTTGTTCCGGCGTTTTCAGAAACTATTGCAACATCCTGTCCTACAATTGAGTTTATGAAAGAGCTTTTACCGCTGTTTCTTCTTCCAAAAATTCCGATATGCGGCTTTGAATCCTTTCCTTTTGTCATTGAAGTATTTTTTAGCAAATTAGTTTAACATTTTAAAAAAGCCATCGGCAATCAATTTTAGATAATGAAAACCGAATGGCTTTTATTGACAAACAAAACTACCATATCACATGGCACTATCTTTATTATTAATTAAAAATACAAATCACGTTCTCCCGCTTTAATTTTTTCTATCCTTTTTATGACTTCAGCTTTTCTTTTACTATCACTCATTTTATTAATATTCTCATCAATGATTTTCCATCCTTTTTTAGCTGTTTCGGGTTTTGCATAATCGATAAGATATTCAGTTAATGTTAATATAGCATTTGGTGTACAATATCGTTTAATAAAACCGGGAACCGAAAATTCCATAAAATGTTCACCTGTTCTTCCCAGCCTGTAACAAGCCGTACAAAAAGAAGGAAGATACCCATCATTAACCAGTTCATCAATAACTTCATTTAAAGTTCTTGAATCGTTGATTAAAAATTGTTCTTTGTTTAGATTTTGGTCAATTTCAGGGCTTTCGGCATAAGCTCCAATTTCGAGTTTTGTGCCGGCATCAATTTGTGAACAACCATATTGCAAGACTTCTTTTCGAATATTTTCGGGTTCGCGAGCAGTTAAAATCAAACCTGTGTAAGGAACAGCAAGCCTCAGAATGGCAACAATTTTTGTAAAATCCTCGTCCGAAACTTTATACTTTTCATCAATATCATTTTCGGAGGCATCTTGCAAGCGAGGGAATGAAATTGTGTGTGGGCCAACATTATAGCAAGCTTCAAGATGATTTGTGTGTCGGATCAATGAAAGAATTTCAAACTTCCAATCGTAAAGTCCGAACAAAACTCCAATTCCAACATCGTCGATTCCAGCTACTTGAGCTCGATCAAGAGCAGTCAGCCGATTTGGGTAATTGGCTTTGGCTCCCTTTTGATGATAAATTTTAAATGCTTCGGGATGATAAGTTTCCTGAAAAACCTGATAAGTTCCAATTCCAGCTTCTTTAACAATTTTAAACCCATCAATATCAAGAGGTGCAGCATTTATATTTATTCGACGAATTTCGCCATTCCCAATTTTAACGTCATAAACCGTGCGAACGGTTTCGGCAATGTACTCAGGAGAATATTTTTTATGTTCACCATAAACAAGTATCAATCTTTTTTGTCCTTGTTCTTCAAGAGCTTTAACGTTTTCTATTAATTCGTTTTTGCTTAAAGTTTTACGAACAGCGTTTTTGTTTGATGATTTAAATCCGCAATATTTGCAATCGTTCAAACACAAATTCCCAACATATAAAGGCGCAAACAAAACTATCCGGTTTCCATAAACATTTTCTTTAAGTTTCTTTGCACCGGCTTTGATTTCTTCAACAAGTTCGGGATCGTTGGTGTTAACAAGCACGGCTACTTCCTGAAGGTTTAACCGATTTTTGTTTAATGATTTTTCAATGATCTTTCTAACACTTTCTTTTGTCGGATTGGCATTATTGATATAATCACAAATTTCACCGGCATCAATAAAGGGTTTCATTGATTCATCTTCTATTGAATATTTTTCCGGTTTAAATTCCATTTCTTTTTTATTTATAATTTAAGGTTAGTGTATTTTTTATTCTTTTATTCAATCATTCTCTCATTCATTCACTCATTCACTCATTCATTCATTGTATTGGTAATTCTATGTATTGGTAATTCTATTTCGAACTTACTACCCTTATCGGGAACACTCGAAACCATAACCTTTCCATCATAAACATCTACAAGTTTTTTCACTATTGATAATCCAAGTCCGCTTCCGGTAATATTTTTCGTTTTAACATTTTTTATTCTAACAAATTCATGGAAAAGTTTGGAAATTTCATCATCCGACATTCCGATACCTGTATCTTCAACCAATATTTTGATTGAATTAATATTATTTTTTAGACTAACATGAACTTCGCCATTATCTTTATTATATTTTACTGCATTAGAAATAAGATTATTAAAAATTATTTCCATTTCGGTATTATCGACCGGAAAGTAAATCTCATGATCGATATCAACAAATATTTTGATGTTTTTTTGAATAGCCAAAGGTTCCATTGTATTAACACAAATTTTAGCAATTTCAGAAATATCGATATTTTTCAAGTTCCTTTTTTTTCCGGGTTCTAATTTTGTAAGATCCAAAAGATCCATTATTAATCCTCGCATACCGTTGAGGCGTTCCATTGATCTGGCTATCATTCTTTGGTAATCATTAATATTTTCGCCAACCTGTTTTTCCTGCATGATTCGCAAATATCCTTCGATGGCGTTGATAGGTGATTTAAGTTCATGCGACAAGACAGACAAAAATTGAAATCTGATTTGTTTGCCTTCTTGGTTCATTTTTCGAGTCATCCTTTCAAGAAAAAGATGCTTTGTAATGCTCTCCATCGCAGCTTTTAATTCCTGTGGAGTGAAAGGTTTAGGCACAAAATTGAATGCTCCGTTATTTGTTGCCTTCACAGCAAGATCGAGCGAAGCATAAGAAGTTATCATCATAACCTGAGCATCGTATTGCTTTTTATTGATATATTCGAGTACTTCGATGCCGTGAATTCCGGGTAATTTATTGTCAAGCAAAATAATATCGACTTGATCGTTATCAATAATTTCGATTGCTTTTTCGCCTGTTTCTGCTTCAATCATTTCAAAATGGAAATCTTCGTCCATAAACGGATATCCGACAGTATAATTCCTTAAAATTCTTTCAATTCCTGAGCGAATTCCCGGCTCATCATCAACTACTAATACTTTTAATTTTTCCATTTTATTTATTTTAATTACAATGTTTTAAATTAAAAAAAAGCGGGGTCGGGGTGAAAAAACAAATATTAACCAACCAAAAAAAATCATCATTTTGAGCAACCCTTTCCCCGCTACACTTAAAAAACTACTTATGAAAAAATTTACTATTTATTAACCGGTCACCACCGACTAATTTCTTTAATGCCTTTGTAAGCTTATTTATATTATTATTCATTTTTTTAAGAGTTTAATTTTGTATGCATTACAGTTTTAGCAATTTATTAATTTCTCGCTGAAGCTGATCGGGTCTTATTCCTTTTTCAAGATATTGGTCGGCTTTAATCCAATTTCGATCTTCTTCAGAATTCAGCCCGAAAATCATTCCTGTTTCAGCCGTTACTGCCGAAGCAATAATTACGGGAACTTCGGGAAATTTCTTTTTTATTTTATAACAAAAAATAAACCCGCTATCCTGATTTTCCATCATCAAGTCAACAATAACAAGATCGGGTTTAATTTCATTTATTTTTTCTTCACCCTCTTTTTGGCTTTCGGCAAGTATTGGCAGAAATCCAAATGATGTGATTTGTATTTTCATTTGTTCGAGATAATCAATGTCATCATCAATTACTAATATAATTTTTTTATCTCTATTCATTATTCAAGTTTTTTAATATTTGAACTATTACATATTTCTTGGTATAACAATTTTAAAAGAAGTTCCTGTTGGCCCGTTATCAGGATTTGCATTTGAGTTTACCGAAATTTGCCCCTTGTGCATTTTCACAATTCCATAAATTAAGGGTAATCCTAAACCTGTGCCTTTACCAAGTTCTTTTGTTGTAAAAAACGGAGTAAAAATTTTATCCATATTTTCTTTTGAAATACCAACTCCGCTATCAGATATTTTAAATTCTATTTCGTTATTGTTTCCGTTTAATTCGATTTTTAGTGTACCACCTTCATTCATGGCTTCAATGGCATTTTTTTCTAAATTGGTTAATACTTGCATCATTTGATCGGTATCAATCATTGCAATCGGATCATTTAGTTTTGAATTAAAAACTACATTGATAGTTTCGGGTTTAATAATTGACTTGATACTATTTTTTGTAAAACTAATCATGTTAGTTTCAGTTAAATTAACTTGGTTTTTTCGTGCAAAGTTCAATAAACCACCAACAATATTTTTACATCTGCTTGATTGTTCAACAATCAATTCAAGGTCCTTTTTCATAGAATCATTTTCGTTTGCTTCTTCCAAAAGAATATTACTATACATTGTTATCACACCCAAAGGATTATTTAATTCATGAGCAATTCCAGCAGAAAGTTGACCCATATTTGCAAGTTTTTCGCTTTGTTTTAAAGCTTGACGAGTAGAAGCAAGTTTTTCGTTAGAGAAATTGAGGTCGTTAATTGATTTATGAAGCTTTTCAATAGTATAAGGCAAGCACATTTCGTTTTCGGCTAAGCCTTCAACAATCGCAATTGCATGTTCTTCGCAAGTATCGTATCCGCAAGCACCACAATTTAAATGATCTTTTGGAGTGATTTTTCCAATAGAAACAAGAACTTTATCAATTTCCTCACGTGAAGGGAGTTTTATTCGTCTGTCGGAAGATTCGAATGTCTGGCTCATATCAAGTTTTGAATATTCTTGCATGTCCTTTTCCCATTGAGATTGATCGAGGTTTTTAATTTTTTCTTTTACATAATCACTAATTCGTGTTCGGCGTGAATATCTTTTTCCACCCGACGACATCCCCGGTCCCATAATGCAGCCTTCACAACAAAGCAGCTCAAGGTTTTGAGATTTTATCAATCCTTTTTCAAATTCTTTGATTGCATCACGGAAGTTAATTCGGCCTTCGGCAACAACAATATTTCCTTCACAAATGTCATCGCTTTTATCGACAGTTTGCAGAAGCCCTCTGCTAACCGGAAAAATTGCTCCTTTTCCGGATTTTGGAGGGTCGAAATCACAAGGCATAACTTTCGCAGAGTCAATACCACTTAACACAAACATCTCTCTCAGTTCCTTGAAAGTTATAACCTCGTTGATTTCTTCTGATTCAGCTTTTTTTGCAATGCAAGGACCAATAAAAACAACCTTTACATTTTCACCATACTTCTTTTTTACAATCCGAGAAATAGCTACCATGGGCGAAGCGATTTTTGCCAAAGAAGGAATCAAATTTGGATGATAATGTTCAATAAAATAAACTATAGCCGGACAATCGGATGAAATGCAAGGTTTAGCGTTTTCGTTCTCCAACTCTTTACGATATTCACCTGCGATGATATCTGCTCCAAACGACACTTCAACAACGTAATCGAAACCAAGCTTTCTTATCATTCCAACTAAAATAGAATAATCTTTTATTTCGGTAAATTCAGCAGGAAAACTCGGAGCAATACAAGCAACTACTTTTTCATTTGATTTGAGAAGTGAATATACTTCCGTTTTCAAATCTAAAAAAACTTTTGCTCCCTGGCTACAAACCTTGACACAATTTCCACAACCGATACAACGCTCACTTATTACCTGAGCCTGGCCATTAATAATTTTAATAGCTTTAACAGGACATTCTCTCACACATGTATAGCAAACTCGACATTTGTCGGGTTCAGTAAAAACAAGTTGATTTCTATTTGTCCGGCCCATTATTCTATTTATTTTATTGTATTATTAAAAGTTTTATTTTTAAAGTAAAACATCTCGTTTACAATATTTTGTATGCAATAATTTATGACTCTTACTTCCAAGAGGTTTGCCGAGAAATTGATTATATAGTTCAATAATATCGGGATTTTTATGAGAAACTTTTATTGTTGCCCTATCGTCAATATCATATAATGAATTCATTCTTGCAATGACATTATTTTCATCAAATTCAATAGGTTGGCCACCGCCACCGATACAACCTCCCGGACAAGCCATAATTTCAATAAAATGTATATCTTTTCTGCCCGCCTTTATTTCGTCTAATAGTATTTTGGCATTAGCCAAACCATTAACAACGGCAAGGCCGATTTCAAGATCACCAATTTTTAGTTTTATTTCTTTTCGTTTTTTCAAACCTCTTGCTTCAGGAATTCTAAAATTAATTAGCTCTTCTCCTGTAAGTTTATAATAAGTTGTGCGAACAGCAGCTTCCATAACACCGCCTGTTGCTCCAAATAATTTCCCTGCCGAACTCCTTACTCCAAGAGGGGAGTCAGCAATTTCTGGTTCAATATTATGAATATCTATTCCGTAAAGTCTAATAAATTGTGCTAATTCTCGTGTTGTAATAACCGCATCAACATCCGAAATTCCGTTATGAGTCATTTCTTCTCGTTGTGCTTCAAATTTCTTTGCAGTGCATGGCATTATTGAAACAGAATAAATGTCTTCCGGTTTTATATTGCTTTTTTCGGCAAAATAGCTTTTTATAACAGCACCCATCATCTGTTGTGGTGATTTGCATGACGAAATATTCGGAATGAAATCCGTAACAAATTCCTCGGCATATTTCACCCATGCCGGACAGCAAGATGTTATCATTGGCAAAACACCATTATTTTGAATTCTGTCAATCAGCTCGGCCGATTCTTCCATAATTGTAAGGTCGGCAGTAAACGAGGTGTCAAAAACTTTGTTGAAACCAATTAATCTTAATGCTGCATTAATTATTCCATTAATATCTTTCCCCGGTTTGAATCCTAATTCTTCGGCTAATGAAACAGTAATCGCCGGAGCATATTGAACAACAACTGTTTTTTCTGGATTACGCAATGCTTCCTGAATTCCCGGGAAATGATTTTTCTCAGTTAATGCTGCTGTTGGGCAAACTAAAATACATTGTCCGCAATTAACACAACTTGAAACATTTAAACCTTTATCAAAAGCTGTTCCAATATAGGAATTGCTTCCTCTGTTCAAAAAATCAATTGCAGAAACTCCCATTACCTGCTCACAAACCTGAACACATCTTCCGCAAAGAATACATTTTGCCGGATCACGAACTATGCTTGAGCTTGACAAATCAAGATTATGATTATTCTTTACTCCCGTTATTCTTCGTTCGGTTATGTTATGCTCTTTAGCCAATTTTTGCAAATCACAGTTTCCGGTTCTTACACAAAACAAGCAATCATCGGGATGATTGGATAAAAGCAATTCCACTATTGTTTTCCTTGATTCTATGACTTTTGGTGAATGAGTTTTAATTTTCATTCTCTCTTCAACCGGATAGGAACAAGCTGTAATCAGTTTTCCTGTTCTAAGATTTTCGACAACACACATCCGACATGATCCGCTTGGGAAAAAATCTTTCATGTGGCACAAAGTAGGGACTTTTATTCCGTTCCTGTTAAGCACATCCAAAATGGTTTCACCTTTATTGGCTTCTAAATTTCTATTATTTACTTCTATCTGAAAACTCATTTTCTTAAAACATATAAAAGGTTAAACTATAGATATTGCATTAAACTTACAGATTTCTTCACAAGTACCACAACCGATACATTTTTCCTCAACAATAAAATGAGGAGATTTTTTTGAACCGATGATAGCTCCGGTTGGACATTTTCGTACACAAGCTGTACAACCTGTGCATTTATCAACATCAATTATAAAGGTTCTTAAATCGGTGCAAACTCCGGCCGGACATTTTCTTTCAAAAATATGGGCTTCGTATTCATCACGAAACCATTTTAAAGTACTTAAAACCGGATTTGGAGCTGTTTGTCCTAAGCCACATAAAGATGTATCTTTGATAACTTTGCCGAGTTTTTCCAATTGAAGAATACCTTTAAATCTAAGAAGAGCCTCGTTGCTGCTTTCATTTTTGGGGCGATGAGTTATGCTTTCTAAAATTTCGAGCATACGTTTTGTTCCTTCGCGACAAGGAATACATTTCCCACAGCTTTCACGTTGAATAAAATCCATAAAGAATTTTGCAACATCAACCATGCAGGTATCTTCGTCCATTACAACGAGTCCTCCCGAACCCATCATAGCGCCAACTTTAATCAATGATTCATAATCGATTTGAATGTCGAGATTTTCGTCGGTTATGCAACCCCCCGAAGGCCCTCCAATCTGAACCGCCTTGAATTTCTTATTGTTTTTTACTCCGCCAGCAATTTTGAAAACTATATCACGAATTGTTGTTCCCATCGGAATTTCAACCAAACCTGTCAATGCAACTTTTCCCGACAAAGCAAAAACTTTAGTTCCCTTGCTGGTATCGGTACCAATTTCGCTAAACCATTCGTGGCCTCTTTCAAAAATGCCTGCAATATTCGATAAAGTTTCAACATTATTAATAATTGTGGGTTTTCCGAACAATCCGCAAACTGCCGGAAATGGAGGCCTTGGTTTTGGCATTCCTCGTTTACCTTCAATGGAATTAATCAATGCAGTTTCTTCACCACAAACAAAAGCTCCTGCTCCCATTTTAATAATAATATCAAAATCAAAACCTGTGTTGAATATATTTTCCCCTAATAATCCGTAATTTCTTGCATCTTCTAAAGCAACTTTCAGGCGTTTGATTGCGAGAGGATATTCAGCACGAATGTAAACATAAGCTTTTGAAGCACCAATTCCATAGGCCGAAATAGCCATACCTTCGATCAGACGATGTGGATCGCCTTCAATAACTGCTCTATCCATAAATGCTCCGGGGTCACCCTCGTCGGCATTGCAAATCAAATATTTTTGATCGGCAGTTGTGTTCATAGCAAATTTCCATTTTTTTCCGGTTGAAAAACCTCCGCCACCTCGGCCTCGCAATCCACTTTTTTCAACAAAATCGCAAACTTCGGATAGGGTATAGTTATTTATGGTTTTAAGAAAACTTTTGTAACCGCCATAAGCAATATACTCTTCAATGTTTACTGGATCAATGATTCCACAGTTTTTTAAAACCAAGCGTGTTTGAGGAGCAAAAAACGGATGATCCTCAATATAAGGAATATTTTCCCACATTTCGGCTTTTTCTGATTTGAACTGCCCAAAGATATTGTCCTTATTAATACTATTTTTGAAAACACTATCAAGAGTTTTCTCAACTTTATCGCCTGTAATATGTTCAAATGACAGCCTATTTTTTCCGGGAATTTTAACATCAAGCAATGGCTCGGAAGAACAAAGTCCTATGCAGCCTACTTCGATAAGATCGGCCTCAATCTTGTTATTTTTAATATATGTTTTCGCAGCTTCAATAGTTTTATTTGCCCCTGCGCCTAATCCACAAGTTCCTGCACCAACATAAATTGTTGTTTTACTACTTTTTTCTCTTTTAATTTCATCAAGTTTTTCGATAACTTTTTTATCATAGTCATCTGATGAAAACTTGTTTAAAATATTATTGATAAGAAAATTTTTGTTATTTGAAATTTGGCTGTTCATCACTTGCTCTCTTTATTTCTATAATTATCAATAATTTCTTTAATTGATTCTTTGGTAACTTTTGCAAAAAATTCACCGTTAACACAAATAACAGGAGCTAATCCACATGCACCAATACATGCAACTACTTCGATACTAAACAAACCATCTCTTGAAGTTTGTCCTGCTTTGATTTTTAAGTGTTTTTCTAATTCTTGTAAAACACTTGCCGATCCTAAAACATGACATGCAGTACCCCTACAAACCTGAATATGATATTTGCCGGTAGGTTCAAATCTAAACTGATTATAAAAAGTTGCAACACCATAAATTTTGCTTGTCGGAATTTTTAAATATTCACCGACCTTTATTACAGAATTCTCTGAAATATATCCTTCATCATCCTGAATTTTTTGCAAAATAGGTATTAAACTATCATTTTTCGCATTAGGATAATTTTTTACAATTGCTTCAAAACTTGTTTTCATTCAATTAAATGTTATATTTTATCCACATTCATATCCGGAATTTAAGGTTAAGTGATGCTTTTAATCACTTAACCTAATTTCTTTTTTTAGTTTTTACCGAGCAGTCTTTTGAGTTCGGGTAAAAGCTTGCTTGAATCCACAGGTTTTCTCAAAAAACCGTCAATATGGATAAATACTGATTTCCCCTCTTCTGACAGATAATCAACTCCGGCGTTACCTGTTGTAACATCTTTAATTAAAATGACTTGCAATTCTTTGTATTTTGGATCTAACCTAAATTCTCTTGCCATTTCCTGAACACTCGGATTTGTGGTTGTTAAAGCTTCGATTGATGTTTGCATTACGACCGGCATTTTATTGAAAGCAGGATTACTTGTCAATTCTTTTGCTAATTCAAAGCCTTCGTAATGTGTTGTCATCATAACATCAAGAATTGCAAGATCAGGTTTTATTTCTCTTGCTTTTTCAAGGCCTTCTACTTTGTTGTTTGCTGAAAAAACTTCATAACCTTCATGTTCCAAAATTGTTTGAATAACATTGATAACATCTATGTCATCGTCAACGATTAAAATCTTTTTAGTTTTCATGGCTCAATTTTTTTTGATTGTTAATAAATGATTTTTTTGATCAAACTACCTTAAAATTAATTTGATTCATATTAATATTTTGCTCAATTTCTTTTGATAAAAACAATCCTTGATAAGGATTTTCGATAATTGACTTTAATAAGTCGTAATTATCACGATTTTTTGATAGATAGCCTTTTGCACCGGCAGCTAACATCTGGCTAATATATCTTTGATTTTCAAATGACGAAAAACCAATAATAATCATTTCGGGTTTAGAAAGATGAGCAATTTTTGTAGCCTCAACACCATCAATACCATGTAATTTGATATTTATAAAAGTAATATCAACATGCTTTAGTTCAATAATATCAAGAAACTCCTTTCCACTTGCAGCTTCAGCAACAATTTCTGCTCCTCCAATGCTCATTATAATTTCTCGGAGAGCTTTTCTGAAGAACTTGTTATTGTCAACTAATATTATTTTTTTTGCTTTCACTTTCTTTATTATTAATTTCAACAGCAAAATTATTTCAGAAACCAAGGCTGTGCAAGAGTGAAAAACACAATTATATTATTAGGTAGAAACACCTAATTAAAAACTGTATTAATCACTATATTTGTTTATTAGAAAAATTCTTTTATGAAAAACGATACTGTTTTTCTTCAGAAAAAAAATTGTTTTTTCTATTGTTAATTAATTAACAGTGGTTTTTAGACGGTAGAAAAAATTATTTTTTTATTATTTTTTTAAAAATTATTTTTTTTAGGGTGTTTTCCACCTCAAAACCTGCGTGGAATTTACGTATTTCGATGTATGTTATTATTAAAGCAGATTAGAATTTTTCTTAAAAAATCATTTCTGAGAAAAAATGTGGAGAAAAATCCAATTGTTAAAGCCAACAGAACTGATAATAAATTCTGCAGAATAGAACACCGCTTATTATAATCTTGATTGTTTAAATCCTAAAGAACTTTAGCTAATGTGACTAAAAGAGAGTATTTTGCTTAAAGGGAAATATATTCCACCCTAATGAATGCATGGTTATTGGGAAACAATAAGTTTAATTTACTCCGGAAGTTTCACTCCTGATCCGCTAACAAATTTTCCTTTAAAATAGCGTTTCCTAATCAGTAAGGCTTCTTCTTCAGCCCATTTATTTACTCCAACTGCTTTCATTCTACATAAATTATATATCTTCATGTTATGCGAATATTTTTCGGCACCATCGGCGCAGGGTTGGAGAAAACGACAAGGAAACTCATTACATTCAAAACAAAATTGAAGTTTTTTGGATCTAACACAATCTTGAGTTTCACATTTATTATCAAAATATTTGCATCCCTTTTCAAAGCGGCAACCTTTACAAGGAGCTTCCGACCGTTTCATTCCCAAATGCTTAATAAGCATTTTTATGGTTTCTTCTGAAATATTCTTTTCAAAATATTCACAGTGAAAACAATCAAGGCCGCAAGGAGCTGCATATGCTGTTTTATTCATCTCTTTTTAATTTCTTTAATAAAATGACTCTATGCAAAATTACAAATATTTTTGAGATGTTTTTTAATAGAATAAATCTCAATAATTAATGGCCTTATAATCAAAACCTCAAGCTAATTCCGGCAAGAAAGTTAAATTCCGCCTGTGGAAAATAACCGTCATATATCATTAATTTCTCTCCAACAAAACTTCTGTAAACCCATGCATTGGTTTCATATTTTTCACTAAAAATATTGTTAAGCATGAAATGAAATCCAATTTCTTTGAAAGGTTTTGTTTTAAAACTATAGTTAAAAATAAGATTATTAACAAAATAAGGGTCTAAGCTTCTGTCTTTATTAGACGTATTATCAATATATTGCCTGCTTACATATTTTGAAATAAAACTAATAAATAAATCATCAATAATTTCGTAATTAAATATGCTTCCGGCAATAATATCAGGTGAAAAAGACAGGTCGGTTTTACCAAGATATTTTGAAAACTGACGTTCGGGGTTCCAGTTTTCATCAAATTTGTCAACATATTCGGTGAAATCTTTAATTTTATTTGTGCTGAATGTTGCATTTATATCCCAAGTAAGATTATCAAGAATTTTTATCCCTGAGCTAATCTCAATTCCGGCACGGTAACTTTCCGGCACATTAGTCATTATAGCAGCACCAACGTCATTTATCTCTCCCGTAAGAACCAACTGGTTTAAATAATCCATATAAAAAATATTTGCTTCTATGGCAAGGCTATTTATATGAAAATCATATCCCAGTTCAAAATCATTCAACTTTTCGCTTTTCGGTAAATGTCCGGGATCGGCATCACGATAATTGCTGCGATTTGGTTCACGGTTTGAAATTGCAAATGAAAAATATACCTTTTGGTTAGAAGCTAATTGATATAAAATCCCGAATTTAGGATTAACAAAATCAAAATCATGTTTTTGTGTAAGGTTACGTAAATCATCATGATTTCCTTTTATTGAATAATTAATCTTGCGAAATTGTAGGTCGCCATACAAATTAATTTTTTCGTTTAGTTGATAATTTAATTTCCCGAAAACGTTGAAGTCCTTTTTAACACCCTTATTTTCATACCAACGATGTCCTTTTTTCCCGTTGCTGGCATATTGTGCCCAAATTACTTCACCATAATGATCACCATCAAATTTATTCCATGCACCACCTAAAACAGCACTTAATTTTTTCTTTTCATAATTTAATGAATATGTAAAACCATAAAAATCGTTATCAAGCCATTTTTGTTGGATAAGGTTTGTTTTTGTAATTGTATCCTGTCCGATAATTACATTTTCCAAACGATAGTCTTTGAACTTCCTTTTGGTTTTATATTGTTCGTAATATCCTTTTCCTTTTGTATAATGCAAGGCAAAATTAAAGTTTATTTTTTTGTTGAGTTGGTTAGAATAAAGTGCTTGATAATGATCTTGCCAATAATTATCGGTTTCATTTTCATAAGAATAAGGATTGAATGTGCGATTTGTTTTTAGCGAATCTTTCGGAACACCTTCCCATGCCTGATAGGTTTTTTCTTTTCCCGAAAAAACATTTAATCTTAAAATACTCTTTTTCCCGTAATATCCGGCTGATACAAAAAATGATTTCAGGTCGGAAGTTGCTCTATCGATGTATCCATCCGAAGAAATTTTTGATAATCGCCCATCAAGAGTCCATTTTCCATCAAGTAAGCCTGTCCCGAATGTCAAACTATTTTTAAAAGTATTAAATGATCCGGCAGAGGAATTTATTTCAGCATAAGCCTTACGGTTTAATTTTAAAGTCTGAATATTTATACTTGCTCCAAATGCGGCTGCTCCGTTTGTTGAAGTTCCCACACCTCGCTGAATTTGAATATTATCGACTGTTGAGGCAAAATCAGGCATATTAACCCAGAATACACCGTGAGATTCCGGATCATTAATCGGGATACCATTAACGGTAACATTTATTCGTGTTATATCTGTTCCTCGAATACGAATACCTGTGTATCCGATTCCTGCCCCGGCATCAGAACTTACAACTGTTGATGGCGTAGATTCAATTATAAAAGGTAAATCTTTCCCAAGGTTTACCTCTTTTATTTCCTTCTTTGATATATTTTTATAAGTCAAAGGTTCTTTGTCCGAAGCTCTTATTGCTGAAACTATTACCTCATCTTCTAAAATTGCCTTCGACTCAAGCCCGAAATTAATATCTAAGTTTTTTTTTACCTCAATATCCTTTTCACAGTCTTTATAACCGACATAAGAAACACGAAAAACATATTTCCCTTTTTTAAGATTTTTGACAATGAAATTGCCTTTTTGATCACTTGTTGTTAAATTATAAGTGCCTTCGACAATAATGTGTGCACCTATTAATTTTTCATTTGTTTCTTTATCAAAAACCTTCCCTTTAATTGTGAATTGTGAGAAAGTAAGGTTCTGAAGGCTTAGAAACAAGGCCATTGTCCAAATAATTTTTTTCATTACATTGATTTTTAAAAGTTAAACTTTTTATCATCAATAGAGGAAAAAATCTTTTATTATGCTATTTCCCTTCGCCGGAATTACCCGGATCAGGTTCAATGAGTATAATCTCAGCCCGTTAATTTAGGGCACCCCTATTCGAATTATCAGAGCAAAATTAAAAATTTTTTTATAAAAAAGTCATATTTTTGCCTTGTTTTTATAAAAATGAAATAAGAAATCGAAAGCATATAACTTTATTTATTCATAAGTAAAACATGAAAACAATTAAAATGTGAAACAAAAAAATTGTATTTATATGAAATTCAATTAAATTCAATAAAGAAAAACAATAATGCTAAAAAAAAATGAAAATTTTGGTTTAAGGTTTTGAAAAAGAGAAAATTTTAAATATTTTTGCACCCGAAAGCGGAAAATCTTTCAAATGTACGTTTATTGCATAGTTAATCAAGCTGATAGAGTGAAAATAGTTATAATTAATAAATAAAATCAGAAAAAGGAAATATGTTTATTTTAAGATTAATTTTGTAATGTTTATATTTTTTTAAGTTTTCTACATATAATAATTAACAAAAGCTATAAAATTTAATATGTTTAATTTAATACTTTTTGGCCCTCCCGGCTCAGGAAAAGGGACACAATCAATGAAAATAGCTGAAAAATATGGCTTAGAACATATTTCTACAGGTGAGATTTTCAGAAATGAAATAAGAAATAAAACAACAATAGGACTTAAAGTCAAGAATATAATTGAATCAGGCGAATTAGTAACTGACGAATTATTGCTTGAAATTCTGCAATATGAATTAAAAAAGCACAAAGATATTAAAGGCTTTATTTTTGATGGATATCCTCGTACACTTGTGCAAGCCGGACATCTTGACCAATTGATGGAAGAAATGAATATGAAGATTTCTTATGTTATTTCACTTGATGTTCATGATGATGAATTGATTTCACGTTTGCTTTTAAGAGCAAAAGAAACCAATCGTAGCGACGACACTGAAGAAGTCATCAAACAAAGACTCGTTGTATATAACAGTCAAACAAAACCCTTGATTGATTATTATTCTAAACAAAAAAAACTGTTAAAAATTCATGGAATCGGTAGCATCGATGACATTTTCAGAAATATCACTTATGAAATTGATAATCACTAAAACAAAATATAATTAAATAATAATTTAAATTAATATTAATAAATCAAACAAAACACATTATGACAAACAAAATTACCAGCTTTGCTGAATATTTTCAAAAGTATCAGGAAAGTGTTGCGAATCCAGAGGCATTTTGGGCGAAAATTGCCGAAGACTATTTATGGCATAAAAAATGGGATGAAGTTTTAGAATGGGACTTTATCGGACCAAATGTTAAATGGTTCAAAAATGGCAAATTAAATATTACTGAAAATATTTTCGAGAGAAATATACCTTTCAGAAAAGATCAAATTGCAATCCTTTGGGAACCAAACGACCCCAAAGAAGATACAGTAAAATTAACTTACGGTGAACTATTTGAAAAAGTATGTCAATTTGCAAATGTTCTTAAAGACCAAGGCATCAAAAAAGGTGACCGTGTAACAATTTATTTACCAATGGTACCCGAATTGGCAATTGCAATGCTTGCTTGTGCAAGAATTGGAGCAATTCATTCAATTGTTTTTGCCGGTTTCTCGGCAAATGCATTAGCCGATCGTATTATAGACGGAACATCAAATATTGTAGTAACTTCTGACGGAGCTTATCGTGGAACAAAAAGTATTCCAATAAAAGCAATTGTTGATGAAGCCCTAAAAACCTGTCCTACAGTTGAAAAAACTATCGTTCTTAAACGTACAGGTGAAAAAATCAATATGCAAGAAGGCCGCGACATTTGGTGGCATGATGCAATTGATGGGATAAGTGTTGAAAATAAAGCTGAAGTTATGGATTCAGAAGATACACTTTTCATACTTTATACTTCTGGTTCAACAGGTAAACCTAAAGGTGTGCAGCATACTATTGCCGGTTATATGGCATTTGCAGAATATACTTTCAAAAATGTATTCCAATATAATGATGGAGATATTTGGTGGTGTACTGCCGATATCGGTTGGGTAACAGGCCATTCCTATATTGTTTATGGACCATTATTGGCTGGAGCTACTTCAATTATGTTCGAAGGTGTTCCAACTTGGCCAGACGCTGGACGTTTCTGGGAAATCGTTGAAAAACACAAGGTTAATCAATTCTATACAGCACCAACCGCTATCCGTGCATTGGTGCCACATGGCAATGAATTTGTAACAAAACACGATCTAAGCTCATTAAAAGTTCTCGGTACTGTCGGAGAACCAATCAACGAAGAAGCATGGCGTTGGTATCATGATATTGTAGGTGGTGGTAAATGCCCTATTGTTGATACATGGTGGCAAACCGAAACAGGTGGAATTATGATTACTCCGCTTGCCGGAATTACACCTACCAAACCCTCATTTGCAACATTACCATTACCGGGAGTTCAGCCGATTCTTGTTGATAATGAAGGCAAAGAATTAACCGGAAACGGTGTGGAAGGAAACTTATGTATTAAATTTCCTTGGCCCGGAATGATAAGATCAACTTATGGTGATCATGAAAGATGTCGTCAAACATATTTCTCAACCTATAAAGGTTTATACTTTACAGGTGATGGTGCAAAACGAGACGAAGAAGGTTATTACAGAATTATGGGCCGTGTTGATGATGTTATTAACGTTTCAGGTCACCGAATCGGAACAGCCGAAGTTGAAGATGCTATTAACCAACATCCGAAAGTAAATGAGTCAGCAGTAGTCGGTTATCCTCACCCAATTAAAGGACAGGGTATCTATGCTTATGTTACTTGTGAAGAACTTAGCGATTCGGAAATGGCTAACATTGAAAAAAGTATCAGAGACACTGTAACAAAAGTAATTGGGCCGATTGCCAAACCCGATGTCATTCAGGTTGTAAGCGGATTGCCAAAAACCCGATCAGGAAAAATCATGAGAAGGATTTTAAGAAAAATCGGTGAAGGTGATGCTTCTAATTTAGGTGATACATCTACTTTACTTGATCCGGGCGTTGTTGAGGAAATCATAGACGGAGCAAAAGTTGAAGTAAAACGATAATTCGACATAAATCATATAAAAAGACATTTTAAGCCTTCTTGGCTGAAATGTCTTTTTTCATTTAGGAAAATAAAATTATAGTTAATTAAAAATAAAAAGAAATGGAAAATCAAAAAGTAATGAACAGAGGATTGGTAGTTGTAGGAGCTATTTTAATACAATTAGCTCTTGGTGCCATTTATGCATGGTCGGTGTTTACACCATCATTAACAATGGAAGGCTGGTCAAAAGCTGATACACAATGGGTTTTTGCAATCGGTCTGGCTTCTTTTGCTGTTTTTATGGTTTTTGCCGGGAAGAAACTCGCTACATGGGGCCCGCAAAAATTAGCATGGCTTGGTGGTTTAGTGCTTGGAATAGGATATATTCTTGCAGGTATCATTGGTGGATTTAGTTTCTGGGCTTTACTGATCTTTATCGGATTGATCGGAGGAGCAGGTATTGGCTTTGCTTATGTAGTTCCTATTGCGGTAGGTATGCGTTGGTTCCCCGACAAAAAAGGTATGATCACAGGTTTGGCTGTTGCCGGATTTGGTTTTGGTGCTTTGCTTTGGGTTAAACTTGCGGGGTCATGGGGCCATTTGATTGAAAGTCTTGGTTTATCAACTACATTTACAGTTTATGGAATCGCTTTTGCAGCCATGGTTATCATTGGCGGGCTTTGGATGAAATTTCCACCGGCCGGCTGGCTACCTGCAGGTTTTAAGTCTAAACAGGCAAATGCAGCAGGTACTGTGAGCGAAAAAGAATTTTCAAGCAGCGAAATGCTTAAAAAAGTACAATTCTATCTCATTTTCTTCACTTTTGTTTTTTCAGCAGGTGCAGGGCTAATGTCAATAGGTCTGATGAAACTCTATCCCATGGAAGCATTGATGGCCAATGGATATACAGAGATTGAAGCAAGCGCAATTGCCGGATCTGCTATGGCAATTTTCTTTAGTTTAGCCAATGGAATTGGTAGAATACTTTGGGGAACTTTAAGTGATATACTTGGCCGGAAATTATCAATCATTCTAATGACTGCCATTCAGGGAGTAGTAGTGATTCTTTTTACATACATGGCCGGTAATGAGATTTTATTATATATTGGAGCAACCTTAATCGGATTTAACTTCGGTGGAAACTTTGCACTTTTCCCAACAATTACAGCCGATACTTTTGGCGCCAAAAATGTAGGACTAAATTATCCGTGGGTATTCCTTGCTTATGGAGTTGGTGGAATATTCGGACCAATCCTTGGTGGGAAAATGGGTGATGCAGGCAATTTTGCAATGGCATTCACAATCTTAGGAGTAGCTGTTTTGATTGGAACCGTACTTACTATTCTTGTGAAACCGGCAAAAAAATAAGATAGTTTGAAACAAAATTGTTAATTTGTTAAGCAATTATACGAGAAAACAATTTTTAAAAACATTTTCTGATAAAACCTGCCTTTTAAGGCAGGTTTTTTTATTTTTGCATAGAGAAAAAAAGAATGAAAACCGATTCCTTATCAAACCATGTATTTATCGTTAATATGTTTATGGACAGTAATTTAAGTACAGGTAATGATACTCTTTTCTCAATTAATAATAATTTTTCTTCGAATTTATTTCTTAATAATAGATATTCAAGAATTAACAAGGACTCAATAAAGTTTGATTCTTTACAAAAACCATCTACTACTTTTTTTGCAGAACATCAGCTCAAAACACAATTAATAGCCCCCAAACCGCATAAGCAAAACACTAACGATTGGTGGGTTTCAGCAATAATTCTATTATGCGTTTCTATCTTCATACTCATAAAATTAGTGGCGAAAAAGCGTATTAAGCAGATTTTCTTTTCAACTTTTGGACAACAATTTTTTCATCAATTAAATCGAGATGGAAATCTTTTGAAAGAGAGAATATCAGTAGCATTATTTTTTATTTATTCACTTTTAACATCATTGCTTATTTATCAAACAATTTTGATTTTTTATAAAAATCAGGATGAATTGCTAAATTCTTTCGTTTTATTTTCCTTTATTTTTACTTCAATAATAATTCTTTGGGCATTAAAAATTATCGCAATCAAATTTATTGCTAAACTTTTTAATGAATATCAAATTTCGACTGAATACAGAACCAATATACTTGTATTTAATATAATTACAGGAATTTTCCTATTACCCCTTCTTATATTAATAGTATATTTAAAAGCGAACATTTTTTTCTATTCTACATTTTTCATAATTGGATTATTGATTTTTTTTCGATTCTTTAGGAGTATGCAAATTGCAATTAGTTTAAAGAAATTTCCTGTGTTTTATATTTTTTTGTACTTTTGTAGCCTTGAAATTTTACCTGCGATTGTAATAGTAAAATTGGTAAAAATGTATTTAATTTGATCTATATATAAAAATAAAAAAGGAAAGTTTATTTATTATTAAATATTATTAAATTGAAAATTAAAAACATACTTGTATCTCAACCAAAACCGGCAGAGTTAGAAAAATCACCTTATTACGAATTAGCCAGAAAAAACAATATTTGTGTTGATTTTCATAAATTCATTAAAATTGAAGGTGTAACTGCCAGCGAATTTCGGAAAGATAAGGTTTATATAGCTGATTATTCAGCAATTATCTTTACAAGCCGTAATGCAGTAGATCATTTTTTTAGGATTTCCAAAGAAATGAGAGTTGAAATTTCTGATTCAATGAAATATTTTTGTATTTCTGAAGCTACAGCTTTTTATCTTCAAAAATATGTCCCGTACAGAAAAAGAAAAATATTTCACGGCAAACAGACCTTTGTTGATCTGATGGATATCATACTTAAGAAATATAAAGACGAAAACTTCCTTCTTCCTTGCTCTGATATTCAAAAAGTTAGCATTGCTAAGCTTTTAGATGCTAATAAAATAAAATATCGAAGAGCTGTAATTTATAAAACTTTTGCAAGCAATCTGTCGAAAGTTGATATTAAGAAATATGATATTTTGATTTTCTTCAGCCCATCGGGAGTTAAATCATTGTTCAAGAATTTTCCCGAATATACGCAAAACAGTACCTTGATTGCTGCATTTGGGCCAACAACTTCAAAAGCAGTTAAAGATGCAGGGCTAAAATTAAATATTAATGCTCCGACAAAAAATGCCCCATCAATGACAATGGCTATTGAACAATATATGAAAAAATGTAATAAAAAGAAAAAATAGATTCAAAACTCAAAAATATACATTGTTCATATAAGATTTGTAAGATACCTTAAAAGTTTTAGCAAAATTATTACATTGTTACCTTTCAACAATGTAACAATTAAAGCAAATAGCAATTTTATTATTGGATAATGCGAAAACAAACTTTAAATAAGAAAGAACGCCTGGGTGAGAAAAAAGTAATAAATAATTTATTCTCAGAAGGTTCAAAGTTTTTTGTTTATCCTTTTAAAGTCGTTTGGACTTATTCAAAATCCGAAACCTATCCATCCGCAAGATTATTGATAAGTGTTCCAAAAAGTAAAATTAAGAAAGCCGTTGACAGAAATCTAATCAAAAGGCGGATCAGAGAAGCATACAGAAAAAACAAAGAACCTTTGTTGAATTCCTTTTCCAACGCAAAAACTCAATGTATTTTTGCAATCGTATATGTTGGTAATAAAATAATAAAATACGACGAACTTGAACAAAAAATAATTATTTCAATTCAGCGTTTATTAGATGATAATGAAAAAAATAACAGCTAAGTTTTTTATCTTTTTGATAAGAATTTATCAATATGCCTTATCTCCATATATTGGAAACTCATGTAGATATACCCCTACGTGTTCAGTTTATGGAGTTGAAGCAATTAAAAAACACGGGCCATTCAAAGGAGGGTGGCTTTCGGTGAAACGATTTTTGTCATGTAATCCATGGGGCGGCTCGGGTTATGATCCGGTTCCGTGATGGAAATACAATGGAAATACGATGGTAATACAATTGAAATACATTGGTAATACAATGGAAATACAATAGTGATACGATTGCAATTTGAAGATATTGCAATAAATATTCAAACATTAGTAATCAAATAAACAATATAACAATGAATAACAGCCACATAAAAAAGGGGATTATAATTCTTCAGATAATTATTATATTTCTAATTTCACCGGTACTAAGTCCTGCTCAAAATGAAAATAATTTTGAAATATCCAAAAATTTAGATATTTACGCTTCACTGATTCGTGATTTAAATAAATATTATGTTGACGAAATCAACTCAGGAGAATTGACAAACATTGGAATAGAAGCTATGCTCGAATCTCTTGATCCTTATACCGTTTTTATTCCCGAATCGAAAGTTGAAGATTATAGAATAATCACCACAGGGAAATATGGTGGAATTGGTGCATTAATCCATCAGAACGGGGAGTATGTATATATTTCCGATCCCTACGAAGGATTTCCCGCCCAGAAAACGGGCCTCTTGGCAGGTGATAAAATTCTTGAATTAAATCAAGAATCAGCCAAAGGAAAATCATCGGAAGATGTAAGCAAAATTCTTAAAGGCTTGCCCGGTACTGAAATTACACTACTTATCGAACGCGAAGGTGAGGATAAACCCATTGAAAAGTTAATTGTCAGAGAGACAATTAAACTTGATAATGTACCATTTTACGGAATGCTGAACGAAAATATCGGATATATTATTTTAAATAGTTTTACACAAAATGCCTCAAACGAAGCAAGAAAAGCTTATATTGATTTAAAAGATAATAATGATTTAAAAGGCCTTATTTTTGATTTAAGAGGAAACGGAGGGGGATTATTACACGAATCGGTTAATATTGCCAATTTCTTTGTTGACAAAGGAGAAACCATTGTGAATACAAAGGGGAAATTAAAAGAAAAAAGCGGAGTTCATAAAACCAGAAATTCACCCATCGATAAAAATATTCCACTTGTTTTTTTAGTAAACAGCCGTAGCGCCTCAGCATCCGAAATTCTTTCCGGTGCAATGCAAGACCTTGATAGAGCAGTTATTGTTGGGCAACGAACTTTTGGAAAAGGTTTGGTTCAAAATGTTTTGCCTTTGAGCTATAAATCACAAATGAAAATTACTGTAGCAAAATATTATATTCCAAGTGGCCGCTGTATTCAAGCAATTGATTATTCGCATAAAGATGAAGACGGGAATTTCACAAAAATCCCCGATTCTTTAATTTCGGAGTTTAAAACCAAAAACGGCAGAAGTGTTTACGATGGTGGTGGGGTTGAACCTGATGTAGTTTTAGATCCTCGAAAACACAGCAATATTGCAATGAATTTAATAATGAAGTTTTATGTTTTTGATTACGCCACGAAATTTCATCACAAACATCCCGAAAAACCTTCTTTGGAAGATTTTATTATTACAGATGAAATATATTCCGATTTTCTTGATTTTCTACACGATAAAGATTGTAACTATACAACAAAAAGCGAAGAAGCATTAAAAAAGTTAAAAACCTCGGCTGAATCAGAAAATTATTATACTGAGATTAAAGATGAATTTGAAATTCTTGAAGAAGCAATAAAACAAAATAAACAGAAAGACATACAAAAGCATTCATCTGAAATCAAGAAACTTTTAAAAATGGAAATCTTATCAAGATATTATTTTCAAAAAGGAAGAATTGAAGCAGCAATTGAAGACGATCCTGAAATAATTGAAGCCATTTCTATTCTTGAGGATATGGATAGATATAATGAAATTCTTTCAGGAAGTATTGAAGAGTGAATGAGAGAATAAGGAAATTGACCTTTTATTCCAGCATTCTATCATTCAATTATTGAGTGTTTTTATTTGTGAAGAAATACTTCCTACTCCTTTGTCATTTTCATAGTTTGTATCCCTCCTCCTTCGGTTTTATAATTAATTAAATCACCGTTAGAGGTGTAAGGAAAAATTTTTAAATAATAAACTGTTGCCGGGATTAAGTTCGTAAAAGTACATTTTTCTACTCCATATAAAATATTTTTTGCATTGTCGCTATCAGGCACAGCAACATTATCAATAGGTATTTCAATTGCCTCAAAACTTATATCGCTCATAAGCACTAAATATGCATGGGGTAAAATTCCTTCCTCAGGATCGGTCCATTGCAACTCAATATTATGTGTCGAGAAATTCTCAGGGTAATTGCTTGGTTGTGGTTTAACAGGTAAAGTCGAATTAATGCTTTTAAAAAGAGGAATTGGAGAATTATTTGCCACGGCAAACAGGTGGCCTTCCGGCCCTAAAATAAGTTCTTCAATATCCTTATTACCCATGCCGGTATTAATAATTTCCCATGTTTGCCCATTATCAGTTGATTGACGCACTCCTCCCAAATGCGCATTAAGAAAGGAACAACCGATATAAATATTATCTTCTGAATTAATAACTATTGAAGTAACTAATTCTTCATTATTCAAATTTATCCAATCCTCACTTCCGGCTGGCAAAACGAAAACTCCTCCTGAAGAATTATAATGGTGACCACGAGTTCCGGCAAACAGGTCTCCGGATGAATTCATAGCTAAAGATGAAACATAATGATAGGTTAAACCAAAATGCATCCATGTATCACCCCCATCTTCAGAAAGGTAAACACCTCCACCACCCATGAAATGAGTAGTGCCTGCATATAATTTTCCTGTAATAGTATCCTCAATTATTGCATTAACTACTTCTACGTTATAAAGTGATAAAACATGTACCCAATTTGTATAATTTGAGTCAGATTTATAAATTCCACCCCAAAAACCGGCAAATAAATTGTTATTATTACTTTCAAGAAGACATACAGGTGCCACTTCGGGTGATATAATTTCCCAATTATTTCCAGAATCAATTGAACGGTAAACATAACCGGATCCAGCATAAATAATATCATTTAAAGTTATTAATATTGAATTTACACCCATATTCTGTAATCCGGACAACATCCAATTATAACCACCATCAATAGACTTTAAAACACCTCCTCCTGTTGAAAAAGAAAGTCCAATATAAATAATGCCATTCGAATTCACGGCTATTGAACGAATGTCTATGTCGGGAGGAGTATTAAGTACTTCCCAATAATCCTGGCAGTTTACAATGCTTGAGCTTAGTAATAAAACTATTAAAATTATTATTAAATTTTTCATTACAAGTTTTTTAATGTTTTCTACTCAAAACTTTGCCTGTCTGATTAAACAATCTCTAATCTCTTGATAATACCCGCCTTTATTGTATTTTATCGACAGACAATACAAAGTTAAATCAATATTTTAAATATCTCACATAAAACATAAATATAATTATTATTTAGCCACTATTTTTCTTAGTACTTCTATTATATGTTTATTTTTTAGTAATTTCGCATATCTAAAATTGAAATAGATGATAAAACTCAAATTTGAGCTAAGCATTGACGAATACGATTCACTTAAGGAATTAAAAACAGAAGACAAGTTTTTACTTGAACGAGCAAAAAATGCTGCCGATTCTGCTTATGCTCCCTATTCGGAATATTATGTGGGTGCTGCTTTATTACTCGAAAATGGTGAAATAATTACCGCTAATAATCAGGAAAATGCTGCCTATCCATCAGGTTTATGTGCTGAAAGAATTGCTGTATTTTATGCTTCTACTCAGTTTCCAGAAGTTGCGATAAAAAAACTAGCAATTTCGGCGAAAGCTAAGAATTTTAAAATTGATACTCCTGTTCCGCCTTGCGGTGCCTGTCGTCAGGTTTTAGCAGAATATGAAACTAAGCAGAAAAATAAAATCGAAATAATTTTAATGGGTGAAAGCGGAAAGATTCAAATTATTCAGGGAATAGAAACTTTGTTGCCATTAATGTTTCATGCCGAAGAATTGAAAAAATAAA
>JAEINX010000160.1 GCA_016342645.1 Bacteroidales bacterium | reverse complement strand
CTTCCTTCGGGAATTGTTCGGATTGGGAATTTAAATCTTTTTAGTTTTCCGTTCCTGAACTTCACCGACCACATTATAGAATCGCTGCTTCTCAAAGGTTGTACATATCCGCCCAAAGGCATAAAATCGGCATAACCCCTGATCTCAATTGCCTGTGTCGGGCATATTTTAACGCAGTTATAACATTCCCAACACATTTCGGGAGCTCGATTGAAAGCTTTATTTGTTTCTTTATCAAGAAGCATCAGGTCGTTGGGGCAAATATACTGACAAGCAGTTTTATCCTGTGCCTTACAACCATCACATTTATCATTAATTACAAAACTTGGCATTTTTTATCTATTAATTTAAATATTGGATTGCAAACTTAGGATTTTTTGGGAAATGGATAATTATTAAATTTTGTTAAATAATAGTAAACTTAATATTTATGCTAACTACAATACATATTCCACTTCTCATTTACTGAATTAATAATATCATTGATATTTGATACAAGATCACTTGAAGTTTTTGAATAATGCCTAATTACACTATCATTACCTATTTCAAAATTGAATAACATAATTCTTTGGTTATTTGGAGGATGAATATAAATACTATTAAAAATATCAATATTCGATAAAGAGTTAAATTGATTTAATGGTTTCAGAGCTTTGTTAGAAAAACCAAATTTTTTAATTAAATTGTTTTTTATTGATATATTATTATCAACTGAATACAGCAATTTATTGCTCTCTTTACCAGAAGGTTTATTCATGATTTTTGGAAAAATTACTCTTTCGTAAGATTTATTGTCAATCTCATTTACTAAATGTAGTAGAATCAAAGCATTTAACTCATAAGCGTTTTCGATAATCAGGTTAGGAATGTTATTAAGTCTTTTTAGAAAGACATCTTCTATTTGATTCTTTATAAACCTATAATTAATATGATAAGCTTTCGTAATTGCATCAAAAGTAATTGATTCTTCATTTATTATTTTGTTGCCAAAAAGATTATTGAGGTACTCTTTAAGTTTTGATTTGTTTAAGTTTTGTCGTTCTAATGATATTCTTTCATCAAATATTTTATCAAGATACCCATTCAGAGTTTCAAATTTTTCAGAATGCCTATTTGGATCAATTTTATCATTTTTTAAAGAAAAATAGTCCCCAAAATGATATTTTTTGCAAAGTATTGATTTGATTGTATTCTCATCAGCTTCAACAATAAATTTTATTTTTTCATCAATATTTATATGATGTAAAATATCAATAATTTTTAATAAATTTTCAGGGCTACATCGGTCACAATCCCTGAATATCAATATAATATTTATATTTTTTGTTTCATTAGAGTCTTTGGAAATTTCCTCAAGAAATGCCATAGATAACTCTTTATAAATATCAATAACTGAAATATAGTTTTCCTTAATAATGGATTTAATTTCATCACATTTTTGAAAGAAAGGATTCTTAAAAAATTTTTCATAAGATGAGAGATCAACATCAATATTTATAGGAAGATTTGCAATAGCAGTTTTAACTAAATCTTTACCTATATTTATTAAGAATGGCTTTGAAATTATCTGAGAAGTAGCTGCTTTTAGTTTTTCTTTTAAATCAGGCTTTAAATATTTGATAAATAATGTTTTAAAGAAATTATCTAAAATATCAAAGATTAATTGAGAAACAACATCTCCCTGCTCTAATAATTCATACTTCCATGTATTTATAACGCATATTTCCCATTCTTTTTTATCATTTAATGGATTTCTTCTTTTCTTCAATTCATTCTTTACAATATTTGTAAATGAAGATTTTCCCCATCCAAATGGAGCTGAAACCAATATGCAAGAGCATTCATTAGATTGAATTTTTTTGTTGATTTTATCTAATAATAGTGACCAATCATAAAAGGAGTCTTCACGTTTTTCTAATAATTTCTCTTTATTTGTCTTTCTTATTTCTGTTGAATTCATATTTAAATTATTTGAAAAATCATTCACATTTTATTTTTCAAAGATAATGAAATATATTAGATATTTTATAATTATTCTTTAAAGAAAAGTAAATGTATTTGTAATAAACCCTTTTTCCTCCTTAGTGTAAACCCTTTGTGACCCTTAGTGGTTAATTTTTTCAGTAGTTTCCAGTTAATTTTTTTATTAACCACAAAGTCACTCAAAGTACATCACTAAGGAACACAAAGAAAACCCAAATAAACCAGGCAGCGAAGCACAAAATCTAAAATCTAAAATCACTCTTCCTCAACCTCTTTCTTAATCATCTCTTCAATATCTTCAAGTTTTTCAAACGGAACAGAACTCAATATTTTGTTTAGCTTATCAATTTCTTTTCTGCCTTGCATTATGATATTTAGCGGATGATTCTTATATTGTTCAGCTCACTTTCGTTGAGAGAAGATATATGCAAAATCATTTTATAAGAATCTTTTTACTAAATAATTCGTCATGGAATTTGGTAGTCAAAAAATATACCCCTGATTTAATATCGCTCAAATCGAAATGATAGCGACCTGATTGCTTTTTTTCATTAACTTGGATTGATTTTATAAGTTGTCCGCCCATGTTGTATATTTTAAAATTCACTGCTTTATTATTAGCAGGTAATTCGACTGTAAGATGACCGGAACTTGGGTTAGGCCATACATTTAGCATATTGTGAATTGCCTCATTAAAGCTTATATTAGAAGTACCTCCAATATCAATTTGAAAAATCAAACCCTTTGAATTTTCCGAAACCCATAAATATTCTCCGTCAAATGCCAATCCGTTTGAGACCGGACCTGGAGCATATATTGAATCAATCAAGACAAAATCCGGTAATGAGATTTGATATATTACATCTGATTCCGAATTTATTGACCAGATGCTACTACCATCGAATGCAAGGCCTGTTGGGACTTCTCCAAATGCTTTATATTTTGATAAAACCTCTCCCGATATATTTAATTCATATGTTGAATCAACTATAGCACAATTATACCATAGATTACTTCCATCCCATGTCAAACCACCTGGAAATCCATTCGGGTTTTGCTCAGGAGTGTTAAAGAAATCAATTATATTGCCGCTTGCAGTATCCATCTTGCATATTCTTTTCTCAACCCTGTCAACTACATAAAGGTTAGGCTTAACAAATGTAATTCCTGTGGCATACCCAATTTCTACATCCAAAGTTTTTTGAATTGCTCCGTCAGTTGGAGATATTTTGTAAACAGCATAATTTGTTGAGGCTACCCACAGACTATTACCATAAAAGGTAATTCCGTTTGCCATACCATGAGGTGTTGGAATAGTATGAACTATTGTATCGGAATCGGTATATTTCAAAATCTGTTGTTGAGCATTTAGTTTTACATTATTACTATAAAAATCTTGACTATGCGCATTGTTTAGTAATAATACTAAAATTATTAGCAGTTTTACTTTCATTAATTTAATCATAAGGATATTGTTATAAAAATTCTAAATTCTTAAATCTCAAATCTAAATTCACTCTTCTCCAACCTCTTTCTTAATCATCTCTTCGATACCTTCAAGTTTTTCAAAGGGAACTGAATTTAGCAAATTACTTATGTCTTTAATTTTTTTTCTGCCTTGCATCATAATATTTAGCGGATGGTTCTTATATGACTCAGCATTACTGTCGGCTTCCCATACCATCAAATCGTTTGGTGTGCATTTCAATAAAATACAAAGCTTTTCAATAGTAGGAAGGTTAATACGATGAACCTGATTATTCTTTATTCTTAGTGCAAAAGCTTCATAAATTCCCGCCTGTCGCAGATATTTTTTGGGCTTATCTATTCCACGCTCTTTAATTACCCTGTTTATATTATATTTCAGCATTTTTATAAATATTTATTCCAAAAGTAATAAAAAATTCTATTACAATATGAAATAATGCTATTTTAATTTAATAAAACGCTATATTAATGTTATAAAATACTATATTGATTAGTTAATATGCTAAAACAATTATAATAAATTTTACATCAATTATATTATAAGTTATATTAATTACATTAAATGCTATATTAGTTATATTATATGCTATTTCAATTATTTTATATACTATTTCAGTATAATATTCGCCTTACAAAAAGCACTGATAATAATATACTTTGATTTATAGCTTTAGCCTTTCGCCTTTAGCCTTTAGCCTTCTACTCCCCAATTATCTTTACCAAAACCCTTTTTCTTCTTTTACCGTCAAATTCGCCATAAAAAATTTGTTCCCATGGCCCAAAATCCAGTTGTCCGTTTGTGATGGCTACAACTACTTCACGGCCCATAATAGTACGTTTCAAATGAGCATCGGCATTATCTTCATAACCGTTATGCTGATATTGAGAATAAGGTTTTTCGGGTGCAAGTTTTTCTAACCATCTTTCATAATCGTTATGTAATCCGCTTTCATCATCATTAATAAAAACGCTTGCGGTTATATGCATTGCGTTTACGAGGCAAAGGCCTTCCTTAACACCACTTTCGTAAATACAATTTAAAACATCGGGAGTTATGTTAATTAACTCACGTCTTGAGGATGTTGAGAACCATAATTCTTTTCTGTAGGATTTCATTTTATTGTTTTTTTTGTTGTAAATTCGTTAAAATTTTAACAAAAATACATAAAATGAAAAAAGTAGTTTCACTCTTTGCAATAATTTTCTTTCTCTCACTAACTTATTTTTCAAACGGGCAACAAATCCCATTCAATACCACTCCCGATTGGGAATCGAATGCAAATGGTAGCATATCAACAGGCCTGGGACTTGCGGATATTAATAACGACGGCTGGAAAGATATCATAGTAGCCGATGGTAACGATATACAACGTCAACACCTCGTGGTTTACTATAATCAGGGCGATGGAACTTTTTCTCTAAATCCTGACTGGGAATCTTCGGATATTGATTATCACGGACATTTATCCTGTGGTGATATTGATAAGGATGGTTGGATTGACGTTGCAGTTTCTGTTTATCTCGGGGAAGGTGGTTTTTCCGATCCCGGTTATGTTAAAGTATATTATAACAACAACGGCATACTTGAATCACTCCCATCTTTCCAGTCAGAGCAATTTTATACTTTTAGTTGTGCTCTCGGCGATGCTGATGGTGATGGCGACCTTGATCTTGCAACAACTGCCGGAGAACCTTATAGCTCAATTTTTGATTATGGAAAGATTTTTTATAATGTAAATGGAGTTTTCAGTAATTCGGAACAATGGAATTCCTCAATAACTATGGGATCGCTTGATGTGGATTTTGCCGATATGGATGCAAACGGTTTTCTCGATGTTATTTTTTCTTGCGAAGAAACACCGAATTATATTTATCTCGCCGATGATGAAGGAAATATTTCAGATGTTCCCGCCTGGAACTCTTCTGAAAATTTAAATTATATTAACTCTGTTGATATTGGTTTTGTTAATAGTACAACTTATCCCTCGCTGGCGATGACGGGTAATAATCAATTAGGTGGGGATGGAAAAGTCAGGTTATATGATTTTTTAAGCGGAATACCTCCTGTATCTTCAGCCTCATGGCAGTCGCAAAGTTTTGGTTATGGGTCGGGAATTCTTCTTGCCGATGTTACAAATAACGGCGAGCTTGACCTTATTTACGGTGGTTGGTGGTTACCGATGAAAATTGCCCTAAAAGACGGTAGCGGGTTTCAAATGAATCCTTCCTTCACTTCTTCCACAAGTTCTGTTGTTGAAGCTATTTTAATTGCCGACCTCGATAAAGAAATAATTATACATACCGAAGAACTTTTTCAAATAGAGCAGGAAAACATTTCTGTAATTTATTTAGAAAAGCAAATTATTGAAAATATTATCTCTGTTAACAAGAATGGTATAACACTTAATTATGACGAATATACATCTGTTTCAAACAGAAACTGGATTTCATTTAATGAAAATCTTATCATCGACGATGAAATTATTGTAAATTATGAATATAGCAATGATGGAGATATAGTTATATCAAACTGGGATAGCGGGAAAGGAAATTATATTTTTTATAATACAAACGAAGCAACACCCGATACAATTACAATTAATTTAGAAACCGGATTTCAGTTTGTTTCTTCAAATATAATTCCTGAAAACCCGAATATGATGGTAGTTTTGGCAGACATTTTAAACGAAAGTCTTGACTTTGTGAGAAATTCTCAGGGGGCTATGTTACGAAAAATAGGGCCAAATTGGGTGAATAATATTGGTGATTGGGTAATTGATGAAGGATATTTAGTAAAAATGTTTGAAAATAATTCATTCAATATTGAAGGTATAATGATTGATCCTTCAACTGTAATTCCGGTATTTACCGGATTTCAATTCGTTAGTTATTTTCCCGAAAATCCTATGAACGCATTAACAGCTTTTAGTTCATTAATTGGTGATAGCCTTGAGTTTATCAGAAATTCAGAGGGTGCAATGATTAGAAAAATAGGGCCAAATTGGATAAACGGAATTGGCCAAACTAAACCCGGGGAGGGATACCTTGTAAAAATGTTTTCCGATGGAGGACTTATTTATCCCTAAAAAAAATAAATATTTATTACATTTTTTTTTTGTTTAAAAAAAAAAACTATATTTGTGGTCAATATAATTAGATAAAAACTGGTTGTATTTTATAATGAGCATCAAAAGTATAATTATTATATTAGCTGAAGAAGCACATAATTTAATATATACATGCTTAATCCTCTACTTAGGCATGCCTTTTTTTATAAAATTAATTAACAACTAAAAATTTAAAACGTATGAAAAAACTTTCTAGTTTAATTATTTTGATGATCCTCGGATCGTCAGTATTGTTTGCTCAATTGCACACACAAATGCAAATACAGCAAAAAATGGCAAGTATGACAACTGTAGTTGATGTTGACCCACTTGCAAAAACAAATTCAAATTACACACCGGTAACTGATGAGCTTTTCGATGACCAATTTTCCTTTGCATGCGGAGATGCATCAGGTGAAGCAGGTATAGAAACTAATGGCGAATACATCTATACATCAAAATGGAATGGTGATGGATTTTTCTGTTATGAAATGGACGGTACTTTCCTCGGAGCGTTTCCTGTTGTCGGTGAAGCTGCAGTAAGAGACATTGCCTATGACGGAACTTATTTCTATGGAGCTGCTGCGGCAACTACTTTATTTGAAATGGATTTCCAAGGGCAATCAGGTACTTTGATCAGTACTTTAACTGCTGCCGTTGCTACAAGAGCAATTGCTTATAATCCGGAATTTGATGCATTCTATGGAAATAACTGGAGCGATGCTATTACTCTTTATGACCGTACAGGCGGAATTCTTAATCAATTTAACTGTGGAGCTTACAGTAGTTATTATGGATTTGCCTATGTAACACCTACCGATGATGGCCCATGGCTTTATGGATTTGCTCAAGCAGGTGGCACAAGCCAGGATATTATTGTTCAAATGGACCCAACTACAGGTGCTGAGACCGGAGTTACTTTTGACGCTGTAATATATAGTACAACAGGTACAGGTATTGCAGGTGGTCTTGCTGCTTTTGATACTTATTCTCCCGGTTTATGGACCTTACTTGGAATAATTCAAAATGAAACAATTTTTGGAGTTGAAGGTGGCCTTGCAGGCGAACCTCTTGCCAACGATGTTGGAATTGCAGGAATTTTAGAACCTAA
>JAEINX010000159.1 GCA_016342645.1 Bacteroidales bacterium | reverse complement strand
TGGAGTAGTGGAGTAGTGGAGTAATGGAGTAATGGAATTTCGGAATTGCGAAAAGATTTCACATCCATCGCTTTTTCTTAAAAAACATTATCATTGTAAAGGCAATAACAAGCATTGCAATAATCACTAACCAAAATGAATACGGGCTATTTTGAAAAGGTAGTCCAACATTCATACCGTAAAGTCCTGTTAAAAAAGTTAATGGAAGCAAAATGGATGAAACCAAAGTGAGAACTTTCATTATTTCGTTTATTTTATTGGCTTGCAATGAATCGAAAGTTTTTGAGAAACCTTCAATTAATTCACCATAATCTTCTGTCAAATCCCAGATTTTTTGATAATAGTCAAGAATATTACCCCAATATTCTTCCATATTTTCGGCATAACCTTCAATTTGCCCAGTTTCAAATTTATGGAAAAGCCGTAATTGAGGTTTAAAAATTGTATTGAGTAAAATGATATTTTTTCGAATTATAGAAATTAATTCAATAATTTTTTCTGCTTTTTTACTAAACAGTTCTCTGTTGATGTATTCTATTTCAATGCCCATCTTCCTGATTACGAACAAAGAATCTGCCATTAGTCGCTCAAGTATTTTATATAATAAGGCATCACTTGATCCGACTTCGAAGTCTTCCTTGTTTTTTTCCTGGACTTTTGCTTCTTCAAACATTTTTGAAACAACCCAATGCGATTTGCCGATTGTAATTATGTAGTCTTCGCCCCAGAAAATTTTAACTTCTTTAGTATTAAGAAAAACTTCCTCTTTTTTTATACTTGGAAAATGAAGAATTAGAAAATAGTAATCATCGTAAATATCAATTTTTGAACGCTGGTTTTGGCTGCGACAATCCTCAATATCAAGAGGGTGGAAGTGAAAAGTGTCCGTTAAATATTGAAAATCTTCCTCTGTTGGATTAAGAATATGATGCCATTTTAAAGCACCTATTTTTATTGTTTCAATCATAGGCCATCCCCCTTTATTTTAAGAATATGAATTTTACATCCCTTAATTTCTTTTTATATATTTTAAGTCGCCAAAAGTAAGTAAATAAATGATATTATCAGCTGTATTTTTCAAAGTATATTTTTTAAATACGCAATATGTTTATAAAATTTTGAACTGATAGCTTTTTCTATCGTTTGATTGTCAAAGTCAAAAAAATTCAACATTTGAATCAATGCTTTTTTTTGGTCAGGAAGATAATCTTTGATAATTTAAAATACAATTTCCGGGTTTGTACCCCTATTAATCATTAGTTAGACGATTTCTCAAACCTGCTATTAATTCCCAAGGAGTAGAAGATAACTGAAATTTCAGGAAGGCTTCAATTTTTTTTGATTCTTCGCCAATTGTAAGCAATAAAATCTGACAGGCATTGAAGTTCATTTGATCATTTGCCTGAAATAACTCACCTGAAGAAAAACTGGAGCGATACCAATGTACTGCACCTAAAGATATTTCACTTACAGAAGATGATATTATGGACATAATAAAAGGCCATTAACTTTTAATGTTCAAGCCGCATGCCTACATCACAAACTTTTCGCATTGCTTTTTCAAAAGAAAATAATTTACATTACCTCATCACCGGTGATAAGGGTATTTTGTGTATCGAAAAATTTCATTCGACTCAAATTATTTCTTTTAATGAATTTATTAATAAAGTCTTCAAATATGTTCTCTGAATCAGGAAATTATTTTTTTTATAAAACAATCCAATGTTTTTATTGTTTTGTCTTCGGCTTCAATAAATCCCATGTGGCCGACATTACTTAGAATTAAAACTTCAGAATGAGAAGGCAAAACAGTTTGTACAAGTATTTTATCAATAGGAATTCTTGAGTCTTTTTTTCCTACGATAAATAATACGGGCACGGAAATTTCAGATAGTAAACTTATTTTTCCGCTTCTTTCTTTCATTCCGCTCTGGGCTGCAATTATTGTTTCTTTGGGTATTTGCCTTGCTTTTTCTTTTTGATCTTCAATATATTCTTTTAAAGTTTCAAGATTTTCGAGAGAAAATAATTCAGGAATAAATTGATTGATAAAACCTTTACGATTTAAACTAACTGCTTTGATTGCTCTTTCACGATTAATCTTTGCTTCAGGGGTATCGGGCATTGCATGAGAATGAAACAAACATAGGCCTTGAAGAAAATCAGGGTATTTTTCAGCAAATGATAGAGTTGCATAACCTCCCATTGAATGGCCTACAATCACACATTTTTCAATTTTTAATTCATCGAGAACAGCTTTAACGATTTCGGCCATAAAATCCATTGTATGTATTTCTGAGAAGTTTTCGGTTTTTCCATGCCCGGGAAGATCTATGCAAATCACTCTATATTTCTTTGAAAGCTCTGCCGAGAATTCTTTCCAAATTTCCAACGATCCCAAAAAACCATGTAATAAGACTAATGGATTTCCACTTCCTTCATCTGTGAAATTTATTTTTTTATTTTGAAATTTTATTTGTTTTTCCATGATTTCAATTGATATTTTACATTTTCGATTTTAGAATTTTAGTTTTCATAAAAAATTGATATAATCAAATCAAAATTCCAAAATCAAGGTTTAAAATTCTTTAGTCATCATTTAACTTCATATGAATTCGCGATGAAAGAATATCAATTGCAACCTGATTTGCACCACCTTGGGGAATTATTAAGTCGGCAAATCTTTTCGAAGGCTCGATAAATAATTGATGCATAGGCTTAACATATTTTTCGTAGTGATTAAGCACCTCTTTAAACGAACGTCCTCTTTCTTCGATATCACGCCAGATTATTCTCATCAGGCGATCATCGGCATCGGCATCGACAAAAACTTTAATATTGAAACGATCACGCATTCTCGGATTTGTCAAAATCAATATTCCTTCAACAATAAGTACTTTAGTAGGTTCAACCGGCATTGTTTCATCTGCTCTCGAACAGGTCAGGTAAGAATAAATCGGCATTTCGATTTTTTTCCCGCTAATTAACTCATCAATATGCTTCACCAATAGTTTAAACTCAATTGAAGACGGATGATCGAAATTTATTTTTGCTCGTTCTTCGGCTGAAAGATGACCGTTGTCTTTATAATAAAAATCCTGAGAAATTACCGTTACTGAACCTTTTGGCAATCTTTTTATCATTTTTTTTACAACTGTGGTTTTTCCGGAGCCGGAACCACCGGCAATTCCAAGTACTAACATAAACTCTTTAATTTAAATTGCTTCAAAAGTAATACAATTTTTGAAATTTTAGAAAGTTGATAAATGTATAGTTTATTCGTTTTAATGTAAATTTGCAAAATGCAGAAGCATTCAATTTTCACTGGAAATATTTATTGGGTTTTGTTATTGAAGCTTGCTATAATTCTTGATCTTTTTTGGATGTCAAGATTATTATTGTGGGTTTTCAATCCCTCATATTTCTCTGAATTGGGATTTTGCGGTTTTTTTGAAGTCTTGTTTTATGGTTTAAGATTCGATATTTCTGCATTGATGATGGTAAACCTACCAATAATTTTCTTATGGGTTTTGCCGTTTAACTTCACTTATAATAAAATATATCAGAAAATTACCTGCTTTATTTTTTATTTATTTAATTCTATTGCACTCGCAGCAAATTTTATAGATATAATTTATTTTCGGTTCACACTTAAACGCACGAGTGGCGACATTTTTAATTATTTTGCAAATGAAGATTCTCAGTTTTTAGGATTAATACCACAATTTATAATTGATTTCTGGTACATTTTACTCATTTGGTTGGCTTTCATTTTTCTGATGATATTTTTATGTAAAAAAATTCACGCTGAATTAAGAAGCTCTCAAAAATCAACAATTAAAGTGGTTTCATCAAGAATATTATTTTTCTTTTTGTTTTTGTTTATTTCAATTATTGGAATTCGTGGAGGCTTTCAATTAAAACCAATTAGCATCATTCATGCCGGAACTTATGCTGAGGGGAAAAACCTGCCTTTAATATTAAATACTCCCTTTTCGATAATAAAAACAATAAATCAAAATGCTTTAAAATCCGTTAAATATTTTAAAAAAGAGGAAGAAGCTGCCAGTATTTATTCACCTGTTCATAAAGTTTTTTCAGATTCCTTATTCGAAGAATTCAGGAATTTTAATGTCGTGATAATAATTATGGAAAGCTTTTCGAGTGAGCATATTGCGGCTTTAAATCCCAAACTTGATCTCGAGTCCTCGATAGGAAATTACAAAGGTTTTACTCCTTTCTTGGATTCCCTAATCAACGAAAGTTTGGTTTTCAATGGCTTTGCTAACGGAAAACGATCGATTGAAGGTATTCCTGCAATTCTTTCTTCGATTCCTACTTTAATGAATTATGATTTTATTACTTCGATTTATTCAGGTAACAAAGTTAGCAGTATTGCAAATCTTTTGAAAGAAAAAGCTTATTCGACAGCTTTTTTCCATGGTGGAACAAATGGAACAATGGGATTTGAAGCTTTTACAAAAATGGCAGGTTTCGATAAATATTATGGTAGAAGCGAATATAATAACGAAAACGATTATGATGGAAAATGGGGGATTTACGACGAGGAATTCTTTCAATATTTTGCAAATGAATTAAATGAAACAAAAGAGCCTTTTTTATCCGTTTTCTTTTCACTTTCGTCGCATCATCCTTATTCAATCCCTGAAAAACATAAAAATAAGTTCAGAAAAGGACAACTGGAAATTCACGAAAGTATTGGATATTCAGATTATTCTCTCGGTGAATTTTTCAAAACCGCTTCAAAAATGCCTTGGTTTGAAAATACTTTGTTTGTGATAACTGCCGATCATACTTCCGAAAACTATTATCCCGAATACCAAACTATGGTTGGAAATTATTCAATCCCGATAGTTTTTTATAAACCAAATAGTAGGTTACAAGGTTCAGCCGAAACAATTGCACAGCAAATTGATATAATGCCAAGTATTCTAAGCTTTTTAAATTATGATAAAGATTTTATTGCTTTTGGCAATGATCTTTTTACGGCAAAATCAGATAACTTTGCAGTTAGTTATTTGAACGGAAATTACCAATTAATTAAGGATGATTACGTTTTAAGTTTTAATGGAAAAGAATCACATTATTTATATAATTTTAAGAAAGATAATTTGTTAAAGAATAATTTAATTGAAAAAGAAAATAGAGTCGTAAAAGAAATGGAAATATTTTTGAAGGCAATTATTCAGCAATATAATGATAGAATGATTAATAATAAATTGACAAATGATTGAAATTAAACACAAAAAACATTTCAATCATGTAAATCCTGTTAATCCTGTCAAAATATAAACAGATGAAAAAAAATATCCTTTTTATTATTAATCCGATCTCAGGATACAAACCTTCAGTAAAAGAAAAAATTGAATCTTTGATTGATAATATTTTGGATAAGGATAAATTTACTTACAAAATACAAAACACAAAGCGAAAAGATCATGCGATTGAAATAAGTAGAAATGCTGTAAAAGAAGGATTTGATATTATTATCGTTGTCGGTGGAGACGGCTCAATAAATGAAGTTGTCCAATCAATAATTAATACTGATGTTATTCTTGGAATAATTCCTCTTGGTTCGGGCAATGGTTTGGCCCATCATCTTAAAATTCCTTTGAAACCCGAAAATGCAATTGAAGTCATTAATCAATTTAAAATAAAAAAGATAGATACGGCAAGTTGTAACGATAAAGTTTTTGTAAGTATTGCAGGTATTGGTTTTGATGCTCGTGTTGCTAAAAAATTTGCTAAAACGAGAAAACGCGGATTTTTATCATACTTGAAAATAATAATAAAAGAGTATCCTTTTTATAAACCACGTGATTACGAAATAAATATAGACGGAAAGCAAATTCAGCGGAATGCTTTCATTATTAATTTTGCCAACTCTGACCAATTTGGTTATGACACCACTATTGCCCCAAATGCAAAAATAGACGATGGTTTGATTGATGTTTGCATAGTAAAAAAAGTACCTCTCGTTGAACTACCAATTTCCGCTCATTTGCTTTACTGGAAGCAAATCGACAAATCAAGATTTATTGAGATCATAAAAGCCAAAAATATTACTATTAAACGAAAGAAAAAATCAACAGTAAACATTGATGGCGAGCCTGTAAAACTTGCAAAAGAACTTGAAATAAAAATTAATCCATTATCGTTGAATGTTATAGTGCCTTAGATGAAGTTGGATACTGGATACTGGATGGCGGGAATTCAGAAGAATTTAAGCTTCATCATCTTGAATTGATAAAATGTATGAACAACAAAAATATAAACAGATGAAATGCAGAGTCGAAGAGTTGCAGAGAAAAACATTGTCTCATTCTCAAATAAAAGATTAAATCTCTGCATCTCTGTGTCTCAGCGTTCAATAAAATAAATGTTCTATATAAAACGAAACCATAAACGAATTAAAACCAAATTCAATAATCAATTACCCTATGTCAAAAAAGAAAAGCTTTGGAATAGTTTATTCAACCAATCCTGATTATAAATACGAAAATGAGGAAGATGAAAGTATAGAAACACTTCCGCCACAACAACAAAATTTGCGACTAATGTTAGACAAAAAGCAAAGAGGCGGCAAGAAAGTAACATTAATCACCAGTTTTCAAGGAAATGATGATGACCTTAAACAATTAGGAAAAGATTTGAAATCGAAATGCGGAGTTGGAGGATCAGTGAAAAACGGCGAAATTTTAATTCAAGGTGACTTTCGGGAAAAAGTTTTTGAAATACTAATTAAAGAAGGATATAAAGTTAAAAAGGTCGGTGGGTAACAATAGAAACAATTGGTTAATGCTTTTGCAGATTTCAGGATTGAAATAATAAGGTATAAGGGAAATACTATTATAAAGGATATATTGGAAGCATATCCATGAAAACGGTCAACCTTATTCAGAAAGTTCTATGCTTTTTCTTTTGCCATTTACAACCTTTTTAACTTTTTTTTAAAATATCGAATATCGATTAACGAATAAAGATTTCAGAAGTTTTTTATTGAGGTCTTTCTCTTTGGGCTTGTAGACTCTTTAGGAAGAGAGGGATGGCATCCCTCATGAGGATAAACGTATGGTTATTACAGGCTTTTTCTTCCGAAGGGATGCCATCCCTTTTTCTGACTTTTTACTTTATGATTTTTATTTTTCATTTCCTTCTCAATCACTATTTCTATCCTCAGTCATTTCCATACTTTTTCCTTTAAATTTTGAATTTTAGCCTTTAGCCTTAAGGGTACTGCAAAACCCCCTCCCCATTCATCTTCACCAAAAACCCTTCTCCCTGTTCACAATCACCAATACCATTCACCCAGTTTGGCCCAATCTTTCGCAATATTCCTCCTTCTGAGTTTCTAATAAAATCCAGATCGTCATTTAAAATACCGGCAAAAGCTTCCAAAGCATTCATTGTTTCACTCGGTAAATAACTAACAAACTGATAACCCGTATTTAATTCTATTGGAGTTTGAGGATTAACTGTTTCTCCCTCTATTATCAAAACATCTTCATTATTCATTTTAAAAAGATAGCCTTCCGTATTTATCCAATCACCAATATTATTTACCCAGTTGCCGCCAATATTTTGTAGCATTTGCCCTTGAGAGTTTCTAACAAAACCAAGATTATCATTTAAATTAACTCCTAAAACTTCAAGCATATCGGGATTTTCAGGTGA
>JAEINX010000158.1 GCA_016342645.1 Bacteroidales bacterium | reverse complement strand
TGAACTCTATGAAAACAGCTTGGATTTCTTTAACTTATATAGTTATCAACAATTTATTTAGAATTGAACAGCCCTGGTTTTTCTTAAAAAAAATAAGATTGACTTTCTATAGGATTCGGAAAAACAATTATCTTGCACTGCAAATTTTCATTTTATGAAAGAATCTGATCTTTTTCGAAATATCATAAAAATCCTATCGATATTTATTATTATCATTTTATTTTATTTATCAGGTAAGTCTCAAAACATTCAATATTTTACAATTGATAGTATTCCTGATGAGATGATTCCATTAGATAAATTTTGGAAATACAAACCCGGAGATGATACGGCATGGGCAGCATTCGATTTTCCTGACCAATCATGGGATACTGTTTCAACAAGATTTAAACTCGCAGATAAAGATGAAGAATTCTTTCCTGGAATTGCTTGGTTCAGGCTTCATATAAAGATAGATTCATCCTTGATGGATAAAACATATCCAATAACAATTGACGAGAAAGGTGCATCTGAAATTTATCATAATGGAAAATTGATCCATAAACTAGGTGAAGTTGGTACCGACAGCATTAAAGAAAAAATCAAAAACCAGAAAAATCTCCCTTTTCTTGTCAGTTTCAGCAATGAACCTCATCAAGTAATTGCAGTTCGATATTCAAATCATAAAGCTTTTGATAGCTACAGAAAATATAATGCAAATGAGGTAGGTTTTTTATTAAATATCTCTACACTGCAAATGGTTAATACAATACAAATAGGGATGATGTTTGCCGGAAATTTTATGGTTGCACTATTATTTATCTTCTTTGTGTTGGCAACCTTACATCTATTGCTTTTTTTATTTTTCCGTGAAAATAAAGCAAACCTGTATTACAGTATATTTTCGTTTGGTTTCTCAATTTTAATGTTTTCAATATTTATTGAAGTTAATGCCTTGTTTAATCCCGGATTTATTACTGCTACAAAATTCTATGTTTCACTATTTTTTCCATGGTTTATGGTTCCACTTGTTGGAATGTTATATTCCTTGTTTTATAAGCGAATACCAATAATTTTCTGGGTTTTATGTTTGTCGGCGATTATTACGACTATAGGATTTTACATAAATGTTTCATGGAAATCTTATTTGCTTACAATTAATATTGCAATTGCTAGTATCGAAGTTATTAGAATTATTATCTGGGCTATTATTAAAAAGAAAGATGGTATCTGGATTATTGGATCGGGAGTTTTATTTTTCATTACCTTCTTGGCAATCATTGTAATAATAGTAATAATTATGGGTAATACAATGCTCAAATCAAGTTCGCTTATCCTGATTTTTTTGGCATTTTTCCTGCTTGCAATTGTTAGCATACCTATTTCCATGTCGGTTTATTTGGCAATAGATTTTGCTAAGACCAATAAAAATTTGAAAATTCAATTGGAACAGGTGCGTTTGTTATCTGCCAAGACTCTGGAACAGGAGCACGAAAAACAACGAATATTGGCCGGACAAAAAGAAAAACTTGAAATACAGGTAAAAGAACGCACAATCGAACTTGAGCATGAGAAAGAAAAAACCGAGCAATTGCTTCTAAACACCTTACCTTTGCGAGTCGTAAACGAACTAAAAGAAAACGGTTATTCAAAACCTGAGAGTTTCGATAATGTTTCTGTATATTTTTCAGATATTGTTGGCTTCACAACTGCTTCTACTAAACTCGAACCTGCTGTTTTGATTCAGGAACTTAACGATATTTTTACTGAGTTTGATGATATAATGGAGAAAAACAATTGCGAAAGGATCAAAACCATAGGCGATGCATACCTGGCCGTTTGCGGAATGCCAGTTAAAAATGAGAACCACGCTGAGAACCTTGCAAAGGCTGCTCTTGAAATAAGAGAGTATTTAATTAAAAGAAACGGAAATACCGAAATCAACTGGAAAATCCGTATCGGGCTTCACAGCGGAAAAGTTGTTGGTGGAATTGTAGGCGTCAGGAAATATATTTATGATGTGTTTGGCGATACGATCAACACCACCTCACGAATGGAAAGCAATTCGGAACCTATGCGAATTAATGTTTCTGAAACTACTTACTTATTATTAAAAGATAAATTCAGTTTTACTACACGGAAACCTATGGAAATTAAAGGCAAAGGCATGATGAAGATGTTTTTTCTTGAAGCATAGACTTTCGTAAGAATTTAATTAATAATAATTGTTTAACAAAAACGGTCAACCTTATTTAGGGATAGACATTGTATAAGTTTGTTTTATAAAATTGAAAAAATATCTTATTTTAGCTAATAGTTTTAATCATAAAAATAAATCAAATGCCAACTATTATTATTACTTCTCCGTCAATTATTACTGCTCAGGGTAACAAGCCCAAAAAAATTGAAGAATATTTTGGAAGAATAAACAGTAAGACGGAATCTGTTAGTATTGCCAAAATGAAAAGCCCCGCAGGATGGGTTGAATCCGGTCAATGCCCGGAATTTGATGAATATACAGTAGTTTTAAAAGGTGTTTTGAGGATCAAAACTAAAAATGAAACTATTTTTGTAAAAGAAGGGCAAGCTGTTTTGATTTCCAAAAATGAATGGGTTCAATATAGTTCTCCTTTTGATGAAGGTGCTGAGTATATTGCAGTTTGTCTTCCGGCTTTTTCACCGGATTTGGTGAATAGGGATGTTGGTGAGGAAATGTATAAATGAGAGAATGCGTAAATGATTGAATAATATAATTCATTCGTTTATCCTCGGTGTTCGATAAAGAACTATTAATTGTTCGATATTATACATATTTTTGTTATATTATTTTTGTAGAATATTGAATTTACTCGAAATCAAATTATTATTATATTCGGTATGATTTTGGAGATAAGAATAAAATTAATTGAAAATCGAAATTTATGTTCAGAAATTATCTAAAAACCGCATTAAGGAATTTATTTAAAAATAAAATTTTTACGATTATTAATATTCTTGGTTTGGCAATAGGAATTGCAGCCAGTTTGTTGATTTTTCAATATGTTGAAAACGAATTAATTTATGATAATTTTCATGAGAAATCCGAGAATATTTATCGTCTTCGTGGCGACAGGTTTAGTCAGGGCGAACTTGCCGAAGAAATGGCAACCGTTTGTGATGCTTTAGGGCCGCTTTTGCCTGACGCTTTTCCCGAAGTTAAAGATTATGTGGTTCTTAGCAACTATCAATTAGAAGGTGTAATTTCTTATGGCGAACATAATCATAAACTACAAAAAGCTTTTTTTGCTACTTCTTCATTTTTTAATGTCTTTTCATATAAATTATTGCAGGGAGATCCTGATAAAGTTCTGACTGAACCTTTTTCAATTGTAATTTCAGAAAGTCTCGCTACAAAACTATTTCCCGACGGAGATGCAGTCGGGAGAATGGTAAAGTTTAATAATCGCCGGACTTTGGCAATAAGCGGTGTCTTTGAAGATGTTCCCGAAAACTCTCACCTGAAATTTAATATTTTGTTTTCATTTCAGACAATGGTTGAATGGTATGGCAAATGGACTGAGGATTCATGGTGGGTTGACATTGCTTTGACTTATTTGTTGTTAGAACCAAATACAGATACCGATGAACTTATAACAAAAATTGATAAATTTGTTGATGATAGGATTGGTAAAGAATTACGTGAGCAAAACCAAGCTATGAAGTTTTATCTTTTGCCTGTTGAAGACATTCATTTATATTCAAATTTTCCGGGTGAAGCGGAGGTTAACGGCGATCATAAAACAGTTCATTTTTTACTGATTATTTCATTTTTGATAATTATAATTGCCTGGGTAAATTATATAAATATGGCAACTGCCCGGTCACTTGAACGATCAAAAGAAGTTGGATTGAGAAAAGTATCGGGTGCAAGCAGAACACAATTAATTAGGCAATTTTTGTTAGAATCATTGGTGCTTAATCTGATAGCTGTACTCGTTGCTATACTAATTGTAATTGTCATACATCCGGTTTTTTATGACTTCACCGGTTTAAACATTAGTTTAGAATTATTTGGAAACCTTGAATTTTGTCTCGCCTTTGCTTTGATAATTTTAACCGGCACAATTTTATCGGGTTTATATCCTGCCTTTATTATGTCTTCTTTTAAACCAATTGTTGTTTTAAAAGGAAAAATGAGTTCGGGAGGCAAGGGAAACATTTTGAGAAAAGCTTTGATAATTTTTCAATTTGTTATTTCCATAATTTTGATTTCAGGAACATTGACGGTTTTTAAACAAGTGAAATACATGCAAAACCAGTATCTGGGAGTTAATCTGGAGCAAACTTTAATTGTTGAAGGCCCTGTTTCTTTTGATTCAACCTGGATTCATCAGCAAAAGAGTTTTAATAATGAATTACTGCTAAATGCTGCTATCAGCGATGTTTGTGCTTCATATTTTGTACCGGGAGACGAGGTTTGGTTTACTAACGGTTATATAAAACAAAGCAATAATGATGAGAAAGCTTCGAGGACTTTACAGGTTATTCATGTTGATCATAATTTTTTAGATTATTATGATTTTGATTTCCTCGCCGGACGTAATTTTACCGAAGGCAGCGAAACTGATCTTTTAGGGCACATAATAAATAGGGAAACCTGTGAACTACTTGGTTTTGAAAATCCTGAAGATGCTTTAAACGAAGAATTAAATTGTCCTAACTGGCGATCGACAAAGAAAATTATCGGGGTAATCGAAAATTATCATCAACGTTCGCTTAAAGAAAAATTTGGCCCGATAATTTATACTTATCTTCCTCACCCGCGATTTCTTAAAAAGTATTCAATAAAAGTTCACCCCCAAAATTTGAAAGAAACTATTGCCTATATCGAAAAACAATTTGCTGATTTTTTTCCGGGTAATACTTTTGATTATTATTTTTTGGATAAACATTACGATGAGCAGTACAAATCTGATACACAATTTGGCCGAACATTTGCAATATTCTCGGTTTTAGCAATTTTTATTGCTTGCCTCGGACTTTTTGCGCTTTCGCTGTATTTTGCCTTGCAGAGGACAAAAGAAATTGCAGTTCGCAAAGTACTTGGTGCCGGATTAAAAGAAATTTTTTCTCTGTTATCTAAAGATTATTTGATGCTATTTTTTATAGCCATTTTGATTGCTTTCCCCATTTCATATTTAATTATGGATAATTGGCTTGGTAATTATGCATATCGTATCAACTTTGGATATTGGTTTTTTCTTGTGCCGGTTTTAGCTATGATTTTCATAATATTTATTTCGGTGTTTTATCAGGTAAATAAAGCAGCAAGAGCCAATCCCGCATCATCATTGAAATATGAATAATTGCTTTTAATGACAACCAATGACCATCAAATAAACATATAAAATTCAATTCTTATTTTTTTTTAGATTTGTAAAGACAAATAAAAACATGATCAATATTAATTCTTTATCCAATACAAGCTTAACAGAAATTTATAAAACTTTCGTTGAAGCATTTTCTGATTATCAAGTTAAATTTAATCCAAGTTATGATGATTTTTTGTTTATGATGAATCGAAGAGGAATGAACAGGGATTTGTCGTTTGGTGCTTTTGAAAATCAACGACTGCTTGGATTTACGTTGAATGGAATAGGTTTGTGGAATGGATTGCCGACAGCTTACGACACAGGAACCGGAACAATACCGGATTACAGAAAACGAGGACTGGCGAAGCGGATTTTTCAGGAATCGCTTCCTGTTTTAAGACAAAATAATATTAAACAATACCTGCTTGAAGTTTTGAAGCAAAACAAGGTTGCTTATGAATTATATAAAAAACAAGGTTTTGAGGTGATTCGTGAGTTTGATTATTATGTTTTTTCAAAAAGTGATATTAATAATTCAGCTTTTGCTAAATGCCCTGATAATATCAGAATTGAAGAAATTGATGAATTTGACTGGGATAAAGCAATTTCTTTTTACGATTTTGAACCTTCGTGGCAAAATAATCAGGAGGCGGTTGAAAGAAGTTATGATTCATATTTTAAAGTTGCCGCTTATAAAGATGAAAAACTTGTCGGTTTCGGTTTTTTACAAAAATCAAATGGCGATATTCCCCAAATTGCTGTTAATAATAATTTTCGCAGGAAAGGAATCGGTTCCCAAATTTTCAAAAAATTAATTGCTGCAAATCAGTCTGATAATTTTCAAATCATTAATATTGAAAACAAAGATGCTGGAATGAAACAATTTCTTGAGAATTTTAGTATCTTCCCAAATGGTGGTCAGTTTGAAATGATCCTGAAGTTATAAACAACGGAATCGTAAAACAATTTCGGCTCCTTTATTTTTTTTCATAGCCAATCATAAGATAAAGAAACAAATTTCTTAGTCATACAAAATAGTTTCTAAGGAATGAAAAATTCTTTCTATGATATGCAAATGTATTTATAAGAAACAAAAATCTTATATAAGGATACTTTTTTAGAAAAAAAACACAACGTAAATATGTTACTCCCCAGATTTTTAAAGAAAAATTTAAGGCTTATTGTAAGTACAGAAATGCCATGTTTAATCCTCATAAACTTTTTGATAAGGAAATGACAGTATTCGGAGCGGATGATAAATTGGGAGGTGTGGAGTTGTTTACGATGGGGGATGAGAGGTATTCTGGTTGATTTTTATTTAAAGGTTCATATAAGAATTGTAGCAGACTGCGGGCTCGTTTCCTGTCAAGTTACAAGAAAGTTGAAGCGGGCGGCAACCCTTGAAATTACTATTGAACCGGCTATTATTTTAATACATTATTAGGCTTTCGTGCTTTATTACTTTTTAACCTCTTGTATTCTAAATAACTCATATAATTTTTGATTGTATGGGTAATCCCAACACCCCATTCCATGATAAAGATTTCCACCAAATCCTTTCTTATAAACATGTACACCATGTAAAGGATGAGCCTGATTCAAATTTGGTGCAGATCCAAACATATCATATTCTGTACATCCCCATTCTTTTGATATACGTATCGATTCCCATTGAAGTGCATAGCTTGCCATTAAGTCATTTTTACACGAAGTAGATGCACCATATAAATATGTCCCTCTTTTCTTTGTTAAAACCAAAAACATAGATGAAAGAAATTCACCATCAATATCAGCCATTAACATCTTTATGCTTACACCTTTTTTGCTATTATCCTGATTCTTCATAATAGTAGAAAAGTATTCTTGATTTTGTATAGACATATTATGCCGAATTGCAGTTTCATGATATAATTTATACCATTCTTCAATATGTTCAATTCCATATTCTCGAACTTTAATCCCAATTTTATTTGCTTTTCTTACGTTATATCTTGTATTATATCTCATATTAGAAAGTAAATCCTTCTCCGTTAAAGTCAAATCAAGAAAAAAGGTGTTTTTTGGCAAATAATCAACTATGCTTTTATGTAAATTCCAATTAACCGTATTAAAGTTTATTCTGTATTCTTGAGTATGATTGGGTGGCGGACCAATCCAATTCCCAGTACTATCAAAATATTCTTCTTCAGTAGCCCATTGATTCTCCCAGATTAAATCAAAACGAATGAAAATGCAATTAGAAGGAAGAAACGATTTAATTGATTCAGACAGTTGTTCTAAAAATAATCCTTGGTTTTCAAATGTAGGTTCTAATTTCGGTCCGTATGGAACATATGCAAAACAAGTATTATTATCTACGTACTTAATTAAGACTAATAAATCGTCTCCTTTTTTTTCTAAAGAATTAGCTGTACCAACCAATAAGTCCTTTGAAATGGTTAATTCAAATCCCTTTGGTATAAATCCTTGATTTCTTTTTACACGTCCCCAGAAAGGAGTTTGAGGTAAAATATTTGTTGTTTTAAATTCTTCAATGTCTTTCTTTTCTAACTTACAAATCATTCTTTTTTTGTTACAAAGTTAAATAATAAAACGCTAAATATGAAAATATAACCGTTACTCAGCATGAACCTTAAATATCTTTCGCATCGTGTTGAAAAATTTCAAAAATACAAATAAATTTCAAATAGTAGATACTGCAGGAAATGAATGGCTAAATAATATTTTGATGTGCTGGAGGAAATAATAATGATTACTTTTATTGCATCTTGTTTAAGTTTTATTTCTT
>JAEINX010000157.1 GCA_016342645.1 Bacteroidales bacterium | reverse complement strand
TTTTACCGCTTGATTTTGATGAAGCGGGATAAATAATTTCACCGGAGGCAAACATCTTAACAAGATATCCCTCACTGGGTTGACAATCACCAATTCCATTTACCCAGATGGGGCCGATTTTTCGTAAAGTTTGGCCCTGTGAATTTCTAATATAATCAAGATTATCGTTAGTGATTGTTTCAAATGCAATCAATGCATCCATAGCATTTTCAGGGAAATAACTTACAAATTGAAAGCCTTGTTCAACTATGATAGGTGTTGAGGGATCAACGCAAGTACCATCAATTGTAAACAAATCAGCAGAAAACATTTTTACAAGGTATCCTTCCGAAACCATCCAATCACCAATTCCGTTTACCCAATTCGGGCCGATTTTTTGAAAAGTTTGGCCTGAAGAATTTCTAATAAAACTTAGATTGTCATTTAATATTTCTTCTACAACAATCAACATATCCGGATTATCAGGATAAATGTTTGAGGAAATAAACTGATATCCTTCGTGTAAACTTATTTCCTGTTCCGAATATCCCCAATCCAATACATTTGCCCAAATATCAAAACCTGTATTTTCATCTTTATTATCCTGCCATGTAGAGTAAACTCTGTTATTAGCCAAAACTATTTCGCATACGCTTTGTTCCATTTCATCATTATTTGTAATCCTGTAATTATCATCAAAAGGATCTCCATTATTAAGGTATTTTTGGGCAAAAATATCCTTAGTCCCATTTCGGCTGTCAGTCCATGCTATGATAAAATTGCCGTTTTCTCCTATTGAAATGCAGGGATAGTAAAGATTAATATCTTCATCATTGCTATTAACTTGGAAACTACTACCCAAAGGAGTTCCATCATTTGAAAATCGTCTGCAAAAAATGTCGCACTTTTCGTTTCGGTAATCTCGCCATGCAACTGAAAAGTTACCTGAGGCTTCAGAAGCGATTGATGGATTTAATTGCCAATCACTCAAAATAGCATCTTCAACCTTGAAATTACTCCCAACCGGAGTTCCATCACTTAAATATCTTTGAAGAAATATTTCACAAATATCGTTTCGCTCATCCTCCCAGGCAATAACAAAATTGTCATAGGAATCAATTGACATATCCGGCCTTTGCTGAGAGGTAAGTCCTCCGTCATCATTAACTTTGAAATTTTCGCCGAGAGGCGTTCCATCATTCAAATATAGTTGGGCCCAAATATTAGGGGCACCATATAATTTTTCAGCCTTATTATTCCTGCATGAAACTTTGTTAATTTGCGAAGATTGTGAATATGGATTATTCTTGCCACCTTCATCACAATCACCCCAGCAAATAATAAAATCACCATTTTGTTTGCAAACAACTTTCGGATTGTAATTTAAAGTAGCACTCAAGAAATTTACTCTAAAGTTATCTCCAATCGGCGTAGCATCATTAGAAAATCGTTGAGCATAAATGTTATATATTTCCGCTTCACGAAAATCGGCCCAGGTAATTACAAAGCTGCCGTCTAAATTTATTGCAATAGAAGGCCTTTGAACCCAATTATTAATAGTATCATCATTAACTATAAAATTATTTCCCACTTTGATTCCTTCGCTCGAATAGCGTTGAGCATATATTCCTTTTCCAAGTGAGCGGCTATCAACCCAAGCAATAATAAAATTTCCTTCGGTATCTTTTGCTATTGCCGACCACTCCTGGTTTCCACTTGTAACATCATCATTAACAATAATGTTTTCATTAATTGGTGTCCCATCGCTTGAGTAAGATTGTGAGTAAATTTCGCCAAAATATCCGAAACGGTGATCTTCCCAGCAAATAATGAAATTCCCGTTATCGTCAACTTTAATATCCGAATTTTCTTGCTTTTGGTTTGTAAAATCGTTGTTTACTTTAAAATCGTCCGATATCGGTATTCCTTCGTTTGAAAAACGCCGTGCATAGACATCGTTGTAATCATTGCGTCTGTCTTCCCAACAAACAACAAAATTTCCTTCAAAATCCATAGAAATAGAAGCATTATTCTGTGAAGTGTTGGGTGTGTCGTCATTAATTTTAAAATTGTCTCCAATTGTAGAACCATCTGCTAAATACATTTGAGCAAAGATATCTTCATATCCATTCCGATTATCTTCCCAAACTATAATAAAGTTTCCGTCCTCCTCAATGGCAATACTTGCTCGCAGGTGATTATTACCTTCAGTATCGGTATTTACTAAAAAATTATTACCCAAAGGAGTGCCGTCAGCCGAAAATCGTTGAGCATAAATATCTCGCCAGTTTGTATTTCTGCCGTCAGCCCAGCTTGCAATAAAATTTCCGTTTTTATCACAGGAAACTGTGGGCCAATACTGGAAATTGTAACCTGAATCGTCGTTAATTTTAACGTTGGTTCCAAGTGCTGTTCCATCGTTTGAATATCGTTGGTAATAAATGTCCCAGTTGTCACCAACTCTTTCGTCCGACCATACTATTACGAAATTTCCATAACTGTCAATTGAAACACTTGCTTGTACTTGTCTTTGGATGTATAGATCATCATTAACCCTGAAATTTTCTCCGATAGCTGTTCCATCGTTAGCGAATCGTTGTGCATAAATATCCCAATCGCCGTTTCTTTTATCTTCCCAGGCAATTACAAAACTCATGTCAGATGAAACTGTTACTGAAGGATTTATCTGGCTTGCATTTCCCTGCTCATTACTGACTTTAAAATTGGAACTCGGTATTGTGTCATTGTTTAAATATATCTGAGCATAAATATCATAATAACTGCTACCATTGCGCTTATCCTGCCAAGTAACAACATAGTTTCCATTTCCATCACCATCAATTGAGGGTATGGACTGGTCAGATCCGTTAATTCCAACTTGCTCATTCACGAGAAAATCCGGAATATTTTGAGTGCTTGCAGGAAGAAGATTAAATAACAGGCTAAGTGTTAAAATACAGGTAAAAAGTAAATTGTTTTTCATAGTAAGTTCTCCTTGTTAGTTTTATAATTTATTATTGTTATACCAAATTATTCCAAAAATCAGCAGAAATTGAACTATCAATAATTGATTCTATTTCATTAATCATCATTCTTAATTGAGAGATTGAATATTTAGAATTTGAAGTAATATTAAACGATAGTTTTCAAATATCATAAAATGATGACGGATTCCTGAATATGGTCCATCGTAACCAAGTTTTAGTAATCGTTTAATGAAAATCCTATGTTTACACGGTTGCCATTGATTCATGAGTAGGTTCCTTATTTAAATCAAATTCATCAATAATAGGGATTAGATGTCCTAATTTTAAACCAACTAAAATCCAGTCTTCAGGAATAGACTGTAATTCATTTTCGCATTTGGGTAATGTTTTCCCGAAGGCAATAACTCCTTTACATTTTGGAATTCGTCCGGAAAAAGTCCCATCTTCCAATTTATCGTACTCAGCATAAGATAATGCGCTATCAATATATCCTGTAAGAATTGATTTTAACATTTTATAATTCCTTTATTTATTGCACAAATATTTTATTAACCAGCAAATATAGGTATAATAGACTAAAAATACAAGAAAAATGTAACTCGTATTTTATTTGCTCTTTTATTTAATTCAATTTTACTATATAGCCTTTTTTTTATCAACAACAATTTGTTAATAATGTATTTAAATCTGCATTTTTTAAAGTCGAAACTTAATTAGGTTTTGATGAAGTTATTTTGAAGTTATTACTTATAATTGGAATAATGTCAATAGAGTAGGTATAGAGGGAGGGGGATGCGTAGGGAGAAGGGAAAAATGAATAAAATTTTAATTTACATACTTTTCGGGAGAGTGTCAACCTGTAATCCTGTAAATCCTATCAAAATAAAAACAGATAAATAAATCACAAACTCAACTCCTTTTTCAGAATATTTTTGAATCTTGTTGCGCTTAAATAATGATCTTCTAATAATTTACCATCATGCAAAAGATTAAATACAGCAAAGCCCGATGGAGCGGCTTTTGCTTTTTGCACAGTATCAATTTTTTTTATTTGTAAATCAATTCCATACTCTGTGGCTGTTTTTTTCAGAGCTAAGGCTGAGGGTTCATTCCATGGGCACTGGTCGGCATAAAGAAGATGCCAGCCGAGGTAATTTTTCCGATTTTGAGTCCAGTCTATAAATTTTGGCTTGGGAAAATTTTCGTCAAACTTCTTCACCAAAAGCTCAAATCTGTCTTTTTTTTCGGTTTCAATATATCCCATTTTTTCAAACAAACGACTATCGGCAATCCAACTTCCTTTGCTTGTCATGGTGGCCACTCCGTGCATATTTTTTTCTCTTGCTTCATCCTCACAAGTTTTCACAAGTATTGAACCATAGCCTTTTTTCTTATCTTTATTGGAATAAACATACATGCAATGAATAAACATGAAGTTATCGGTATCAACGGGCCTCCATGCAAATTCAGCGGGTACGTATTCGATAAATGCGATTGGCCTGTCGGTTTGATCTCTTAGAATTTTTATTCTAAGGCCATCTTTGTAGGCCTTTTCAAACCATTTTTTTTTATTTTCAAATTCCGGCTTCTTGATGTCTTTTATACAAAAAAGAGTTTGTTCACGAACATTATCCGGATTTACGTCTATAATTTGTATTTTGTCCATTTTAATTAATTGTGTATTTAGCAGCTAAATTAAACTTCTATTTATAAAAATCTATTTTAAAATCATCAACATAAAAATTTTCTTTTCCGGGATTCCACACATAAGTTTTTATTTTATCCCCTTGGGTAAATGATTTGGAAATATAAATTGTTAGAAAAACTTTTCCCCATTTGTTTTTTATCTTTAATTAACAAAGTCCAGAACCAAACCGTAGCAAGAGAAAACAATAATCCCGGACTATAAAGCCTTGCCAATTGGCTGTAAATTAAAGGAAATTGCAAAAAAGCCATAGAAAGAGCTGATAGCAGTCCAGTATTTTTATTGAACCATTTTTTTCCTATCAGGTAAACAAGATACATCGAAACAATTCCGCTAAGAATAAACGGAAGGCGAACAACGGCCTTCAGAAAACCCAAAAAGTTTTGTCCGGAAAAATAGAAAAGTCTGAACACCTGCCGGATGAACGTCGTTGAGTTTAACGCCTTTTTCAATCATCTCGCCGAATGAATCGAATTGAAGACGATGCAGGGCACTTAGTTCATCGTTGCTTAACGAAAATGATGAATATTTGTAAAAACGAAGTATTGTTGCATTTATAATTATAACTGCAAGCAATGATTTTTCCGATATTTTGTTGAGAAATTTTATAATATCTATTTTATTTTAAGGAAGTTCTTTGTTTAAGGGCTTCATAAATAATTATTCCGGTGGCGACTGAAACATTTAGCGATTTGATTTCACCAATTATCGGGATTTGCACCTCTTTGTCCGAAAGTTTAAGATATTCGCCTGAAACTCCGCTTTCTTCCGAGCCCATAATAATTGCTGTCGGTTGTGAATAGTCGGGATCATAATACTTTTCATCTGCTTTTTCGCTTGCTGAAATAATTTGAAGCCCGCTTTCTTTCAAAAAAGAAATAGTGATTTTCAGGTTTTTGCTTCTGTGAACAGGGATTTTTAGTAATGCTCCGGCAGAAGTTTTCACCGCATCGGAATTTATCATTGCCGAGCCTCTTTCGGGAATAATTATTGCGTCAACCCCTGCACATTCAGCTGTGCGGGCAATAGCTCCAAAGTTTCTAACATCATTAACTTTATCAAGAATTAAAATCAAAGGAATTTTCCCATCCTCATAAATTATGGGGATTAAATTTTCGATGTCCTGGTATTGAATAGGGGAGATGTAGCAAATTATTCCCTGGTGATTTTTACGGCTTATTCGATTGAGCTTTTCTATTGGTACGAATTGAAAGAGTATATTTTGCTCTTTAATCAATGTTCTTAAAGTATTATAACCTTCTGATTTAAGGCCCTGTTGGATTAGCAATTTTTCGATTTCTTTTCCTGAAAGAATTGCTTCAATAACAGGCCTTATTCCGTAAATTATATTTTCGTCTTTCATTTGTTTATATTTTATTCCCGAAAACTACGCTGATTTATAATGCGTTTATCTGCGTCCTCTGCAGGAAATATTTCTTAAAATATTTAAACAAAAGTAAGAAAAATGAAATAAAATACTACTATAACTTTATTTTTAAAAAGGAATTGAGTTATAAGCAGATCATCAGGCCTCATAAACTGACACAGATAGAGAATGCAAAAATTCTACGAATCAATATATAAAAAATCAGGTCTTATTATTACAAATATTGTCAAGTTGATTAGAGTTTTGAAATAGTTAGAGTTATGTTTTTTTTATAGTCCTTGAAATTGTCAGTTTATCTGAAAAAGCATAAAAAAAGCCGGAGTAATTAAAAAAGGTGCATCCCATGTTTTACGTCACACCTTATAAAACATTTGCTTGAAGCAGGAGTTGATATAAGATATATACAGGAATTGCTGGGCCATAGTTCATCAAAAACAACAGAAATATACACGCACGTAGCAAATAAGCATTTGCAAAAGATAAAAAGTCCTTTAGATAACTTGAATATTTGAAATGTATTACTTATATTTGCCCAATAAAATCATGAACATTTATATAAAAACAAAGAAATAATACTAATCAGTAAATTAATAAAAATAATAACAATAGGTAAATGCGAAATAACGCCTATAGCGTAGTAATTATTTATAAGTTACAGCCAATGCTGAAAAACCAGAAGGGAATTAGAGTGCTTTATGACTTTATTCTATACTTTAATAACTTTGCGTCATGAACTACTATCAAATAAGTATATTTTTTTTACAAGGTACAATAGTTTCTCTATTGATTCTTTTTCTTTTCTACTTTCGAAAAAAACTGGGAATAGGGATACTTTTTGCTTGTATAGGGTTATTTCAATTTATGCAAGTCTTTCTTGCCAGTACGGTTTATGTAGAAATCGCACAAAACTTCCTTGTATCGCCCGGTTCATCTGTTTTGTTTACTGCGTCCCTTTTTGCCGTCTTAATTATTTACATTAAGGAAGATGCAAGCGAAACCCGAAAGATAATTTATGCGCTGTTGATTACAAATATTATCATGTCATTACTCATAGAATCATTTGGCTGGAATATTAAAGAATCATCTACATATAATCCATTTAATATTTCAACAAATCTTTTTGATAATAGTGCCTGGGTATTATTTGTTGGCACAGTAGCGCTTTTTCTTGATTCCTTGCTCATTATCATTATCTATGAATTTATATCCAGATACTTAACAAGATTGTTTTTGCAAATCTGTTCAACCATGTTGATAGTTGTGAGTTTCGATACTTTTTTCTTTTCGATTCTAGCATTTTGGAACTACAATAATTTAAATACGATTTTAGTATCGGGCTTAATTTCAAAAGGTGTTTTTGTGATTTTTTATAGTATTATCTTTAGTATTTATTTGAGATATTTTGACACGAAGCAATTCAATACCAATTACTTTAAGATAAATGATGTCTTTAAACCATTAACTTATCGACAGAAATTTGAAATTGTCAGCCTTGATGCAATTAAAAGTTCTGAAGAAGTTAAATTGAAGGAAAATAAATATCAAACACTCACAAATATTTCTCCAGTTGGTATTTTTCATACACGTGTTGATGGGTACACAACATTTGTAAACCCTAAATGGTGTGAAATTTCAGGCTTATCAATGAATGAAGCACTTGGAAATGGATGGTTAAAAGCAGTTCATCCTGACGATATTGAACAAATCAAAAATGAATGGGAATTGGCTACCATTCAAAAAAGAAAATCAGAATCTCAATACCGATTCTTATTAATTGACGGCTCAATAAAATGGGTATTGGGTCGGGCTGTACCCGAATTTAATAATCAAAATCAAATAATCGGATATATTGGAACCATTACAGACATTACGGACTTAAAACAATATCAGCATGAGCAAATTACATTAAGAAAAAAAGCAGAGGAAAGCGACCGGTTGAAAACAGCTTTTCTTTGCAATATGAGCCACGAAATTCGCACCCCGATGAATGGCATTCTGGGTTTTGCCGGACTACTGAAAGAACCTCATTTGACTGACAAAGAACAACAGGAGTACATTCAGCTTATCGAGAAAAGTGGCGCTAGGATGCTTAATATTATTAAC